>JAGXSU010000062.1 GCA_018333785.1 Methylomicrobium sp. | reverse complement strand
GTGGCCGGGAGCTATTGCGCGAGTTTTGCTTCAAGCGCTCGCGTGCTTCCTTGAGATCGTTGAGCAAGCGAATCGAAAGGCGACGCAAATCCTCTTCCGGCAGGTCAAGAAGCTTGTCTTCATCCAGTTGGTTTAGATCATGATCGCTCAGTTGCATGGCGCACAGAATAAGTCTTGGTGGCTTAAAAATACAGTTTTTTTGTGGGGGTCTGAATAGTTACTTTTTGGGAGATCACCAGTGAAGATTAAAACCCTATTGGCCTTTGCGGCCTTTACTTTTTCAATAACAGCAGTTTCTGCAAATGACGAACTTCACGGTTGTTATAGTATTAAAAGTGGAACTGTTGGCTCCAACGCCATTCCGCTGGATCCTATGAATTCTGATTCTATTGAGGGCAGTTTCGAACAGATTGGTCAATATCAGATCTACTTGGTTAAAACTAACGCAAAAAAAAAGTCAAAGCCGGTCATTAAGATAAACGGGCCATTTAAAGGGCAAATCATCGGTCAGGATATCTCTGGAACCACTTTTCTAAACCATATTTTGGGTTCTGCTGATCAGGCAGGCCTGATTTTTACGTCAAATGATGTTGCGACCCCATTGGGTTTTCCTGATGAAAAGGGACAAATACCCATTTCAGAAACCATGAATCCGGTAAAGGGGACGGGAAAGTTTGTGTTTCTTGATCCGATCAACAGCAACATTCAAGTCAATGGCGTCATTAATATAATTACCGGCAAAAACCAATTTGACGGTTTGGCGGGCACTCTGTGTTTTAAATGAACTATCGCCCTAATAAAGCGTCATTCATTCGGCAAGACCTTAATTCTACTTTGTCAGATAACACACAAACTCGTCATCCCCGCCGGGAAGCGGGGATCCAGTCCCAGGGACGGTAAGCTTAAATCCATCCATGGAGCCTGGATTCCGGCATTCCCTGACCGGGGCAGGCTCTGCCGGAAAGACGTTCTTGCTAAAGCATCTTTATAATCAGGTAATCCTCTTTAATTTCCTATTGCCCATAAAAAAGGCCGGTTGCCCGGCCTTTTTTATTCATGCATTATTTCAACAGACCCTGTAACAAGCCGTTTAACTTATGCACAAACGCGGCGGGATCTTCCAGTTGTCCGCCTTCGCTGAGTACCGCCTGATCGAACAGAATGTGCGCCAGATCGTCAAAACGTTGATCGTCTTGTTCTTCTTTCAGACGCGTGACTAACTGGTGATGGGGGTTTAACTCGAATATGGGTTTCGATCCGGGCATTTTTTGACCGGCTTCTTTCATGATGCGCTCCATATTGAGACTCATGCCGTAAACATCGCTTACCAGACAGGCCGGGGAGTCGGTCAAGCGGTGTGACAAACGCACTTCGCTAACCTTGTCTTTGAGCGCTTCTTTGATTTGGCTCAGTACCGATTCAAAGTCTTTGTTGACGGTTTCTTGTTCTTTTTTCTCTTCTTCGTCTTCCAGGCCGCCTAAATCCAGATCACCTTTGGCGACGGATTGTAAATGTTTGCCGTCAAAATCGGACACGCTGGATATCAGCCACTCGTCAATCCGGTCGGATAACAATAATACTTCTATGCCTTTTTTACGGAAAATTTCCAGATGCGGACTATTTTTGGCGGCAGCAAAGCTGTCTGCGGTCACGTAATAGATTTTTTCCTGGCCCTCTTTCATGCGGCTGACATAATCTTCCAGAGACACATCCTGTTTTTCGCTATCGGTATGGGTTGAAGAGAAGCGCAATAATTTGGCGATACGTTCGCGGTTACTAAAGTCTTCGATAGGTCCTTCCTTGATGACATTACCGAATGCCGTCCAGAACTGTTCATATTTTTCAGGTTCGTTTTTGGCGATACCTTCCAGCAAGCCCAGCACTTTTTTAACCGCACCGGATTTGATGTTACTGATTTGTTTGCTTTGTTGCAGGATTTCCCTTGATACATTGAGCGGCAAGGAACTGGCGTCAATCACACCACGAATGAATCTTAAATAACGCGGCATCAACTGTTCGGCATCATCGGTGATGAAGACTTTCTTGATATAGAGTTTGACGCCGTGTTTGGCATCCCGGTCCCATAAATCAAACGGGGCTCTCGACGGCACATAAAGCAACAAGGTGTATTCGTTGGTGCCTTCCACTTTGCTATGGACATGAGCCATCGGATCTTGAAAATCATGGCCTACGTGTTTGTAGAACTCATTGTAATCTTCATCGGAAATATCCTGTCTGGCTTTGGTCCATAAAGCCGAGGCGCTGTTGACGGTTTCTTCTTCGATTCTGGAAGGGCTGGTTTCATTGCCTTCGTCGTCTTTTTCCGCCGGAATTACCTTGTCCATGACTATCGGCAAAGAAATATGATCGGAGAATTTTCTGACAATGGAGCGGAGGCGGTAACCGTCTAAAAATTCGTCTTCGCTTTCTTTCAGGTGTAAGGTGATTTCGGTGCCGCGGGTTGGTTTTTCAATGGATTCCAGTGTGTATTCGCCTTCTCCGGCTGATTCCCACAACACCCCCTCTTCAGCGGATAAGCCGGCTTTGCGGGTTTTAACGGTCACTTTATCGGCAACGATAAATGCGGAATAAAAACCGACACCGAACTGGCCGATCAATTCGCTGTCTTTGGCCTGGTCGCCTGTCAATGACTCAAAAAACTGTTTGGTTCCTGATTTGGCGATGGTGCCGATATGCTCCTGCACTTCCTGGCGATCCATACCCACCCCGTTATCGATGATGGTGATGGTTTTTTGGTCTTTATCGAAATTGATACGGATTTTTAATTCGCTATCGCCTTCGTATAACGCATCATTCGATAGTCCCATGAAACGCAGTTTATCGGCCGCATCAGAGGCATTGGAGATTAATTCGCGTAAAAATATTTCCTTGTTGCTGTACAAGGAGTGGATCATCAAATGCAGAAGATGTTTAACTTCGGTTTGAAATCCGCGGGTTTCTTTTTTGGCTTCAACAGTCATGCTTATAGATTCCTCAGTTCAGTTAATAGGGTTTCTGTCAATGTGGGGATGGCTCGTCTATTTTTCAAGCCAGTCCCAAACAAAGAAATCAAATCGGGCTGTCTTAGTTTTAAAAAACAGGTGGAGTGTGCAGCGGCTCGTTTGATTTGAGTAAATCCAGCTCGCTGAAAGCAAAGGGTGTCGGCAAGAAAAAGCGGCTGTTTTTAAACGGTCGATTAAGAGGCTGCCTGTATTTGAGTTATGCCTTTATAATGCCGGGAATTAAGCCGAATTATTTTCAGTTTGAAAAGCCAATTTATGATCAATAATGACTTTTATAGTAAGAACTGCCGGTTATTTTCTTGCTTTGTCTGGAGCGCAGCTGCGCTTCAGCAAAGAGCAGAATGGATTTATTTGACGTTTCGCTGGACACTTTTTCATCACCGTTTAAACTTCACCAGATGAAGCAATCGCTTAAATCAAAGAAAGTACTTATCGTCGAGGATCAGGCCACCATGCGCAAGGCGATCCGGGAAATGATCTATGGTTTTGACATGAAACTCATAACCGAGGCAGCCAACGGTTCCAGCGCCATCGCCGCAATGCGAAAGGACAGTTTTGATATCGTGCTTTGCGATTACAACCTGGGTTCAGGTAAAAACGGCCAGCAGATACTGGAAGAAGCCAGATTCAGGAAACTGCTTCCTTTCTATGCTGTATTTATCATGGTGACGGCCGAACAGACTCAAAGTATGGTCTTGGGGGCAATGGACAACAAGCCCGATGAGTACATGACCAAACCTTTTAATGCGGAACAGTTGCTTAACCGGATCAAAAGAAATATTTCCCGCAAAGAGTATCTGGGCGACATAGAGAAAGCGTTGGATTCAGGCAACATCAGTCTTGCAATTGCGCATTGCGACAAAAAGCTGCTGGAAAACAATCGCCTGATGCACACGCATCTTCTCAAGCTGCGTGCCCAGCTGGCCATTAAAATCGGCGATTTCAAAAATGCCAAAGCCATTTATCAGGCTGTTTTAGAACAAAGTGAATTAAATTGGGCCACTCTGGGCCTGGGGATAATTGCCTATCTGCAGGATGATTTTAGCGAGGCCGAAGCTATTTTCCGGAAATTGATTGATGACTATCCGATGATGCTGGAAGCCTTTGACTGGCTGGCCAAAACGCATGAAGCGCAAGGCGATTTTGCCGGGGCTCAGAATACTTTAAATGAAGCGACCGCTTTATCTCCCCAGGCCATCTTGAGGCAGCAGAAGCTGGCGACTATGGCCAATATGAATGGCGAACTGTCCATCGCCGAAAAAGCGTATAAAACGGCAATCGATCTGGGCAAAAACTCCGTTCATCATTCTTCCGGCGATTTTGCGGGGTTGGCCAAAATTTATTCAAAAACGGACGCCAAATCAGCGCTCAAAACCTTAAAGGACATGCGCTCGCTTTATTTTGGCAATCCTGAGGCGGAGCTGAGAGCTGCGTTGCTGGAAACAGAGGTTTTTCATCAGCTGGCCGATGAAGAGTCATCGGTGCAGGCGTATCAAACAGCGCAAAAACTGAGTCTGGAGCTGGGAAACAAGGCGCCTACCGATCTTAGATTGGAAATGATCAAAACCAGTTATTTGAAAGGGGATGATAAGGCGGCAAATAAACAACTTGAGCAGCTGATTAAAAACCATGCCGACGATGATCATTTTATGGAAGACGTCAGAAAAGTGCTGAACGAGACCGGTAATGCCCAGCAAGGTGAAAAATTGATAGCGCGTATCAAAAAGGAATTGGTCGATATCAATAATAAGGGTGTGGATTTATTTAAGCAGGGCAATATCACCGAAGCGACGCAGGTTTTCCAAAGGGCGGCAACGACCATGCCGGAAAACAAAACCATTATGATTAATATGGTCAAGATTTTGTTGCATGACTTAAAGACCAACGAAGTGAACAAAGAAAAAATTCAACGCATTCAGACGTTCATCAATAAAGCGTCACAATTTGGTGTCAAAAAAGAAAAAATAGAACATCTGCAAGCCCAGTTGAATAATTTGTCCCATAAAATCAATTCAACGGCGTCTCAATAATGAGCCAGAATGCAAAATTCAGTCAGATTCTTGCCTCGTCAGTTCATGATTTAAAAAATTCACTTCAAACCGTTCGGTCTTTGATCAGAACACTTGCGTTAGAGCAAGCCAATTCCGAAAAGCCGGAATTTCAGATACTGGATTTCGAAACTGCCCGAATGAACAGTTGTGTCATGCAGTTGCTGATACTTTACCGGCTGGATGCAAGCCACTTCAAGCCTCTGCTTGAAGAGTGCCGGGTTCTCGATATGTTGGAAGAGGTGGGCTATCAGCAAAGCCTGCAGATTCAATTACGGCAGATTTCGCTCGCAGTGGAATGCAGTGATGACTTGTTTTGTTTTTGCGATGATACGTTAATCAATACGGTTCTGGTTTCTGTCGTTAACAATGCGTTGCGTTATTGCCGCCAAGCGATACGCTTATCAGGACGTCAGCAAGGTGATTATGTCTGCTTATGCATCGAAGATGACGGGCCTGGTTTTTCTTACGGCATCATGGCGGGCACTCAGGGAGTCAAAAGCGGCGAGCTGGGAAAAGGCAATACCGGTCTTGGGCTTCATTTTGCGTCAACGATTGCTGAACTTCATAGCCAGGGTCAACGCAACGGCTTTATAACCCTAGACAATGACAGTACGTTGGGTGGTGCAAGGTTTAGCCTGTTTCTGCCATAGGATCAAGGCCGGCCAAAAGCAAACAGATCGTTAAAAGAGTCTGCCAAGGGTCGCCCAGTTGCGCGCCCTTGATTTGTCGATCGGCTTTGGCACTCAACAAAAGCGCCTGATCAAGCCGGTTAGTACTAAGGCGATGAATAGCGGCATCAATCAGGGGTTTACGTTTATCCCAAACCTGGTTTTTTGAAAAGGCCTGATCTCTAGAATGACCGTCGCGTATACTCTGCTTGATCTTACACAGCACTCTGGTTTCACGCGTGATTGACCAAAGTACAATGGGGGCGGCGACTCCTTCGGCTTCTAATCCCTCTAAAATCTTGACGATGCGTTCGGCATTTCCTGCTAATAAGGCATCGGCCAGATTAAAAACATCATAACGGGAACTGTCAGCCACTACGGAAGCAATATCCTCGTTTTTTAATTTTACCGGGCCGTATAAAACGAAAAGCTTTTCAATCTCCTGCGCTGCAGCCAGCAGGTTGCCTTCTATACGCGAGACCAGAATTTTCAGGCCATCACTATCGGCGCTCATTCCCTTTTGCTGAAGGCGTTGCGATAGCCAATTCATCAGCTCCTTGCCCGCCAGCGGCCAGACTTGAACCAGAATGCCTGTGTTCTCGATAGCCTGCACCCATTTCGATTTGCTGGCCGATGCCTCAAGTTTTCCGGAGGTGATGAGTAAAATCGTATCTTCAGGACGCCGCTCGCAGTAATGCAGGAAAGCCTTGCTACCCTCCATGCCCGGTTTGCCGCTGGGCAGGCGCAGGTCAATAAGTTTTTTTTCGGAAAAAATGCTCATGGCTTCGGCGGCGGCACTCAGTTCTCGCCAATCGAAATGAGTGTCCACCGTCAATACTTCCCTGTTATCAAAACCGACCTTTTTAGCCGCTTTTCGTATCAGATCTGCCGCTTCACCCAATTGCAAGGGTTCGTCGCCACATATCAAATAAACAGCTTGCAGCTGTTTATTCAAGTTGGCTTCCAGCTGATCCAGTTTTAACCGCATTACTGATTACTTGCTGGTCAGATCAGATCTGGCCGTATTCACTATCGATTTTACTGCTTGCTGATATAGCTCTTGCTGAATGATCACTTCCTCATTGGTCTTAGCAATAATGGCTTCCTGATCATTGTAATATTCACGGGTGATCTCAATGCTTTGAACTTTTTTCAATACAGCTCCTGACGCGTCCTGCAATTCATAATCCAATGAGTAATTCAGCTCAAACTCGCTGGCTTTTCCGGTAGAACTCAGTGAAAGAACCCGGCGATCCATTTTCTCGTTAAATACGGCGACAACCAGGCCTGCCTGATTTATTTGTTTAACGACATCTACGGATGACGCTTTCATTGTTTTAGTGAATTGTTGCTGCAAGGAATTGGAGGCGTTTTTAATATAAATCTTACGCATTTGCTCAGGCAAATCAATCGCTCCGCGCAAATGATAGCCGCATGCAACGGTCATTAACGCCAAACTCAAAGCCAGCACTCTTGTTATCATCATGTCGATATTACTCAATTACCTTGCTCATCAAACAACAATATTGACCAGTTTATGCGGTACAACAATGATTTTTTTAACCGGTTTATTATCGATAAAACGCAGCGTGTGCTCATCATTCAACGCAGCAGTTTCGATTGCTTCGCGCGTGGCAGAGGCCGAAACTAAAATTTTACTGCGTAATTTACCGTTTACCTGAACCACAATTTCCAGTTCATCTTGTTGTAATGCGGATGGGTCCGAGACCGGCCACTTTTCGGTAATCACGGAACCCGAGTGACCCAGTCCTTGCCATAAATGCTGGCAAATATGAGGTACAATCGGTGCAAGCATCAACACAATGAATTCTAATGCTTCCTGGCGAATAGCCAGAGCATTGTCTGAAGTATCGGAGAATTTGGAAACCGAATTCAGCAACTCCATATTGGCCGCAATCGCCGTATTGAAGGTATAACGCCGCCCAAGATCATCGGTTACTTTGTCCAGGGTTTGATGCACCTGACGCCTTATTGCCTTTTGATCGCTGTCCAGCGATTGTTTATCCAGAGCGGGTATCGCCTGCGAATGAGTGACATGAAGATGAACCTGCTTCCACAAGCGGCGCAGAAACCTGAAGGCACCCTCAACGCCGCTGTCCGACCATTCCAGCGATTGTTCGGGAGGGGCGGCAAACATGATGAACAAGCGGACCGTATCGGCTCCGTATTCGTCGATAAGGGCCTGAGGGTCAACCGTATTGCCCTTGGATTTGGACATTTTGCTGCCGTCTTTTAAGACCATGCCCTGGGTGAGCAGTTTTTTGAAAGGTTCGTCGTTAACCAGTAAACCTTCATCGCGCAGCAGTTTGTTGAAAAAGCGCGAATACAAAAGGTGCAGAATGGCATGCTCGATACCGCCTATATACTGGTCAACAGGCAACCAGTAGTTGGCGTTTTCATCCAGCATCTTGTCGGCTTTAGGGCTGGCAAAACGGGCAAAATACCAGGAAGATTCCATGAAGGTGTCGAACGTATCCGTTTCCCTTCGGCCGTCTTTGCCGCATTTAGGACAGGCCGCATGCGAAAAAGTGGGATGAGCAACCAGCGGCGACTGTGAGCCATCCAGCACGACATCTCTTGGCAGTTCGACAGGTAAATCTTTTTCCGGCACAGGAACAACACCGCAATCATCGCAGTAAATCACCGGAATCGGCGCGCCCCAATAACGCTGTCTTGACACGCCCCAATCCCGCAGGCGGAAATTGGTTTTACGCTGGCCTTTGTTTTCCGATTCCAGTTTTTTAGCAATGGCCGAAAAAGCGTCTTGAGAAGCCAGACCGTCAAATTCGCCGGAGTTTTTTAGTATGCCTTTGTCGGTAAATGCGTGGTCGCTGATGTCATCAGGGCCGCCGTCTTTGGCAAAAATAACCTGTTTTAGCGGAATGCCGTATTTATGAGCAAATTCGAAATCGCGTTGATCATGGGCTGGTACGGCCATGACGGCACCGGTGCCATATCCCATCAATACAAAGTTGGCAATCCAGACCGGAACTTGCTTGCCGGTTATAGGGTGTGTCGCTTTAATACCCGAATCAACGCCGCGTTTTTCCATGGTTTCCATCGCAGCTTCCGAGGTTTCCATGACTTTACACTCTTCAATGAAGGCCGCTATATTTGGATTGTTATGGGCGGCTTTTAGCGCTAAAGGGTGTTCTGCCGCGACCGCCAGGTAGGTCACGCCCATCAATGTATCAGGACGGGTTGTATAAATTCTTAAAGGCTCGCCCATTTCAGTGACTTGAAAATCCATTTCCACGCCTTCTGACCGGCCTATCCAGTTGACCTGCATGGTTCTGACCTGTTCCGGCCAGCCGTCCAGGCCATCCAGTGCTTGCAGTAATTCGTCGGCATACGCGGTAATTTTAAGAAACCACTGCGAAATTTCTTTGCGCTCGACATGGGTGCCGCAACGCCAGCAGCCGCCGTCGATAACCTGTTCATTAGCCAGAACTGTGAGGTCATGCGGGCACCAATTGACCGGTGCGGTTTTTTTATAAACCAAGCCTTTTTCAAGCAGCTTGATAAAAAACCATTGCTCCCAGCGGTAATAAGAAGGGTCGCACGTAGCCAGTTCCCTGTCCCAGTCATAGCCAAAGCCCAGTCTTTTGAGCTGGTCACGCATGTAATCAATATTTTCATACGTCCAGTCGGCGGGATGAACGCCATGTTGCATAGCCGCATTTTCAGCCGGTAAGCCGAAAGCATCCCAGCCCATCGGTTGCATTACATTTTTACCTTGCATCCTGAAAAAGCGGCTTATCACATCGCCAATGGTGTAGTTTCTGACGTGGCCCATGTGCAGCTTGCCACTGGGATAGGGAAACATGGATAAGCAATAGAATTTCTCCGCATCGGATGATTCGACAGCTTTAAAGCTGCCGGAGTCTTCCCACGCTTTTTGAACGGCTTGCTCAATAACTGAAGGCTTGTAAATTTCTTCCATCGAACTCATCTTTTCGGGCCAAAATCGTTAGAATACAGTACACTTGTGCAAATCAAAAGTCTCATTTTAAGGAGTCAATAACATGAGTGACAATAAGCTGATCGAAGCCTATAACGATCTGATGGGGCATCTCTATGAGGTCATGGATGATGGTATTCATTCATTGGCCAATGCGCTGGAAAAAGCCAAGGAGAAAACCAGCGAAATAGGTGGGGTGACTCAGGAAGAATTATCGAAAATATCTGATTACGTGAAGCGTGACGTTGAGCATGCGGCTCACGCTTTAAATGACGAAGACTCTGGTGATTTATCCGAATGGCTAAAGTTTGACATCGATCTGATTGAAAATTTTGCACTCGATGCCTTTATGAGTGTCGCCGATAAAACCAGTGTCGAACTTGCCAAGCTGAAAACCCTTGCCGAGCAAAATACTTATCACAGCGGCGAAGTGACAGGCCCCGGAACATTTGTCTGTGATCAGTGCAATAAGGAGATTGCCTTTAAAACAACCAGTGTTATTCCCAAGTGCCCAGCCTGCGGCGCCGATACGTTTGTCCGTTGTTGATATTATTAATGTTGACTTTATAATGCACTCAATTACTCATCTGAACTCATGGTAAACAGTATGAAAAGGGTTATTTTCAACCAGAAAGGCGGCGTTGGTAAATCGACCATCACCTGTAATTTAGCCGCCATTAACGCGGTTGAAGGCAAAAAAACCTTGGTCGTTGACCTGGATATTCAGGGCAATGCTACCCAGTACCTGTTGGGAGGCAACGTCACTAATTCGGACCAGACCATTGCTCACTTTTTCAAAGCCAGTTTGAGTTTAGGGTTTTTTGGCTCCAATGATTCCGGGCTTGAAAGCGTTATCCATGAAACGCCTTTTCCCAATCTTTACATCATTCCTTCTCATCCTGAATTGGAGCCTCTGCAAGCCCGCCTCGAGTCACGGTATAAAATCTTTAAGTTCAAAGAAGCGTTAGATAAGTTGGAAGGGTTCGATACCATCTACATCGATACGCCGCCTGTTTTAAATTTTTACAGCCAATCCGCATTGATTGCAGCGGATAAGTGCCTTATTCCGTTTGACTGCGATGCGTTTTCAAGAGAAGCCTTGTTTACATTGATGCAAGCGCTTGCTGAAGTTAAGACCGATCACAATCAAAACCTTGAAATTGAAGGCATTGTCGTCAATCAGTACCAAAAACAGGCCAATCTCCCCCGTCAATTGGTCGAAGAATTAATATCACTGGGTCATCCGGTGCTGGATGCAAAAATATCTCCTTCGGTAAAAATAAGAGAGTCACACAGCGAAGCCAAGCCGCTTGTTCACTACGCGCCTCATCATAAACTGACCGATGAATTCAGAGCGTTACACAGTGAAATCAATCAAAAGCGGGTATAAATAAATCGCCCGCTATTGATTAAGCTTATTATTTCAAGCGTAATCCAATGACAAAAAGACCGCTCACCGGCGGTTTTTTCTTTTCTGGGGATCGGAGCAGTCATTTCCGGTCTGATGATCAAGAGGGAGAGGCGTAAGCTTTTCGGGTATGTCGGCAGCAGGGATGCCGTCTTAAAGCTTCAATGGGTGGGAGTTCAGAGCTGCCGATATCGAATAATTTTTTTCAGATTTCAGGATATTTGTAACAGGACGTTGCAGCCTGCTTTCGCATATGTATTCGCGCGTTCTAAAAAAATAACAGCCAAGGGTCTGCAAAAATAAATACGGAATAAGTTTTTTTAAGTAGGTAATGTCAAAAAAATCAAGGATGAATAAACTTTCTTGATATTTCTTAGGAAATGATTTGAATGGTGCCTGGAGCCGGAATCGAACCGGCACGCCCTTACGAGCGAGGGATTTTAAGTCCCTTGCGTCTACCTATTCCGCCACCCAGGCATTATTGAGTTGACTATGTAGAGCGGCGCATTTTACATGAGGTATAAACTCTTTTTCCAGTGTTTTTTTATTCAATTGAGTTATTGAGTCATTTTTAATTGCAAGCGGTCAGGATTGAACCGGATTTTAATTTAGTGCTTCACCTTTATTGCGAAAAGCAATCGAGTACAATGGTGGCTTATGTGTGGCTTGATTTTATTTGCGGATTTCAATGATAAAACTAGTGGGTAAAAATTACCGAACGTTTATGCTGACAGGCCTTCTTTGCTTTGGGTTGCTGAACAATGCCTTGGCAGATCGTCTGGTTTTGGGGGATTTTTCTGGGGATTCTTTAGACGGATGGCAACCCAAATCATTCAGCAGTGAAACAGATTATCGCCTGTTGCTTTTAGATCAGACGTTGGTTTTGCAAGCAATCAGCGAAAATGCAGCTTCCGGGCTGTTTAAAAAGCAACGCATAGATTTATTGAAAACCCCGTTTATCAATTGGCGTTGGCGTATCGAGAATCGCTTGAGTTTGCGAGACGAACACAGTAAGCCGGGCGATGATTATGCGGCCCGGGTTTATGCGGTTGTTGATGGGGGGCTTGCTTTTTGGCGGACCAAGGCAATCAATTATGTCTGGGCGGGATCTTCACCTAAAGGGTCCGTTTGGCCTAATGCCTTTGCCGGAAATAACGCAATCATGATGGCGCTTAGAACCACTGAAGATGCGACCGGAACCTGGTTTATTGAAAAACGGAATTTGCTGGAGGATTTAAGACAACATGTTGATAAAGACATTCGTTACATTGACGCTGTTGCGGTTATGACGGATACCGATAACGGCAAAGGGAAAGTGACCGCTTACTATGGCGATATTTTTTTAAGCAAAGATTGAGATGATGAGAGCGACCGCTTTGAATACCGGCGATAAAGATTTTCCAGCCATTCTTAGAAAAAATCTGGAGATTCTGCAAGTTAACTTGGGGTACCTTTGTAATCTCAGTTGTACCCATTGTCATGTCAATGCAGGCCCCAAAAGGACCGAGGTGATGTCGCTAGAGACTATCCAGGAAGTGCTGGTGTTTATTGAACAGGCAAAAATAAAAACGCTTGATTTGACCGGCGGGGCGCCTGAGATGAATCCCCAGTTCACTTATTTGGTCAGCCGGGCGCGAGCGATGGGGGTCAAGGTGATTGATCGCTGTAATCTGGTGATTCTTGAAGAGCCGGGTTATGAACATATGGCTGCATTTTTAGCCGACCATGAGGTTGAGATCATCGCGTCTTTGCCGTGTTATCTGGAGGATAATGTTGATAAGCAACGGGGCAAAGGGACTTTTCAAGCCAGTTTGGCTGCTTTGCAGCGATTGAATGCCTTAGGTTACGGTCAGCCGGGCAGTGATTTACAGCTTAATCTGGTGTTCAATCCTCAGGGTATCAATCTTCCTCCGGAGCAGTCCGCACTGGAAAAAACCTATAAGGATTACTTATTGAGCCATTACGGTATTGTATTCAACCGGCTTTTTGCGCTGGCCAATTTGCCGATACAGCGATTTGCCAAATACCTTACCAATAATAATTTATTCGAGGAGTATATGCAGTTGCTCAAATCCAATCATCAGGCAGAAAATCTTGAACAAGTGATGTGCCGCAATACGTTGAGCGTTGATTGGCAAGGCTATGTCTACGATTGTGATTTCAATCAAATGCTGACTTTACCCCTGGGTGCGTTACCTGAAAGCAAAGCGCATATCAGTGGCTTGAGTTCCTCTCTTTTAAACGGGCAACCTATTACTGTTCGTGATCATTGTTTTGGTTGTACAGCAGGTCAAGGCAGCAGTTGCACCGGTGCATTGAAAGCACTGTGAAATTGATTCGCACTGCCCTAAGGCTCTTTAGTATAAAGATGCCGTTACCTTGTTCATAATCTCTCGACCTCAAGTGAAGTTTGTTCCCGAATGAATCAGAAAGCGATTTTAAATTCAGATATTCGCTATGAATGCAGCGATTCGGCATTTGCCGGGGGCATGGATTATTTTTTGAACGAAAAAGTCACCGATGTCAGTATCGATGAAAAAAATGATTCAGCGGTGCTGGTTTCGTCGGTTAAGGGAATGGGTAAAAAAGGTTACGAGCAAAAAATCACCGTTTTATGGAAAAACAATTTCAAGTCAATCTCGATCAACGGTCGCTGTTCTTGCACGGTCGGTTATAACTGCAAACATGTTGCCGCTGTCTGTCTGTACTATCAAAAAATATTGGCCCATCCGAAAGTCATTGAAACGCATACAGCCGATTGTTTAAGATGGCTGGAAGCTTATGCAGCAAAGCCCGAAAGTAAATCTGATTTTCAGGAGTTCCTGGCCTATTTATTAATACCGGGATCAAAACCTTATGGCTACATACTGGATCTTATGGAAACCCGGCAGAAGCCAGCTGGCGGTTTAAGTAAGGGCAAAAAGACCAGCATTAATAATCTGCGCTACAACTATAGCTATAGCTCGTTTATTCAGGCTGAAGATGAGGAAATTATCCGATTGCTCACCGCTCTTAAGCTGACGCCTTCTAGTCAGCCTATCATCGCGGGCGCTGCAGGGCATTTGGTATTGACCAAGCTCATTAGTACGGGAAGATTGTTCTATCTGGATCTTGAAAACTCACCTTTAACACCAGGCGAACCTCGCCAAATACAATTCAACTGGCAAAAACAAGACTGTGGCGATTATCAATTGCTTGGCGTAATAGAGCCGGAGGCTAAGCTGATTCGCGTTACGCCGCCGCTTTATCTGGATGAAAGCCAGAATAGAATCGGGGCATTAGATACCCGGCCTTTAAGTGCTGAGCAGGCCAGTTACCTGATGACTGCGCCCCCTGTGCCGGAAGTTTTGGTCGAACAATTCAGTGAAATGCTGATATTCAGGCATCCTGATTTTCCGGTGCCGCCGCCCCAGGCTATGGATTTGATCGAACTGAAGGATATAGCGCCCCGGCCGCATCTTATTCTGTTAGGAAAAGAGGAGGGTGGGCGTCACTACAATCATTTTGTAAAAATGGGTTTTGATTATGGCGATGTTTTGCTGTTTGACCAAGAGTACGTATTATCTGTCGTTAAAGGGACTCACGGCGTTTTGCGCATTCATCGTGATCAGGAAAGGGAGCGGGAGGCATTGGCGAGGCTCACCGGTTTGGGCTTTGAGTGGTCATCGGCGGATAAAAATGAACGTCTGTTATGGGGAGGGCTGAAAAACAGCAGCATGGACAATCCCTATTTGTGGCGGGATTTTCTGGAAGTGGTGTGTCCGCAACTCCAGCAAGAGGGGTGGGTCATTGAGAAAGATGCCAGTTTTCTGATGCAGTTTCAAATGTCGGAGTCTTTTGATGCCGAGATAGAAGAAAAAGACAGTGACTGGTTCGACATGAGTTTTAATGTCACTATCGACGGCAAGTCTTTACCCTTGTTGCCTTTGATCATGCCTGTCCTTGAGCATTATGATCTTGATTCTTTGCCGGACAGGCTCAATATTTCAGTAGGGACTCACAACTATCTTTCGATTTCGTCAGACCAACTGCAGCCCATTCTTAATGTTTTATATGAGTTATTCAATACAGGGTTGGCTAACGGCAATGGAACACTCAAACTTTCTCGCTATGATGCGGCAAGTCTCGTTGACGTTGAAGAACGAAGCTATGGTGTATTCAGCATCAGAGGCGGTAAATCCTTAAGAGAGTTAGGCAGGAAATTGAAAAATTTTTCGGGTATTGGTGCGTCTGTGTTGCCTCAGGGCTTAAATGCCGAACTGCGTGGCTATCAACGCCAGGGATTGAACTGGTTGCAGTTTTTGAGAGAATATCATTTTGCCGGTATTCTGGCTGATGATATGGGCTTGGGCAAAACCATTCAAACGCTGACGCACTTGTTATTAGAGAAAGAGGCGGGAAGGCTGTTTGATCCTTGCCTGATCGTTGCGCCGACCAGCCTGATGGGGAATTGGCGCAGGGAAGCAGAGCGCTTTACGCCCGGGTTAAAAGTGTTAACCCTGCAGGGAGCGGACCGTAAGAGCCTGTTCGATAAAATTGATAGTCATGATTTGATTTTGACTACTTATCCGCTGTTGTCCAGAGATGCCGATGTGTTACTAAAGTCGCGCTATTACTACCTTATTCTGGACGAGGCGCAGATGATTAAAAACCCCAAAACCAATGCGTCAAAATTTGTCCGGCAAATTAAAGCAACTCACCGTCTAAGTTTGACAGGAACGCCCATGGAAAATCACTTGGGAGAATTGTGGGCTCAATTTGATTTTTTAATGCCTGGATTTTTAGGTGATAGTGCTTTTTTTAAACGGGTTTACCGATCGCCTATTGAGATGGAAGGTGATGTTGAACAAAAAAACAGATTATCCCGACGTCTGGCGCCATTTTTGTTGCGAAGAACCAAGCAGGAAGTGGCAAAGGAATTGCCGCCCAAGACAGAAATTATCCGCTCGGTCCCGTTGTATGATAAACAAGCTGCTTTATACGAGAGTATTCGTTTGTCCATGGAGCAGAAAGTGCGTGCAGCTATTGAGGAAAAAGGCTTGGCTCGCAGTCACATCACCATTTTGGATGCCTTGCTTAAACTAAGGCAAACCTGTTGTGATCCCCGAACATTACCTTTGAAGGAAGCTCAAAAAGTTAAAGAATCGGCCAAGCTTGATTTGTTGATGGAGATGCTGCCGGAGTTGCTTGAAGAGGGGCGGCGAATACTGGTGTTTTCTCAGTTTACAAAAATGCTGCGGCTTATTGAAGTTGAGCTGATTGAGCGCAATATTCCGTATACTCAATTAACCGGCCAAACCAAGGACAGAGACGAGGTGATCAACACATTTACCAGCGGTGCGGTCAATGTGTTTTTAATCAGCCTTAAGGCGGGCGGGGTCGGTTTGAACTTGACACAAGCCGATACGGTTATTATCTATGATCCATGGTGGAATCCTGCGGTTGAATCTCAAGCAGCTGATCGAGCCTATCGCATCGGTCAGGATAAGCCTGTTTTTGTCTATAAATTAATGACTGAAAATACAGTAGAAGAAAAGATTCTGAAGATGCAGGAGAAAAAACGGGCCTTGGCCGATGAGGTTTATCAGGAGGATGCAGGCAAAATTGAGAGCCTGACCCTGGATGATCTGACGTCGCTTTTTAAGCCGGTTTGAGTTAATAAACCTTTAATTATGGAAGTGTATTCTTAACAGAATGAAAGATTTACTACAAAGCCATTCATCAGATGCCGGTTTGCCAGCCTTTTTGTCCCCCCAAAAAGCCATGGTTTTTGGCTTGGCGTTTGGCATTTCAGCTTTGTTGAGTTTAACTTACACTTTCAGTCGACCGGCAATCTATCAAAGCAGTGCCAAACTCCTCTATTCAGCCGCGGCTGGTTTTGATCAAACCGATTCGCAACAAGTTCAGCATTTCATCATCCAACAGCAAGTATTGTTGTCGCAAGAGCTTCTTGAAGAAACATTAAAACGATTGGAAGTCTTGCGCCCCGGCACGCTTATGGATGTTTCCCAGCTTCGAAGAATGCTGGTATTGGAGCCTGTTCCTGAAGCTCACTTGATGGAAATTCGGGCGGAAGGTGAAGATGCCAAATTGCTGCCTTTGCTGATCAATACGTGGATTGATGTTTATTTGGACGCACGCGTTGCGGATTCATCAAAAAGTAAAAATGAGCTTGCTGAACAGATCAAAGCCACCCTGGCTGATTTGGAAAATAAAATAGAAGCGACGCGTATCGCAATGGATGACTTTGAACGGGATAATGCGATTAAATCGGCAGTATCTGAGCAAAATGAAACGAAAGCGCGGATAAGAGGGTTAATTTCTTCTTACAGCAATGCCAGCGAGGAGGAGCTTAAAGCCAAAGCCCAACTGGATGCAATCAACAAGGCTATAACGAATGGTGAAGTTATTCTGCCGCCACAAGATAATCCTGTGATTATTAACCTTCAGCAGCGTTTGCAAAATTTAAAAGATAAGTTGAATGATTTCAGTCAAGATAATTACCGGTCAAACATAGCGATACAACCGTCGTTAAAAATGATCCCGGAGGAAATCAAGAAGCTGCAAAATGAAATTGATGCCCAACGTCTTCTCAGTATAAAAATGGTACGTTCTAATGCGGAACGGCGTTATTTTAGTGCCAGACAGATCTCAATAACCTTGAGGAAACAATTGGCCGAGCAAAAAGAACTTGATGATCATTACACGAATGTTCTTATGCAAAACGATCAATTACATCGCGAGGTCGAGGGTCTGGAAAAAGTTTACCGGGAGCATCAGGAGCAATTGATGCGCATTGAAACGCAGCAACTTGAAAGATACCCTTTGATGAATGTTGTAGCGCGTGCGCTCCAGTCCAGGGAGCCAATCCGGCCAAATTACACGAGTGATGCCTGGCTTGCTCTGTCCGGTTCATTTTTATTGGGGTTGATCAGTGTCTGGATGAGTGGGCTTTTAAAGCGGCAGCCTTCAAATCAGTCCGAATTGGCCATATTTAATCGTAAACGGTCTCACAAAAAAGCCTCGGAGCATTTTCCGGGCGTTTCGCAAAAAAATAAAACGCCTAAGGCACAGGTCCTGGAAGCTGAAAAAGTAGAACCTGCTCCGGTGATTAGAGAATTATCACAAAATGAATTGCGCAGTCTTTTAGCTAACGCCAATAACATGAGCAAACAATTGATCAGCCTGCTGCTATGCGGGTTATCTTTAACTGAAGTGGCTCATTTGACTCCCAAAGACTTTAATAAACATACACAATCAATCAATGTTAATGGCGCCTCGGCACGCCGGATTGAATTGCCGCCCGGGTTGTCCGTTTTTTTTGAGCAATCCGGACTTTTTCCGGCTTGGTACACCGGTAAGACTTTTTCCCTGGCTGACCTCTCCGCATGGCTGACATTGACTGCGATAGATTCGGGCGTAGTCAGTCCTGAAGAGGTGAGTCCTCTTTGCTTAAGGCATACCTGCATTATTCATTTATTGAGGAAGGGGTTACGCTTGAGCGAACTTGAAAGAATCGTCGGGTTCTTAAATCCCGCTCACTTGCTGAGTTATGCAGATTATGTATCGCCCGAAGCGGGTCTCAGCGTGGAGCAAATTGACACGTTTCATCCCGTTTTGGTTGAGTATTTCAACAGGCAAGCATAAAGACTTACTTGAATAGTTGCCTGTGCTTGCAGTAAAAAAGGATTAACGCGTCAAGTATTGCTGAAAAGGCCTTTGAGCAGGCACGGATATCGATAAGCCTACATGGCACGGTTGTACAGTCGTTCAATCAAACTTTTTATTTCGGCTTCCTGTTTGCTTATGCTTTCGCACAGTTGAAATTGCGCAATGGCCCGGCTCCGGTTTTGATGCGGTGTCGTCACTTTAAAATACCGGTTGCCTTCCAGAAAGTCCGTGAAAAAACGCAGTCCCAATTCGAATGGAATCAATTGGATGGCACGATAAAGATAGGCGTAATCATCTTCGGTCAAGAAGGAGCTTGTTTCTTCCAGATAGCCGGTCAGTAACGCTTCACAAATTTCAAGGTTAAATTGACCTGCCGGCGATTGGCAAAGTGATCGAACGCAATCGCCGATATCGTAATGTAATAAACCCGGTTTAACGGTATCCAGATCGATCAGGCTTGTAATTTCGCGGGTATCCTTGTCAAACAAAAAGTTATTAAACTTGGGGTCCCCGTGAATGGCCCGTAATTTTAAAAGCCCTTGGTGTTTTGCGTTTTCCAAAACACGCGTAAGTTCTTCATATTGGTCAATAAAATCAAGGCAAAAGCGGCTGTCAGCGGAGCCATGCAAGGTGTTCGTCTGGCTGAGTACCTGACGGTAACGGGACAGGTATTCCGGTGCGATATGAAAGCCGGGCAGCGTGTCGTAAAGGTCTGTGGGATTCAATTTATTCAGCAAGCGATGAAAATGGCCCAATGCAAACCCGGTTTGCCTTGCCTGGCCCGGACTTTCCACCGTCTCAAGGCTGATTGTGTTTGGAATATACGTGATTGCACGCCAGGTATGGCCCTGTTGATCAGAAACGCAATCTTCTCCTGATTGCGTTTGAATGATACCTGGAATTTGTAGTTTAAGCGTGTTTTGCCCCGTTTCGGCAATATGACGATTGAGTACGGCCATATTGCGAATAACCAGCTTGGGATCAGGAAAAACCACAGGATTGATTCTTTGTAACACCCATCCGCCAGTAAATGTGGTGACCAGATAAGTGTCATTAATCAGGCCTTCGCCCAGAGGGTTGATGCCGGCAATCTGAGCTGAATCTGTAAACTGAGAGGCAATATCGAGTAAAGACGGCATAGCGGTTATGATCAGGTTGAAAGTCGTCTTGCGGCTGAGTGTGTGTCAGGGTTAAGCGCTTTTTGCACAACCAAGAGCGGCTATCAATGCCCGTAAGGCCTGGCCTCTATGGCTGACACTGTTTTTCAGTTCGGGAGACAATTGCGCTGAGGCACAATTAAATTCCGGTACCCAGAAAACAGGATCATAGCCAAAACCGTTCTCACCTTGTGCCTGCGCCATGATCAGTCCTTGCCAAACACCTTGAGCAATGACCGGGCAGGGGTCCATTGCGTGCCTCATGAAAACCATAATGCATATAAATCGGGCGGTGCGCAGGTTTGTTGGGACACCGTCCAACTCAGACAATAATTTCTCCAGGTTGTCTTGGTCGCTGGCACCGGTTCCTGCAAAGCGGGCTGAAATGACCCCGGGTGCGCCGTCCAATGCATCAACGACTAATCCTGAGTCATCGGCAATGGCAGGAAGTTGCGCATATTGTGCTGCATTGCGGGCTTTTATTATGGCGTTTTCAACGAATGTGCTGCCGGTTTCCTCTGCCTCAACGACCTTGAACCGGGATTGGGGCAAAATGGGATGACCATCCAGTATCGCCTGGATTTCCCGGATTTTTCCGGGATTGCTGCTGGCCAAAACAATCGGTTGAGAACGGCTTATTATCATTTATAGGCTTCTATAGCGGCGCGTTGTTTTTCTAATAATTGATTAATGCCCATGTTGGCTAAATCCAGCATGGCATCCATTTCATCCTTACGGAAAGCATGCCCTTCTGCGGTGCCCTGAACTTCAATAAAAGCCGCCGCATCGTTCATTACGACATTCATGTCTGTTTCGGCTTGGCTGTCTTCGGCATAATCCAGATCCAATACTGGAATGCCCTGATAAATACCAACCGACACAGAGGCAATTTGTCCATGGATAGGGTTGGACTTGATTAATTTTTTGGCCATCATTTGATTGATTGCCAAGGACAAGGCAACAAAGCCTCCGGTAATCGACGCGGTGCGGGTGCCTCCGTCGGCTTGCAGGACATCACAGTCTATTGTGATGGTGTGTTCGCCCAATGCTTTAAGATCGATTGCTGCACGTAACGAACGGCCAATCAAACGTTGAATTTCCATTGTCCGGCCACCTTGTTTGCCGCGACTGGCTTCTCGTCCCATGCGTTCATGTGTGGATCGGGGTAACATACCATATTCAGCGGTAATCCAGCCTTCACCTTTGCCTTTTATGAAGCGTGGGACAAACTTGTCGACGCTAGCGGTACACAAAACTCGCGTGTCACCAAATTCAACCAGAACCGAGCCTTCTGCATGCCTTGTAAATCCACAGGTAAATTTAATCTCTCTCAGTTGATCCGGGTTTCTTCCGCTGGGTCTCATAGTGTCGCTCTTTTAATAAAAATTTCCACAGTATACCTGAAACAGGATAAATAACGGTCGGGATTAATGAGGTTATTCAGGCTTAGTAATGCTATTCCGTTTTGAATTGGGGTGTAGCTGATTGATAGGGTCGCTTGATTGGATTTTGTGCTTAATTATGAATGGCGGTTGTGGGAAATAATTGAACTAAGCGTGGGCATTAATTTTACAAAAAATTCGAAAGTTATGAATTAAAAGCAATTAAGAATTCATCGATTGACTGGGGACGGTCTTTTGGTTGAATTGCCATAGCCCAGTCAACGGCTTCGAGAAAAGGCGTTGGATACTTTTTTTTATGCGCTTTAACAGCGGGAGATAGCGTATCTTTTTTATTTCTTTCAGGAGCCGGTGGCGACGCTTTCAGATCGAGGCAGGCTCTGATGCTTGCACCAATTGCATAAATATCCGTCCAGGGTCCCAATTGGCTGGCGGTATTATATTGTTCAATGGGGGAAAAACCTTTTGTTAAAATTTTACTGTTTTTATTTTTTATAGAATTCGGGAAACTCTGGATAGCACCAAAATCCAATAAAAGCGGATCATTATCAGGGCGTATCAGGATGTTGGCGGGCTTGATATCCAGATGCAGCAGATGTTGCTCATGAATAAAACCGATTCCTGACATCAGTGCTGTAAAAACTTTTACAAGAAAGGCGTGAGTTATTGTAATCAGCCGGTCTTTTAAAATCTTATCTAACGAGAAACCATAGTCATAAGTCATCACCATATAGACGGTAGAGTTTTCTTGAAAGAAATTGATTACATCGACAATATTGCGGTGTTTTAATGTGGCAAGCGCTTTCGCCTCTTCGAAAAAAAGTGATCGCCCGCGCATGAATAAATCCCTATTTTCATCACTGTGAGCGACAACATGGTTGTTCCAGGTCCGGTGTGCCAGTTTTCTCGGTAAATATTCCTTAATGGCCACTTGGATTTGATCAATTCGTTGCCGTGCAAGATAGACCGAACTAAATCCGCCATGCGCAAGTTCCCGCTCTATTATATAGTCGTCTATAATGGTGCCGGATTGGAGATAGTTCCACTGTTTGGGGTAGGTGGAAGGATCGTAAAAATCAGTCATGAAGGAAATCCTTACAAAGTCCCGGCAATTATAGGTGGAAAATGATCAGAAGTATGACGGCATTTGCAGGTAGTGAGGCAGAAGTCAATAATTTAATTATCAGTTGCGAATTAAGATCTGTGAATCACCGCTATTGTGAAATGTCGTTTAAATTGCCTGAGCGATTGCGACCATTGGAATCGGATTTACGCGGAGTTCTCTCAAACGGTATAAAAAGAGGTAAAGTCGAATGCGCATTAATTTGTAAAAAGCAGGCTCATTCCATACAAGATCTCACTATAGATATGCAGGCAGTGGCGTCACTTTTGTCTGTAACGTCAAAAATTGAAGGCATGATGCAATCAGCCCGGCCATTTTCTGCTTTGGAAGTGCTGGCCTTTCCTGGCATTCAACAAGAGTCTGAGGCGGACATAAATCAGCTTAAAACCGACATTTCTGAATTGGTCCATCGCGCATTAATGCAATTGTTGGCGGTTCGGGAAAGGGAGGGCGAACAGTTAAGTTTGATGATTGAAGAGCGATGTTCCAGGGTCAAAGAATTAATCTCAGCAGTACATGAACGCATGCCGCAAGTACTGCTTAATTTGCGCGAAAAAATAAATAAAAGAATTGCGGAGCTGGTTGCGGAGCCTGATTTTGAAAGGTTTGAGCAAGAGTTTGTTTTTTTGACACAAAAACTCGATGTCGAAGAAGAATTAGACCGGCTTGAAACCCACGTAACTGAAGTGTTGCGAGTGCTTGAACAGCAGGAGCCGGTTGGGCGGCGACTTGATTTTTTAATGCAGGAAATGAATCGGGAAGCCAATACGCTGGGTTCAAAATCAGGTGATAAAGAAGTCACCAATATTTCAATTGAATTGAAAGTATTGATAGAGCAGATGCGCGAGCAGGTCCAAAATATTGAGTAAGCAGGCCGGTTTCAGTTCGTTATCTTTATGTCGAACGAATCCAAGATGAGGCGAATTCAATTAGCGATCACATTCTAAGTTTCAACAGTTTAATCAGACAGATTTATGGAAAACGGAAAACTTTATATCATTTCCGCCCCGTCAGGAGCAGGAAAAACAAGCTTGGTCAGGCGTTTAGTTAAAGATGTGGAGCGGTTATCGGTTTCTGTCTCGCACACTACACGATCCATGCGGCCTGGTGAAATTGATGGCGAGGATTATTATTTTGTCTCAATGGATGATTTTCAAAACGAAATCAAGCAAGATGCTTTTTTAGAGTACGCCAAGGTTTTTGATCATTTTTATGGGACAGCGCTGCAAACTGTCGACGAGCTTTTACATCAAAATATTGATGTGATCCTTGAAATCGACTGGCAAGGTGCCCAGCAAATTCGTCAAAAACGTTCAGGGGTTATTTCTATCTTTATTCTTCCTCCCTCCATACAGATTTTGGAGCAGAGACTTCGAAACAGAGGTCAGGACAGTGAGGCTACTATTGCGAGAAGAATGGATGATGCCGTGACTGAAATAAGTCATTACGAAGAGTTTGATTATTTAATTGTAAACGATGTGTTTGAGGAATCATTGCAAGCCCTGAAGTGCATTATTTTTGCCAACCGGCTTGATAAGGCCAGGCAGATGAGTAAGTTGGAGCCATTGCTCTCTTCATTATTAGGCCGTTCGCATAATTACTAGAAAAGACGATTTGTTATATTGTCCCAGTTAGTGTGACTATCAATAGTGGTTTCTTCGACAATAATAAATTTATGCTTTCTCCTTTCGTTTTTTCTCCTGTCTTGAAACGGAAGGTCGGTGTGGTTGCGTCTTAATCTTGGGTCGTTATGCCAATTACGTGAGAAAAACTCTCTTACTGCAATATTTTTACCGTTTATCTGTTTGCCGTTAAGTTGCTTGACTGCGCGTTGACCCACGGATTCGGGTTCTACTCTAACGAGCCCGTAAAATTCAAAAGCTGTATTTTTATGATTTTTCTTTATCATCATGATTTTTATATCATGAATGTATCCTCGCTTAGCAAAAAAACCTCCTTTTAATGCGGATCCAAAAAAAGAAGAAATCTCATATTTACTGGTATCAGATGGAATTCTTTTCAGCAATACAAGCATGGTGGACTCCTCATAAAATGACTTCAAGCATGTGTGAAGTGATTTGTTTTTATAGTTTGCAATTTTCTAATGTCTTTTACGAAATAAGTCCAGCAATTTGAGTGGCGCCAGAGGTTTAAGTGTTCAACTTTATAATTGCGGCGATTCTATCGGTATTTGTATAAAATCGGTCTTATTCCCTGATTTGGTTGTTAGGAAGTTAATGATAAAAGGGATAAGGGGGGTGCTCAATTCATTCTGAAAAAAATTTAAATGGTAAGGTTAGAGAGTAAAATATGTTTAAATTTGATAGTCAAACTTTGAGAGCTCAGCTTTTCTGATAGAATCATTTAAACCTAAATTAACACAGTTGGTTGTAAAAATAACTATGAAAAAATACGCTATTTTTCTTTTTGGTTTCGGCCTTTTGGGTCTCATCCTTTTTCAAAGAGAGGTTGTCTTACCTTTTGTTTATAAAGTAGCCGGTTCCGATCTCTTTTTAGTGGAAACGGATGATAAGGCAGATATGGAGAGTGTTATCGATGAATACACCGAGATGGCATTTGCGCAGTGCAATAACTACATTAAAAAAGAGCTGGGCGATGAGTTTTCGCTGTCTTTTTCCGACAAAGCTTTAAATGCATGGAGTATAGGTGATCATCAGTATGTGATAAACGGAGAAGTTGAGGTGAGTAAGCCTAGCTCAGAAAACTCTGTCAAAAGGTATGTTTGTCGAATTAGTTACGATAAGAAAACTGATCAATCCGGATTGATGGATTCAAACAATTGGTCGGTTTATGGTCTGTCCGGAATAGATGAGATATAGAAAAAGCAGCATGACTATCAAATCCAGCTGAAAATATTTTTCAGTTGGATTAATTTAGAGCTGAAGTTTCCCAATAATTATAATAACGGACTGGCATTATGCTTGTGCGGCAGGAGCGACGACAGCACTTAATGCAAACAAAGTACTCTAAAAATTCTATATAAACTGCGAAGCTTCAGTTTACAGTTCAAAAACAAAAGATGACGCTCTTTGCTTAAAGTAGGTACCTCAATCGGGAGGTGCATAATGTTCCATGAATCTGACTTCATGTGGGAAGTTACCAGTGAAGAGCAATTAGAGCGATGCCAGGCTGCTGGTTTTTCAATTGCTTAACTATAAAGAGCAGATCAAGTCTTGAGTCAACAAGCTACCCAGTCTTTCGTGTTCTGTATTTTGATGTGGCCGCAGTATCAAAATACATTTCTTTGGACGATAGGCGAGCTGGTCTGATTTTTTTTGGCCTCATAATAAACACGTTTTTTCATCATCAAAAAGGGCAGGCAGCATTGTTGTCTTTTGTCCGCGCTTATAGGCCGCTTCTGCGAACGCAGCACAGCCCTCTCATGTACCAGATATTCAATTAAAATCTATCGCACAGACAATTGTGCGTCGATCTTCTTCGTGCAAGTGATCTTCAGGCAGTTGTTTGGGTCGGGCATTCAGTTGGGTTAGAGGTATAAAATAAAAGTCCAGTCCTCTGGATGGCTTAATCCTGGTAGATGGAAATTAAGCGCTTTTGGTTAAAAACATCAGCGATTGAATAAAAATTGAGAATGAGTCGTTAAGTTATTAAAAAAATGGAATAAGTCTGATAAGAAGTCATGTGTTTCATGCGTATGGGTGGGGCTGCGGTGTTGGCGATTAAAATAGTGAAGTAATTTTTGTCTTGACAAGGTGCGTTGAGCTGATAAACTGCTCAGCACCAAATTGGATTGGTAGATGCTTTGTTTAAGTAAAATTAACAATGCGATATACGGAAGTAAGTTAAAAAACTCCCAGCTCACGTTGGGGATTCAATAATTTTTAGGAGGTAGAAATGGCTGCTACAACTGAGTCAGTTAAGGCTGATGCTGCGGAAGCACCGCTTTTAAACAAAAGAAATATGTTTGCAGGCGCTGCACTTTACTGTGTATTTTACGCTTGGGTTCGCTGGTATGAAGGAGTTTACGGCTGGTCAGCTGGTTTAGACTCATTTGCTCCAGAGTTCGAAACATATTGGATGAACTTTCTTTATATCGAAATGGTTTTGGAAGTAATGACCGCATCTATCCTGTGGGGTTACATCTGGAAAACTCGTGATCGGAAAGTAATGTCAATTACTCCAAGAGAAGAGTTAAGAAGACATTTCACACATTGGGTTTGGTTAGTTATGTACGGTATCGCCATTTACTTCGGCGCTAGCTACTTCACTGAGCAAGATGGAACATGGCATCAAACAATCGTTCGCGATACTGACTTCACACCAAGTCACATTATCGAGTTCTATTTGAGCTACCCAATCTACATCATTACTGGTGGCGCATGCTTCTTATATGCCAAAACTAGACTTCCTACTTACCAACAAGGTCTCCATATGCAATATATGGTAGCTATCGTTGGTCCATTCATGATCTTACCTAACGTAGGTCTGAATGAGTGGGGTCACACTTTCTGGTTTATGGAAGAGTTGTTTGTTGCTCCATTACACTACGGCTTCGTATTCTTCGGATGGGCTGCTCTGGGTGTATTAGGTGTGGTAAATACAGAAGTTGCAGCAATTGCAAAGCTTCTGAAAAAAGACTTGGCATAATAGCCGGTTAAAGAAAGTAAAACTATCTCCTGGCCGCTTTGTAGTAACATACAAAGCGGCTCAGATTAAGAGATAAAATAAAAAATATAATTTAAATCCTTTAGGAGGTAAGCTAATGAGCGCATCTCAATCAGCTGTACGTTCACGCGCTGAAGCTGTAAAAGCTTCACGCACGTTCGATTGGCTAATTTGTTTCACATTATTCTTTGTAGTTTTAGGTGGTTATCATATTCACTATATGTTGACTGGTGGAGATTGGGATTTCTGGACCGATTGGAAAGATAGACGTCTATGGGTAACTGTAGCTCCTATCGTTTCAATTACATTCCCAGCTGCTGTTCAAGCTGTTTTATGGTGGAGATATCGTCTTCCATTCGGTGCTGTATTCTGCATACTTGGCTTATTGTTAGGTGAGTGGATCAACAGATACTTCAACTTCTGGGGATGGACTTATTTCCCAGTAAACTTCGTGTTCCCTTCAAACTTAATGCCCGGTGCTATCGTGCTTGATGTTGTATTGTTGTTATCTAACAGCATGACATTGACTGCAGTATTAGGCGGTTTGGCTTATGGTTTATTATTCTACCCAGGCAACTGGCCGATAATTGCACCATTACACGTTCCTGTTGAATACAACGGTATGATGATGACACTGGCTGACTTACAAGGTTACCACTACGTTAGAACTGGTACTCCTGAATATATCAGAATGGTTGAAAAAGGTACTTTAAGAACATTCGGTAAAGACGTTGCTCCAGTATCTGCGTTCTTCTCTGGTTTCGTGAGCATCTTGATTTACTTCTTGTGGCACTTCTTCGGCAAATGGTTTGGAAAAACTGACTTCGTACAATCTTCTTGATTGCAGAAGTTGTTTTAGATAAATCCATAAGAACAAGTAATTAATATACTTGATACTCATAAAAACTATAGATTCTCTATTATAGAGGAGGATATATGAATATAATTAAAGACAAGGTAGCTAAATTATCCTTTGTCGCACTGCTGGTAACTGTAACCGCAGCGATGTTTTACACTCCAACTGCTTCAGCTCACGGCGAAAAGTCACAGGCCGCATTTATGCGGATGCGTACTATTCACTGGTACGATCTGAACTGGTCAAAAGAAGAAGTCACTGTAAACGACACAATGACAATTTCTGGAAAATTCTTCGTGTTTACAGGTTGGCCTGAAACTGTTGATAAACCAGAAAGCGCATTCTTGAACATCGGTATTCCTGGTCCTGTATTTATTCGTGCAGGTTCTTGGATTGGTGGTCAATTAGTTCCTCGTTCAGTTTCTTTGGAACTGGGTGAAACCTACGAGTTTAAAGTATTGTTGAAAGCACGTCGTCCAGGCGATTGGCACATTCACACAATGTTAAACGTAGAAGGTGGTGGTCCAATTATTGGTCCAGGTAAATGGGTAACAATCTCTGGTAAAATGAGTGATTTCAAAAATCCAATCACTACTTTAACTGGCGAAACTATCGATCTGGAAACTTATAATCTGAGCAATATCTACTTCTGGCACGCTTTCTGGTATGCCTTAGGTCTAGCTTGGGTTGTATATTGGATACGTAAACCAATTTTCGTTCCACGTCACATCGCTGTAGAAGCTGGTAAAGCAGATTCATTGATCTCTGCAACTGATAAGAAAGTAGCTATGGCATTTGCTGCTGGTACTATTGGTTTGGTTGCGTTCTCAATGGGTTCTACTAACGAACAGTATCCTGTAACAACTCCTTTACAAGCAGGTTTGTTGCGCGGTATTAAGTCAATGGAAGTTCCACAATCAACTGTTGCTGTTAAAGTTGTTGATGCTACTTACCGTGTTCCAGGTCGTTCAATGCAAATGACTTTGGAAATCACCAACAACGGTGATGACGCAGTTCGTTTAGGTGAGTTCAACACTGCTGGTGTTAGATTCTTAGACCCTGCGGTTCTTGAAGATGAAACTGGTTATCCAGATGATTTGTTGGCTGAAGAAGGCTTGACTGTTAGCGATAACAGCCCATTAGCTCCAGGTGAAACCAGAACTGTTGAAGTTACTGCATCTGACGCTGCATGGGAAGTTTACCGTTTAGCTGACTTGATTTACGATCCAGATAGCCGTTTTGCTGGATTGTTGTTCTTCTTCAATGAAGATGGAACACGTCAGTTAGTAACTGTTGACGCTCCATTAATCCCAACATTTATTTAATGTTTGGATCTTAGTTAAGGTTAAATCTAACTAAGAAAACTAAACCCCTGGTTAATTACTTAACCAGGGGTTTTTTTTTGAATAAAATAAATCAAAATTTGTTGAATGTATATTTAGAAATAATTGAAAAAAACAGGTAAGTTCGATTTGTCACTAATGACGGAGATGGAAATGTTGTTGAAATTAACGCGTTTTGATCGTAACTAGTAGTGAAAGTTAATGATTTCGGTATACCAGTATTAGATAGAGATATGTCAGAGGGTAATGAATTGCTATGTATCCAAATGTCCCGATAATAATGGAAGTAAAAAAGGGGGGCTTTAAGAAAAGATATTCGAAAGCAAAATAACTAGCTTGTTGTAAAAAATGACTTATTACAAAAGAAAGTTGTTTAATAGGTTGAGGGTTATTTGGGTTTTAAAGAAGGATAAGTCTTTAAATTAAGAATATAAAATAGTAGGATCTTATAGATAAGTGACGATTTTGGGTCTTATAGAATCGGCAAGGAGTGCTTAATGTTTAGCGGGTATTTAATTAAAATATGGAAAATGAAGAAACACTAAAATTAATTTATTACAGGCAATAAAAAACCCAACTTGCTAGATAACAAGTTGGGTTTTAAATATATTATAGGCTAATAGTAGATTGTTCTACTTTTTGTTTTGATGAATCAGGATCGTCTAAGCAACCAGACAAGCCAACAATCATTAATGCCATTGCTAAAAGAGATATAACTTTTTTCATACTATCCTCCAAAATTTCTATAGAATTATTTTATTTATATAAAGTACTAATCATATAGCACAGCTATTTTATATCACGGGAAAAAAAGCTATGCAACTTGTATTTTAAATAAAAAAAGCGACTAGTCATTGCTCAAGTCAAGTTTAGAAGAATAGGTAAAGTCCTTCCAGATGGCAACTCCTGAGGTTGACCATTCAGTTGAAGCATTAATTTTTCGGAGGTCATAAATCCACTGGTTAGGTGAAATGTTAGGTTTAGTTTTAATGTAAAAAGTAGAGTCAGCCAGAGATAAGCCTAATTTCGGTGCCCAATAAGCAGTAACTTTCATGATAAATTTGTTTAACCGTTTTGGCTCAATATGGGGTGTGACAGCGATATTTGCCCACATCGAGTGAACTCTGCCCCAGTGAGGAGCTAATATGCGGCCTTCCTGATTTATGAAGGGCAGCCATTGTTCTTTGCCATTATTATCAAGATAGGTAATCGCAATTATCTGATTGTATCCGGCGAAGTGATCATGGAGATAAAGAGCGTGTGGAATTATGCCAAGGAAGGTCTGAGAAAGCATTAACAGTGAGTTACTGGCTTGATGAAGTGTTAGCCCTAAAGTGGAGTTTTTTAGGTCAATATTGAGCCTGTATAGAAGTCCATAATGGATAGTGCTATTGAGTTGAAGGATAGCTATTAAAAGCAGCGCTTTGGTTAATTTTGAAAGTTTATTTTTCTGAGTTAATGGGTCGGGGGATTCAAAAATAGAGCTGTAAAAACTGAAAGATTTAATCGGTTTTGGTAAGTGGCATTCTATGTCACAAGGATTACGTAGGCGATTGTCGGCAATATTCCGGTATTTGATTTTAGCAAAACGATAAATGCCCGGGGTTTTGAGTGCAAGGCCAATTGGGGATAGATACCGCATTTTAAATAAGATATTGATATAAGTATCCAGGCCTTTATATACATTATTATTGTCGAATGCATAAAGATCAGTTAGCAAGATGTCAATAGGTATATCTGATAATTGATGATGACTATGAGCATGATCTTGAGCATTTAAAAAAGATAAATTATTAAAGATATCAAAGTGTTTTAGTATGAATACAGTCCTATTGCAAAGAGGGCAGTTTTTGTCATAAAAAACAGTCAACTTGGGGTTTTTTGATTCGATGAGTAATGTAAGATAATTCCACCAAGAAAATGGAATCATTAAAGTATAAAAAATTAACATGCCTATCCCAAAGGGATAGATATTTAAAGATAAAGCGATACCTGCATGTAAACCCATGCCAATGAATAAATAAATGGGTTGTGAATAACGATTAAAAAATAAAAAGACAAATGAGAATTGAAAGGCAAAAATTAAATAACCAATAAATTTCTGCAAATATTCTTGATTTAAAAGCCAGGAGAAATCAATGGCAGAGATGTAATAAGGCTGTGTTGATGGAAGCCACGCGCCTAGGCCGTTTCTCCAATGTTCGGCAAAAAGCTTGTGAATGGCAGAGTCAAAATAAAGAAAGCCAAGGCAAAAAAGAATGGGAACGTAATAACAAAGCGCAGGAATCTCATTAATAGTGCTTTTGTGCAGATGAAAAAAGGGATGGGTTAATTTAGATCTTAGTTGATCAATACTGAAGGCTTTGTCAGTAGGTAAAAACATAAGAAAAAAACCAGCGCCAATCATAAACGCGTCGAATCCACCATCAAAGTCGCGTTGCATAGGCGTAAATTGGACAAAAATAATCCAGAATATATAGTTTACTATAAGTGAGATTTGGCATTGAAAGCCAATGAATATAAAAAAAGAGGATATTGCCCAAAGACAAAGAAAGAAAGGTATCATTGGGTATTCGACGTCTATATACGGTATAGGGTCAAATATTAAATGATTAAAGTAAAGTAGGAATATTATTTCTTGTAGCGTTACAAAACCGTATAACGAACGGTAAATGCCAATACCAATTGCAGGGGATTTTTGATTATATAGTCGAGTGACTTGATTTCTAATATATTTATACATTGAAAGCTAGAAGCAAATGTATAAAGTATAAAGTATAAGGAGATGAAAAAAAATAAGGCCGTGATAAGATCAGATCTTACTCAACGGCCTAGATTTTTATAAAGAGCGGTTTTAAGACTTTTTTATTTGTCTTCGTCTTTAGGTTCGGCAAATACCCATTTTACTAGGAAGTAACCCGCAGCAATAACAACGATTGCGCCGACCATGCCAGCTGGCTCTTTTAACATTTCAGTTAGATCTAAGATCGCACCCATGAGTGTCCCACCTGTAATTATTAATGATTGAAAGTGCTATTTGCATAGCAAATGAGCCATTTATGATACTTCAGGTAAAAATAAAGTCAAGGAAAAAAGTAAGGGAGATATTGATTGAGTGTATTCAACCGTTACTAAATTAGTTCTCGTTTTACCGTGTGGTATAATCCAATTTCGTGGGTAAACTAGAGCATGATGAGGACTGGTTGATGATAAAAAAATTATGTTACAAATTAAGTTGCAGCTTGGCAGCATTTTCAGTGGCGCTTGCCGCAAATGCAGATGTCATGCTGAAAGATCAATCTGAGATTATTGGTGCATGGAATGTAACTGCGGAAGCTGCAAAGCTGGATGGAGATAAAAAATTATTAAATGTTCAGTGGGATTTTAGAACTGATGGCATCCTCCAAACAAAGGCAATAGACACAGGCGGTCGAACTAAATCGTTCGAGATACCTTTAAAATACAGCGTTGAAGGCGGGATGATTAAAAAGCAGTCAACTCCTGGAAGAGAAAAATACGAGTCATGTAAGGTTATTGAAAAAGAAGGTTCTGACATGATAATCAAGTGTACTTACCTTTATTTCTTTTTAACAAAAATATAATAATTAAATTTCAAGAAGGTATAACAATGATAGGTGGAATTATAATGGTGTTGGTTGCCCTCTGGGTTTTCCAATCAGCGAGTAGAGCTAAGGTAAACAATGTTTTGTTTTGGGTTGCTGCATGCTCGGTTTTGTTTTTGACCGTGCAAGTCCTTTTTGTCAATTTAAACATCTGGATCATTGACGGAATGAAAGGTGTTGAAATTAATCCAGATTATGATAGAGAACTGACCAGTATTGGGGACAGGAAAACAGGCGGTTCGCAAAGTATCGGCGGCATGTTGTTGTCAGTGCTTTTTGAGGTATTACCGCCATTGGCTGGCATAATCAGTGTAGGCCTCGTTAAAACCAAGTTGATATTAAAAGAGCCTCTGACAGTAGCCAGCATTTTTAGTGGTTGGAAAGAATTATTTATAGGCATAAAGAATAGCTTTAAAACTTCTGAATAAAGCGAACTGGTAGGCACAGCAAAAAAAACCCAAGTTTAGCTTGGGTTTTTTTTGCTGTTTTAAAGCTACAAATAAATTTGAACGATTAGAGCTGTGGTGTTTTGAGCTTTCTTTTTTTAATAAATTGCTTAACTACCAATAATCTTGGATACCAAATAACTTAGGGCTAATATAAACAATACTGTAAATATTAAACCTACTATGATGAAACTTGAAAAGGAACCCTCTTCGAAATCCTTTTTCCTATTTTGATCACTTTGGACGCCAATTGCAGCGGCTAAGACACTTTTAATGACGGATAAAATATTAGTTTTAGACATGAATTCTCCTGTGTCGAACAGATCCGAATACTAAAGTCTGCTGACCATTCCGGCAACAATTAATTATGAATATGATTGACAACTCAATGACAAAACTAGAAGTCCTCAAGCAACTTTTATCTAAGCGAATCTTAATACTGGATGGCGCCATGGGGACAATGATTCAAAGTTATCGTCTGGAGGAAAAAGATTATCGAGGCGAAAGATTTGCTGATTGGCCGGTTGATTTAAAAGGTAATAATGATCTTTTGTCTTTGACGCAACCCGAAATCATTAAGTCAATTCACTTGGCTTACCTTGAAGCGGGTGCCGACATTGTTGAAACGAATACATTTAATTCCACCAAAATTGCAATGGCGGATTATCAAATGTCGGAATTGGCCTATGAGATCAATAATGAGTCTGCACGTTTAGCCAAGCTGGCCGTTGATGAAATAAGCTATAAAAATCCTGATAAACCGAGATTTGTTGCGGGTGTTTTAGGTCCGACCAATAGAACGGCATCGATGTCGCCGGATGTAAATGATCCGGGGTATCGCAACGTTACCTTTGAAGAGCTGGTTGAAGCCTATACTGAAGCAACGCGTGGTTTGATTGATGGTGGTGCCGATATCATCCTGATTGAAACGATATTTGACACGCTTAATGCCAAAGCGGCTGTTTTTGCAGTGGATCAATATTTTGAGACTTTGGGTTATAAGTTACCGGTGATGATTTCCGGAACTATCACTGATGCATCGGGAAGAACCTTGTCAGGGCAGACTGTTGCTGCATTCTGGAATTCATTGCGCCATGTTGAGCCTATTTCTTTTGGATTCAACTGTGCATTAGGGGCAAAAGAATTACGTCAGCATATAGAAGAAATATCCGGTATCGCTGATGTGTTCGTTTCTGCGCACCCTAACGCGGGGTTACCTAATGAATTCGGTGAATATGACGAATCGCCCGAAGATATGGCGGTCCATATCGCTGAATGGGCCGCAAGCGGTTATTTAAATATCATTGGCGGATGTTGCGGGACAACTCCTGATCATATCCGGGCCATTGCCAAAAGTGTGCAGAATTTTAGTCCGAGGCTTATACCCACGATTGAAAAACAATGCCGCTTATCCGGATTAGAGCCAATGAATATTGGTCCTGCCTCATTATTCGTCAATGTTGGTGAAAGAACCAATGTTACCGGTTCGGCAAAGTTTAAACGCCTGATCGTTGAAGAAAATTATGAGGCTGCACTGGAAGTCGCCAAGGAACAAGTAGAAAACGGTGCTCAGATTATCGATATCAACATGGATGAAGGCATGTTGGAGTCGAAAGATGCGATGGTGAGATTCTTACGTCTTATTGCAGCAGAGCCGGATATCTCCAAAGTGCCTATCATGCTGGACTCATCAAAATGGGATATTTTGGAAGCCGGATTAAAATGTATTCAAGGTAAGGGAATCGTTAATTCAATCTCGTTAAAAGAAGGCGAGGAAGTTTTTCTTGAGCATGCAAAGCTCATTCGGCGTTATGGCGCAGCTGCGGTCATAATGGCCTTCGATGAAGAGGGGCAGGCCGACACGCTGGAAAGGAAAGTTAAAATCTGTCAAAGAGCCTACACGTTGTTGACTGAAAAAATCAATTTTCCTGCTGAAGACATTATTTTTGATCCCAATATCTTTGCTATAGCAACGGGTATTGATGAACATAATAACTACGGCATGGATTTTATCGAGGCCACCCAAGAAATTAAAAGGACCCTGCCTCACGCGCTGGTCTCAGGCGGTGTATCCAATGTCTCGTTCTCATTTCGTGGCAATAATCCGGTTAGAGAAGCTATCCATGCTGTGTTTTTATACCACGCAATCCAAGCGGGCATGGATATGGGGATCGTCAATGCAGGGCAGCTCGCCATTTATGAAGACATACCCAAAGAACTGAAAGATGCCGTTGAAGATGTCGTATTAAACCGGACCTCAACAGGAACAGAAAAATTATTAGAAATTGCTGAAAAATACCGTGGCGATGGCAGCGTGGCAGTCAAGGAAGATCTTGAATGGAGAAGCTGGCCTGTCAGTAAACGTTTGGAACACGCATTAGTCAAAGGCATAGCCGATTTCATTGATGAAGACACTGAAGAGGCGCGTCAGCAAGCAGAAAAACCCTTGCACGTTATTGAAGGTCCATTGATGGACGGCATGAATGTCGTTGGCGATTTATTCGGTGCCGGTAAAATGTTTTTACCCCAGGTCGTCAAGTCCGCGCGCGTCATGAAAAAATCGGTCGCATTTTTGATGCCGTTTATGCAGGCAGAACAGTCGGGTGAAGTGCAAACGAACGGCACAATCCTGATGGCTACCGTTAAAGGTGATGTGCATGATATCGGTAAAAATATTGTCGGTGTGGTTTTGCAATGTAACAACTACAAGGTCATCGACTTAGGGGTAATGGTGCCGGCCGAAAAAATCCTGCAAACAGCCAGAGACGAAAAAGTCGATATTATTGGCTTAAGCGGATTAATCACGCCATCACTTGATGAAATGGTGCATATGGCCAAGGAAATGGAACGGCAAGGGTTTGATATTCCTTTATTGATAGGTGGGGCAACCACATCACGGGCTCATACTGCGGTGAAAATTGAACCCAATTACCACGGCCCGGTGATCTATGTAACCGATGCATCGCGCAGTGTGGGCGTGGCCAGTAACTTGCTCAGTGACGATTTGAAAGCGGCCTTTGTTGAGAAAACCCGAGAGGAATATAAAGAGGTCAGGGAGCGACATAAAGGCCGTAAAGCAAAAGCAAAACAACATTCGCTGGAAGATGCTAGAAATAATAAATTCTTGTGGAAAGACTTTGAGCCTTGCAAGCCCAGCTTTTTAGGAACCAAAGTATTCGATAATTTTCCGTTGGATACACTGGTTTGGTATATAGATTGGACGCCTTTTTTCCAGACATGGGAACTGGCCGGAAAATACCCGAAAATTTTCGACGATAAAATCGTGGGTGTTGAAGCCAGAAAGTTATTTGAAGATGCCCAAAGCATGCTGAAGAAAATAATTAATGAAAAATGGCTGAAAGCCAGGGCCGTGATTGGATTTTTCCCTGCAAACAGCGAGGGCGATGACATTGTTTTATTTACTGATGACAGCCGTCAGGAAAGATTGGAAACACTGCATCAACTGCGCCAGCAGAGCTTGAAGGCACCGGGTCATCCTAATTATTGCCTGTCAGACTTTATCGCTCCTGATGACAGTCATAAAGCTGATTATATTGGTGGCTTTGCCGTAACGACAGGTATCGGTATTGAGGAAAAGTTAGCAGAGTTTGAGCTTGATCATGATGATTACAGCTCCATTATGCTTAAAGCATTAGCCGATAGGCTTGCCGAAGCTTTTGCAGAATACATGCACCAAGTGGTGAGAAAAGACTACTGGGGGTATGCCAAAAATGAAACCTATGATGCGCAAGCACTTATCAGTGAGTCTTATCAGGGTATAAGGCCCGCGCCTGGCTACCCGGCTTGCCCGGATCACACAGAAAAAAGTAAATTGTTTAAATTATTGAACGTGACGCCCACGACCGGAATCGAACTGACTGAAAGCTTTGCCATGTATCCCGCATCGGCGGTCAGTGGCTGGTATTTTTCCCATCCGGAATCACAATATTTCAATGTGGGAAAAATAGAAAATGACCAGTTAGAAGATTATGCTGCCCGCAAGGGAATCGCCGTTGAAGTTGCCGAACGATGGCTTTCAGCGCATTTGCATCATTAACTTTTCGTGATAAGCAAGATATTCAGCTCAATCTATAAGCCCGTCATGCCAGTCTGGAAAGGGGCATCCAGTGCCATGGATGGTAGACTTTGAACTATCCATGTGACCTGGATTTTGGCAATCCCTGGCCGAGGCAGGCTCTGCCGGACTGACGCGCTCGATTATGGACAAGAGTAAGCGCTGAAACATCTTTATAATTAGGTTAATTTTTAATAAAAACAGTATGCCGGTAAGAGAAAAAATAGAGCGCTCAATGGAAAGGCTGATGTATGCCAGTCGTTGGATATTGGCACCCATTTATTTGGGAATGAGTGTAGCTCTGTTGGCGCTGGCAATAAAATTTTTCCAGGAGTTAATCCACATCATTCCTTCCATTTTGGAATTGGACGAATCGTTGTTAATTCTTAAATTATTGACCCTGATTGATTTGACATTGGTTGCCAGCCTGATTGTGATTGTCATGTTTAGCGGTTATGAAAATTTCGTCTCGAGAATGGATTTAAGTGAGGCTGCCGAAAAGCTCGATTGGCTGGGCACGCATGACTACACTTCGTTAAAAATGAAAGTGGCATCATCCATCGTTGCCATTTCTTCAATTCATTTGCTAAAAGTGTTTATGAATATCCATGCAACGGATAACGATAAGATCATGTGGTACGTGATTGTCCATTTGACTTTTGTGTTGTCCGCTTTTTTTATGGGTTACCTGGATAAGCTTACAAAACATTGATGCAAAATTTTCTGTTATTGGGCACTGCCGGTTGTCACTTATGTGAAGAGGCAGAATTGATTTTAACTGAATGCAGGCAGTTAAATTCTGAGATGAAACTGGAACTCATCGATATAGCGGAGGAGGAGCAATGGCAAGCGCTTTACGCGATTCGTATCCCTGTTTTGTTGCATGCTGAAAGTCAAAAGGCCTTGTTTTGGCCGTTTACGGGGTTCGATGTAACAGACTTCATTTCAACGCTGTGACCATCAATGAGGTTCTCCACCGCCCGAACTTAGAAAATCCCAAAAACTTTCCTGATTAAGTATAAGCTTCAGCCAAAACTGAAATAGAGTGAACCTATGAGTTCTAAGAGTGGCGTCGCCCCGGCATACCCTCTGGGGCACAAGTGGGTTGCCGGGGTCCAAACTGCATGGATGCGAGCAGGGAATCACCCCAATCAAAAAAGAATCGGTACATCCATGTAAACTGGATACCGGCAATCCATGCCGGTATGACGGCTATTTTAAGGTCCATCCATCCGCTGAAAGTCATACGTAATTAGGAAAACTTTTACCAGCAGTCGGATACAACAACCCCTGTATGAGCGCTGCTGATACCTTTGGCGCCGGTATGAGCCAATGTCAAGGTGCCGCACCTATCATTGGCTTGAGGGCCGGTAGGGACGGCATGAAGCGTATAAGTAGAAGTACCGGCTGCATTGATTCTTAAGTTATAAGCCACTGTACCTCCGTCTACCGGGCTGGTTGAGACAAATACAGTACTAAGCGGGACGCCATTTGTACCCCGCGCCGTCTCATAGTCATTCTCCTCAGTAAAATACCGCTCCATCGCATTGGCTAAGCCTGATAAAGCCGCTTTCGCATCGGCACGTCGGGATTTAAAAACATGATCCTGGTAACTGGGATAAGCGATACCGGCAAGAATGCCAATGACCGCAACCGCGATCATCAATTCAATTAAGGTAAACCCATTTTGATTTTTCATAGTTTAATGGTGCTCCGTTTAATATTTACCGTCTGGTTTAATCGCGTTAACTTATTCTTCGGGATCTTTTAAAAACCAGATTTCAGAGATTCTTGGCGGGACAAAATTAGAACTGTCTAAATTAAAGCCAACCCGCTGGCCTGATTGCAGCGAAACACCTGATCTGTTATTGATCTGGCGGGGATTTTCCGCTCCTTCTTGGTAATGGATAACCGCTTCATTATCTATATGGTAGTTTTTGTCATCAATGATAACGGTGCCGGTTGCTGGAATGAAAGCAGAAACCAGTCCCGTATTTTTATAGTGACCTGTTTCAGCTTCGGCGCAAAATAAGGTTGAACTCATCAAAATCAAAGCGATTGTTAAAGTGGGTCGTATTTTTTTCATGTCTTGCCTTCTTAAAAACGCAAATAGTAGGTCATTATTGTGATCCATGCCGATTTAAACAATCCTTGATTACCGCAACTGCCGCCAGGATTGGCGCCCTGATGTGCCGCTGACCGATTCTGTCGTGACTTCCATAACACCTGTCGAACCACTGGTATATTTGTATTCCAGGTCGCCTGCAGAGATGACGCCGGGGGTTTTGATGATGCCTACATTGGATTGTATTCCGGACACCGCCGTTTTATCACCCGTGGTCGATCCTATCGAATAAACGCCATCTTGCAAAACGAGCAAAATTAAATCCTCCGAATTGATTAAGTTATTTCCGGTCAAATCAAACGGTGATTTGGCAATGCGTCTGCCGGTCAGTGAATCCAATTCCATTAGCCAACTGGTGCCGCCGCTGGCGCAAGGGTTATCATCCGGAATCAACGTTGCAAAAATAATCCGTCCGCCTCTCAACAAGGCTTGACTGACGACTCTTTCGCCTTTGGCAGTAGGCGTAGGCGGCGACAACAGATCCATGTACCAGCCTTTTTTGGTCGCATAATCAACGGTACTATTTGACGTTACTCTTATGTTTTGCTCAATGTTAAAACCAGGCTCTTCAGGTTCTTCTTCGCCTTCTTCCTCGACCGTTGGAGCGGTAAAGACGCCTTCGAGCAAGATGGTTTGAGCGACTAAATTAGATCGAGTGGTATTAGGAAAAGTGCTTGAGCAGTTTCCCGTAACTCCGGCCACTTTGACGCAATCATCCCAGATGCCGTAAAAAGTTTGTACCAGGGGGCTGGTTCCTACCGTGTGGTCGCCGGTTTCAAAATATTTACCGGTACCGAAATAAACCATGACGCCGCTGTTCGGGTGTTTGCCTACTTGCGGCTTGGCAGTAATGGGCTGGCTAACGCCGGCAGCAGTTTTAGCCTGGTAGAGAGGGAGAGCAGCAGCGTCTTTACCTGTCGACTTAAATGGTATATTCCATTTAGACGGGTCTGAATTGCTGACATCAAATTTCCACATATTCCCTAACAAGTCGCCTGCATAAATGACATCGACAACACGGTCGCCGTTGACATCGACAGCGATAGGTGTGGACAGGCCGTTTTTCGCAGTCGAATTTCCAGCGCCTGTATCAATCGCATCCGTTGTGATTAAAGCCCCTGTTTTTATATTAACGATATAGAGTACGGCTTTATGGTTGGTGCTGTTATAGCCGTTGCCGAATATCGCTGCATATTCCCCATTGGCCATGCGGACGATAGAAGCTTGACCCATGGTAAAACCCAGATCGGCGAAACCGGTTTTAGAGCTGTTAATCTCCCAGAGTACGCGATCTGCTGAAAAAGCCGTTTCGGCAGTTTGATACGTGTTATCGCCGGGATCCAAAAATGTAACATCCAGCGCAAATACACCTTTGCCGCCGGCGCCAAGCGTACCGACTGCTACAGTGCGCCACTCCTTATCATTATCATTGTCGGCATCGAAATAAGCATCGGCAGCAATGGGCGGGCCGTCGACAAAATACTTATGGGTATAAGCCGGTTCGGTTAGCGCATTTAATGAATTAAGTATTGTGTGAGGTACATAAGCAAACACCTCATCACCATTACCGGTTCCGGAAATTTTGGCATTAAACGCATGCAACATGCCGTCGTTGGCGCCCACTATCACCAAAGGTGTTCTGGCTTTATAAGTGGCGCTGCTGCGGTAGGTCACATAATCTGCTGATTCTTGTGTCGGGGTTCCATCGGTGTTGGGCTTAAGTAGATGATAGCCGAAATTGGTGCCCCCAATAAACCAGGGATCCGAATTGACAATATCGCCAAACAAGGCATTAGTTCCGGTTCTTTTTCTGAAAGTGCCGCTGGGTTGTTCCGCACTTTGGTCACCTCGCAAATAATTAATTTGGGCAGCGCTGAGTGTGGTATTTAGATTGGTATGATAAAAACTGACGCCCTTGGTGCCGGTGTTGTTAGGGTTAAAGCTGAAAATTGAGCGTCCCAAACTGCCTTGCGCAGTCACTCTTTGCCCTGCATCCCAGGAAGCGGTGGATGCCAGGCTGCCATTGGAATTGACGGGAAAAGCCAACAGTTGCCCTGTCCAGTTGCGGCTGTCAAATTTTGCCTGATAGACCACAGAGTTGGTGTCCAGTCGTGTTGAGTTGGTGGTTACGGCCGCGGAAGACGCTTCAGTTCGGTCTGTAATCGCACTGAGTATTGAGCTTAATTCGGTGGCGAAAGTATTGGGATCGGCGGCGCTGAAAAAGCCGCCCCTACCGTTGATTGCAGCATGTAATAAGTCATCCAGCCTTGCAGGACAAATTGCGCCAGCGCAATTCCAGGTATTTGGACTGGGATCCGGCCAATTTACCGCAGAGCCGCTATTAAGAGCATTCCAGGCAGTATCTGGGGCTATTGAGCCGCTTACACCCAGGCCCACGCCATATGTAACCATATGCTGCCAAAACGCAGGGTCCGTGGTTGTGGTTGGAACGTTGTTAGGTAGAGTACGTAAATCCCTGTTCCAATAATACATCGCCACGTCGGCCAAGGTATTGCTGTAGTTATCACGAAACGGATCGCTGGCCGCATATTGAAAAGTTGTGCCGTCCGTTGCAGTAATTAATGCTCCGGAGGAATTATCTACATTGGCGCGCGCTCCCGCGGTGCTGGCTTGAAAGATATCAACACCTGAGGTTGGTGTGCCCGTCCAATAGCCGTCAGTCATTAAAATGGTAAAATTTTGGCGGCAGCTTAAATGTGCAGTTGAATTGTCGCTGCCGGGTACCGCACCCCAAGGTCCACGATTATCGGTGCGGGAAAAGTACTGTCCTGCATCATCTAATGCTTTGCGTAATGGGGTTCCTAAGTCAAGGATAGGATGGTCATATAAACTTGTAAAAAAACTTTGCCGGTTAGTCCCTGAAAAAGGCCGAACGCCGCTGATTATTGTGCTGGCTGAGACATTGTCTACAGTTGTAGCCGCTTTGTTAATTGCTCCAAAACCCACGCGCATATTTGAGCTTTGTTGAGAAAAAGCGATCCCTATCCCTGCTCTGGCGGTTAAAATACGGGAACGATAATAGGAGTACCAGTTAGCAAAATTTTGGATTTCCTGGGCATAGGTACAAACTCCATTCGTGCAATCTGTCCTGTTGTTTCGCCCATGCCCCGTATAAGAGGCAGTGGATGGCCGTATTTCCACTTTCTCATAACTGTTCCAATTCCATCTATCGGTCGTAGCATCGCTTTTCCAAAAGTAAGTAGCCGACCAAAATGTTTTAGTATCAGTGCTGAACGTACAGTCGCCCGTTGTTGTATTTGTGCAGGTTCTCCAGGTGTTACTGTTATAGTTGGTCATGTTTGTGGTTAAATCTCGGCAAAATCCCTCCCCTGTTCCTGTTATTTGTGGATTATGTAAGGCACAAGTTATAGATGCATTGGTATAAAATGTCCCATCATTTTTAATCCAGGGTTTATAGGTTATTGATGGATTATAGAAGAGGGTATTGACTTGAGGCGAGCGGGTCAGTGCAGTATAGGGGACATTTTCATCAACCGTAGCAACGCGATTACCATAATCAGCGCTTCCGTAAACATTATTTGCTCGGGGGAACGTCCATGTGACTGAACCGCCAAGTTGGTTAAAATACAAATAGTCATCCGGCATGATTTCAAATTGCATGGATCCCGAGTCGTCCAATATGAACATCAGATTCGGATCCACGTTGGCCGCTAAATATAAAGGTACGTCAGAGATAGTCAGCGCTTTGGCAGGTGCAGAGAAAAACGACATTAGCAGGATGGCGGCTAAACTGGAATTGGACAGGGTTTTAGTGCGATGTTTCATGATGCGTATCCTGCTTTAGGGTTACAACAGACAGCCAAACGGGGGTTGAATCACTCTTGACGTCTAAAAATTTTTTTTGATTACCGTAAGGTGTCTTATCTCTCACCCTCACTAGCGCTTGTAAGTCGATTGCACAATAACAACCGTCGTCGCATTGCCGCCTACACCACGAGCTGTGACCTGGTACATTTCATTTTCTTGATGAATGCCGGCATCCAGACTTTGACCGCCACCTTCACTGAAAGCCAGTTGCTGAATGACATAACGGGGAGCAGAGACAACATGTTTCTCGACGTCCTCATTATTTAACTTGACTGTTTTGTCGTTATTGCTCCAAAAAGTGTCACTGGTCTTAAGGGTGTTCTCTGAAATGACCGTGCTGGATATTGCATAAAGCCCATTGGTACCGCCTGTAGTAAATGTAGGCAGTGAAGCCGCGGTCAGAAAATTCTCACCTTCGCGCAAAGCCGACTCTGCTGCTTGAAAAGCCAGATTTCTGTCCCTGGAATTGCCTGCCATTTTTTCTTCCAGTGAAGTAGTTTGCATCCCGGTGACGCCAATCATTGTCAATAATAAGACCATGATCAGGCTGATGGGTAAAACGGCACCGGATTGAGAATTAGACATGCGGGTTGTTATAAACATAAATATCTAATGGTTAAGGTAATCGGTTTCGTATTGCGATAGTTGAGGTAAAAACGCGTCTTATACGTCTATCTGATTGCGTTGGCGCGGTCCATTTGAATGTAGTGGTTCCCCCGTTGTAGGTATATGCCAGAGGCGTCGACGAAAGACCATTTTCTGTTGATGCAAGAATGCTAACCCTTACGCTTACGACTTGAGTCATGTTAAGTCCAGCCGTTCCAGCCGGGACGTAATAATCAGGCGCGCCATCGCTGTTGGCATCTTCACCGTATAAAATTTGCATATTTTCAATGTTTTCAACAAGCTCTGTGTTGGTTGTCGATGATCCTAGAGCTGTGCTTAGCCATAGGGCTGGCTCCCCATTCGCGCCATTTTGGATAGAATAAGTAAACGTTGACACCTGGTATATTTGAGCTTCGTTATTGTAAACTTTAGACAAACAATGGGCATTCATGCCTGGGCAACCAGGATTGCTGGGATTGAAGTTTCCCGGTTCTGTTACGTTTCCTGTGTTGTGGACAAGATTTCCTGAGGAATCTGGATTTGCATTGGATATCTGAAAAATATCACCTTTAGAACAATCGCTCACCAGAATTATGTCGCCTTGTTTCAGTCCATTGTCAGACGCTACTTTAAGGACGGCTGATGCTTGAGGGCCAAAAGGGGGTTGAATCGTCAAGCCAGTACCAAGAGCTCCTTGGAGTGTGATTGAATCGGGTTGATCCAGTGCCGCATTAGCTCCTGCTGTGCCATTGGTTCCGGCTATATTCTGTTGGAAATTATGAATTTGTGGGTCATAACCAGTTCCAGAAGGATTCAAGTTATTTGTGATACTCGCCTGCTGTCTACTTAAGCATCCCATGAGGCCCGCCATACGAAGATCGCGGGTAAGAAACTCCATAGCAAACCGGGCATTTTCCTGCAGGCGGGATATTCCTTCTTGCATTCTGTAGGTTTGTTTTGTGCTGAGAAATATTTGTAAGACGCCACCCAGTAAAATAGCCCCAATCAACAAGGAAATCATGATTTCAACCAGCGTCATGCCCGCTTGTTTAGATGTCAGGAACTTTTGCCGCCTGCTTGCTGCATCTCGTTTTTCCATGGATAAAAAATTATGGGTCTGTTTTTTAACTGATGGGGTCGGGAAAATAACACTCATAATTGAAAACTCATTCGAAAATTGGTATCCGCAGTATTGTTAGCTACTCCTTCGGCTTCCCTTTTATCGTCCCAGGTTACGGTTATGGTATAGACCGTTCCGGACACCCGGATCAAACCTGCGCCGCTGGGTAATGTGGCTATTAAATTTCGGTTCCATTCAAACAAATCATTTTCTGCCATATCTGCAGGTGAGCAGGTTCCTGCTACTGCGTTACACGCGGTCTTTATCGCTGCACTTGACGGGGGGGTTACCGTTGCATAGACACTGGTTGCAAAATTCCGGGCATTGATTGGATTGGCTCTGATGCGATCCGACATGTCATAAGCCAACTGGGTCGCCTGGCTTCTGTTGTAAGCGCTTTGATTATTGCGCAGCCCTATAGCCTGAAGGCCTGCCAAGCCTAACAAACCCACAGCCAAAATAACCATGGCAATCATGACTTCAATTAAGGTAAATCCGGCTGATTTTTGCATAAAATGAGTGTGACGTTGTCGAATCATGGGCAGGCAATGCTTCGGGTTGTTCTCACCCGACCTACCGTGTTTATTTCCAGATCGATGCCCACATTCCCTATTCTGTCATCGCAGACTGTAATGTTGCCGGCTTGGGTGCTACCTGCTATCAATTGACTTCGACCTGAAGCCACATAAGAAACATAATTGGCAATATTGGTTGTACCATTCATTGTAATGTTAGAAGCCTGGTTAGCTTGAACCCTTAATAAGGTTTCGCTGGCGCTGTCATAAACCGCATTATTATTTTGATCCGTAAACACGATCCATCCTGCTGTCCAGTTAGAGCCGGTAGTCAAACACGAACTACCGGTAGTGCTCTTGCAGACGGTGATTCTTAAGCCCCGTTTGATCGACTCGCTACGAGCAAGATTTAATGCGGTCACCAGTTCGTTGGCGCGTGTTGCCAAGCGATTGCTCTTAACACTGTCCATAAAACTGGGTATCCCCATGGTTAAAATCAAGCCGGCAATGCCGATGACTAACATCAGTTCCAACAGCGTAAAACCGGCGCTCATTTTAATTTTGTTGCGCATACATTTCAGATAGTCTGTTTAATGAGTAGCCGCATTATAATGCCAAGGCTACATAGAACATTAGGCATGATGCATAAATAACAGTAATAATTTCGTCTCTTAAAAGGTTCTGATTGAAGCTTGTGAAAGACTAGTATAGATCGTATGAGCTATCTGTGAAATTTAGCTCAAAACAAAAATGTAGGGTGTGGTGGCAACTGAAAATAAATCCTTGAAGAGGGCTCAATGATTTTATCTGATTATAAAAACTGTCCTGATTAGCAAGATGTTTCAGCTAAATCCATAAGCCCGTCATGCCCGTCTGGAAACGGGCATCCAGTGCCATGGATAGTAAGCTTCGAGCTATCCATGTGACCTGGATTCGCTAACGCGGTCTGACGGCTCCGGCAATCCCTGCCGGAATGACGTTGCGGCTGGCACCGCTTTATAAACTTCGCGATGAGATGATCCTATCGCAACGGAATGTCTTTATCCTTTTTAAAACGGGGAAACCGTACAGGAAACAATATCAATATTTCCCTCTCTTTCCGGAATATTATTGTTATTGGTGTCCCGGCCTATTCTTGCTCGTCCGGCTCGGTTGACAATGATAAGTCTGGCTGTCCATGGTTGGGGCAGATTATCGTTGTCTTTATTGTCACAGAGCGCAAAACTGCCAATATTGTTACTCAGCCCTGTTGATTCGTAGCGGATAAAGTTGACAAAATTATTATTGCCCCTGAGGGTGTAATGAGGTGGTAGTGCTTCATAAATGCGTAATTCAAGATCGGTTCCTGCATCAAAGTTGTTGGTTTTAGCTGCTGTGGAGCGATCCATGTCGACAAATATACGCCAGCCATTTTCCCACTCTGCTCCGGTTTTTCTTATCACAACAGGATGACCCCTTTTTATCGCTTCGCTTCGTGCGTAGTTGAGTCCGGTGATTAATGTATTCGCTTGTGTCGTTAATTGATTTTGACTGAGCGTTCTGCTGAAGCTCGGCAAAGCAAACGCATTGATAATGCCCACGATGATAAGCGTCATCAGCAATTCCAGTAATGTGAGTCCCTGATTTTTTAATGGGTAAGTGATCAAGGTCATCTCCAAGAGTCAGTGCTTAAAGTCAAAATGCCAGGATGGGCATGAGGCAAATGATTAGCCCGTAGCTATACGATTGTAACTATTCAGACCCCCCAGACCACTGGAGGCAATTTTGGAATCGGCCGTCCGGTCCGCTGATGATCAATGACGACAGCCAAATAAAGCCAAGGGGATTGTTGTCTTTTACGGCAGGTTTCGATCACGCTGATTAAAATGGCGAATACCCGCGAGCCTTGTTCGGTGCGAGTGCCATAGCTGATGCGTCTCAAAATCACCCAGTGCCGCAGTGCCCGCTCAGCTTCGTTGTTGGTCAACGGCAAATGATAGGACG
>JAGXSU010000061.1 GCA_018333785.1 Methylomicrobium sp. | reverse complement strand
CTACGTATTATCGAAAGATGAAGGTGGACGTCATACGCCATTCTTTAACGGTTACCGTCCGCAGTTCTATTTCAGAACCACCGACGTAACAGGCGCAGTGCAATTACCAGAAGGTGTAGAAATGGTCATGCCCGGCGACAATATCACCGTAGAAATCAAACTAATAGCACCGATCGCTATGGAAGATGGATTGCGTTTCGCAATTCGTGAAGGTGGACGCACAGTGGGTGCGGGTGTCGTTGCTTCAATCATTGAGTAAATAGAATGTCGAGCCAAACAATCAGAATCCGACTAAAGGCATTCGATCATAAATTAATTGATCAATCTGCTGGTGAGATAGTAGAAACAGCAAAAAGAACTGGGGCTCAAGTTAAGGGTCCCATTCCACTGCCTACTAAAAAAGAACGTTTTACAATTTTGATATCTCCCCATGTCAATAAAGATGCCCGGGATCAGTATGAATTAAGAACCTACAAACGGTTATTAGACATAGTTGAACCTACAGAAAAAACCGTTGACGCTCTGATGAAGCTGGATTTAGCAGCCGGTGTAGACGTTCAGATTAAATTGAATTAGAAAGTAGAGGAATTGGCAAATGTCAATAGGTCTTGTTGGTCGTAAATGTGGTATGACCAGAATATTTTGTGAAGACGGTACTTCTGTTCCGGTAACTGTTCTTCAAATAGATTCTAACCGCATTGCCCAAATAAAAAATGTAGAAAAAGACGGGTACCGTGCAATACAGGTAACTGCTGGTGAAAAGAAATCATCTAGGGTATCAAAACCCCTGTCCGGTCATTATGCAGCTGCAAATATGGTAGCAGGCAGAGGGCTCTGGGAATTCAGGCTTGATGACGGAGAAGGCGAAGATTTCTCGGTTGGTGCTGAATTACCCGTTGATATTTTTTCTGAAGGACAGTTTATCAATGTTCAAGGAACCAGTATTGGTAAAGGGTTTGCCGGAGGTGTAAAGCGTTACAACTTCAGCATGCAGGATGCAACTCACGGTAACTCCTTATCGCACAGAGTATTAGGATCTATTGGCCAAAACCAAACTCCCGGGCGAGTATTTAAAGGGAAAAAAATGGCTGGTCAAATGGGAGCAGTCACGCGGACCGTTGATAATCTGAAGATTCATAAAATTGACAAAGAAAGAAATCTTATCTTGGTCAAGGGTGCGGTTCCAGGCGCAAAAGGTGGGGATGTAATAATTACTCCCGCTGTCAAAAAGCGTAATAAGGTTTAAGACATGGCTTTAAATATACCAGCATTAAATAATCAGGATTCGGCGGGTTCAGTCGAAGTAACTGAGGCTATTTTCGGTCAGGAATACAACGAAACATTAGTTCATCAGTTAATTACAAAATACATGGCAGGCGCTAGACAAGGCACCAAAGCTCAAAAAACTAGAGCTGAAGTAAGTGGAGGCGGAGCTAAACCATGGCGTCAAAAGGGAACGGGCAGAGCAAGATCTGGGACAACCAGAAGTCCTATATGGAGAACGGGTGGCGTTACGTTTGCTGCAAAACCTCGTTCTTTTGATCAGAAGCTTAATAGAAAAATGTTTCGGGTCGGCGTCAGAAGTATTTTGTCTGAATTGATAAGACAAAATCGGTTGGTTGTAAGTAATGATATTTTGCCTACAACACCAAAAACCAAAGAATTAGTCGCAAAACTTAAAGATTTGGATTGCAGAAAAATTTTGATCGTTACCGATGAGATTGATTTCAATTTGGCTTTGTCAGCAAGAAATATTCCCAACGTTGATGTGATTTCATCTGAGAATATAAATCCTGTTTCTTTGATTGCTGCAGATAAAGTGATTATCACTTCTAAAGCCTTACAACAATTAGAAGAGAGATTAGCATGAGTATGTTGAATTACACTCTAGCAAGCGTGCTGCAAGCACCGATTATTTCCGAGAAAAGTACGGTAGCAGCTGAATCAAATAAACAGTTTGCGTTTAAAGTTCAAAAGAATGCTACAAAGACACAAATCAAGAAAGCTGTAGAACTGATGTTCCAGGTTCAGGTTGATTCTGTCAGAGTTTTGAATGTTAAAGGTAAAAGTAAAAGATTTGGACAGATATTAGGAAAACGCTCAGACTGGAAAAAAGCTTATGTAAAGCTTAAAGAAGGTCATGACATCGATTTCTCTGCTGCTTAATAAAGTTTAAGAATTAAAGATCAATAGGAAACGGTAGAAAACATGGCTATTGTAAAATCAAAACCTACATCAGCTGGATCTAGGTTTGTAGTACGTGTCAAGAACGATGAATTACATAAAGGTAAGCCATTCGCTCCATTGCTTGATAAAAACAGCAAGAACGGTGGACGTAATAATCAGGGGCGTATAACAACACGTCATGTCGGTGGAGGTCATAAACACCACTACCGAATTATTGATTTCAAAAGAAATAAATCTGATATACCTGGTGTTGTTGAGCGTCTTGAATACGATCCCAATAGAACGGCCAATATAGCTTTAATCCTGTTTAAGGATGGAGAGAGAAGATATATTATCGCGCCTAAGGGGATGGTCGTTGGGCAAGAAGTGCTTTCAGCTGAAACAACAGCAGTGAAGCCAGGTAATTGTATGCCATTGCGTAACATGCCTTTAGGTACAACCATTCATTGTTTGGAGCTGAAACCAGGAAAAGGTGCTCAGATAGCCAGAAGCGCTGGTGCATCTGCACAATTGGTCGCGAGAGATGGTGCGCATGTAACGGTGAGATTAAGATCCGGAGAAATGCGAAAAATAATGGCTGATTGCAGAGCTGTAGTCGGGGAAGTTTCAAATTCGGAACATAATCTGACTTCGCTTGGTAAAGCCGGTGCTAAGCGCTGGAGAGGTGTAAGGCCGACTGTTCGTGGTGTTGCAATGAACCCTGTAGATCACCCGCACGGTGGTGGTGAAGGAAGAACATCTGGCGGTAGGCACCCTGTTTCACCATGGGGAACTCCGACCAAGGGTTACAAAACAAGAAAAAACAAACGTACAGACAATATGATTGTCAGACGCCGTAAGCAGAAATAGAGAGGAATTAGCGTGCCACGTTCAATTAAAAAAGGTCCTTTTATAGATCATCATCTTCATAATAAAGTAGAAGATGCCGTAAAGACAAATAATAGGAAACCGATTAAAACTTGGTCTAGAAGATCAATGATCGTCCCTGAAATGCTTGGCTTGACAATAGCTATTCATAACGGGCGTCAGCACGTACCTGTCTTGATATCTGAGAACATGATAGGTCATAAGTTGGGGGAGTTCGCTCCAACAAGAACTTACAAAGGCCATGTTGCCGATAAGAAATCAAGGTAGAGGCGAATTATGGAAATTTCAGCGAAATTAAAAAATGCGCCATTATCTGCCCAAAAAGCCAGGTTAGTCGGTGATCAGATACGTGGTTTACCTGTAGAAAAGGCATTATCAACATTGACTTTTAGTACGAAGAAAGCAGCCGCGATAATTAAAAAAATTCTAGAGTCTGCAATCGCAAATGCTGAACACAATGATAGTGCGGATATAGATGAACTACGTGTGACAACAGTTTTTGTAAATGAAGGGCGAACCATGAAACGGTTTAAAGCCAGAGCTAAAGGAAGAGCTAATCATATTTTGAAAAGAACTTGTCATATAACAATCAAAGTTGCAGAACACCAATAGAGGCGAAAATGGGACAAAAGGTACATCCAACAGGTATCCGTTTAGGAATCGTAAAAGATTGGAATTCCAGATGGTACGCGAACAGTCATGATTACCCTTTATTTCTGCATCAAGATTTGACGGTAAGAGAATTCTTAAGAAAAAAACTGGCACATGCCTCTATTAGTAGAATCCAAATTAATAGGCCGGCAAGCAATGCTCACATTACGGTCCATACCGCACGTCCGGGGATAGTAATAGGCAAGAAAGGCGAGGATATTGATAAATTGAGACAAGAAATATCTGCAATGATCGGTGTCCCTGTACAGCTTAATGTTGAAGAAATTAGAAAGCCCGAGTTGGATGCTCAACTGGTTGCCGAAAGTATAGCTCAGCAACTCGAAAAAAGGATTATGTACAGACGGGCAATGAAAAGAGCAGTTACTAATACCATGCGCCTGGGTGCTGAAGGTATAAAAATAAACGTAGCTGGTCGTTTGAACGGTGCTGAAATTGCACGTAGCGAATGGTATAGAGAAGGTCGGGTACCATTGCATACACTTCGAGCAGATATAGATTATGGCACGGCAGAAGCCAATACTACCTATGGAATAATCGGCATAAAAGTCTGGATATTCAAAGGAGAAGTATTTGATATCGAGAGCCATAAGGCAACCATTAATCAAGAACCTAAGAAATAGGTGAAGGGAATTAGTCATGCTTCAGCCTAAAAGAACAAAATTTCGTAAGCAACATAAAGGCCGGAATAATGGTATAGCCGTTCGCGGTTCATCTGTTAGCTTTGGCGAATTCGGATTAAAAGCTACATCAAGGGGTCGATTAACAGCCCGTCAAATTGAAGCCGCAAGAAGAGCAATAACTCGCCACGTAAAACGTGGTGGTAAAATATGGATAAGAATCTTTCCTGACAAGCCTATTACAAAAAAACCATTAGAAGTTCGTATGGGTAAAGGAAAAGGTAGTGTAGAATATTGGGTTGCGCAAATTAGACCAGGCACGATGCTGTATGAAATTCAAGGCGTTCCTGAAGAATTAGCCAGAGAAGCGTTTGCACTTGCCTCTGCTAAATTGCCTATAACTACAACTTTTACCGCTCGGACGATAATGTAATGAAAGCTAGTGAATTGCGTCAAAAAACAAAAGACGATTTGATTGCTGTTTTAGTAGAACTTTCTAAAGAACAGTTCAATTTAAGAATGCAAAAAGGGACCGGTCAGTTAGCCAAACCTAATGAAATAAAAAGAGTAAGACGCGAAATTGCTCGTGTTCAAACAATTATCAACGAAAGCGCGAGTGCAGCAGTATGACAGAGCAAAATACCAAGGTACGCACGCTCAGTGGAAAAGTAGTCAGTAATAAAATGGATAAGACAATTACTGTACTAGTTGAGCGGATAGTAAAGCATCCTGTATATGGAAAATATATTAAGCGATCAACTAAGTTGTTAGCGCATGATGAATCTAATAGGTGTCAGGAAGGCGATATTGTCTCGATTACTCCATCAAGACCGATATCAAAAAGAAAGACGTTTATGCTTGTTGATATCCTAGAAAGTGCAAACAAATAAATAAAATTGAAATAACTGAAATAATTGGGAATTAATCATGATTCAGATGCAAACTAACCTTGACGTTGCCGATAATAGCGGCGCAAAAAAGGTCATGTGTATCAAAGTGCTAGGCGGTTCACACAGACGCTACGCAAACATTGGAGACATTATAAAAGTCAGTGTCAAGGATGCAATTCCGAGAGGAAGAGTAAAAAAAGGAGAAGTTTATAATGCTTTGGTAGTTCGCACCCGGAAAGGTGTTAGAAGAGCAGATGGATCTGTTATTCGTTTTGATGGTAACGCTGCTGTCATACTTAATAACCAATTACAACCATTGGGTACCCGTATTTTTGGCCCAGTAACTCGTGAACTAAGGGGTGAAAAATTTATGAAAATTATTTCACTAGCTCCTGAAGTTTTATAAGAGAGGGTCAAAATGCAAAAGATAAAACAAGGTGATGAAGTTTTAGTTCGTACCGGAAAAGATAAGGGAAAGCGCGGAAAAGTCATTAAAGTGCTTTCAAATGAAAAGGTTTTGGTAGAAGGCGTAAATCAAGTTAAAAAACACCAAAAAGGTAACCCTAGTGCAGGGATTTCCGGTGGTATTGTTGAAAAAGATATGCCAATTCATATTTCCAATATAGGTTTGTATAACCCTGCAACACAAAAAGCAGATCGTATCGGCTTAAAGTTTCTAGAAGATGGAAAAAAAGTCAGGTTTTTTAAATCAACAAAAGAAGTTGTTGACGCATAAGGAGCATTAAAATGGCTAGACTAGAAACTATTTATAAAGAAAAAGTATTGCCTGCACTCATGGAGCAATACAACTATAAGTCTGTTATGGAAGTCCCCCGTATAACAAAAATTACTTTGAATATGGGTGTGGGCGAAGCTGTTGCTGATAAGAAAATATTACAATCAGCCGTTGGTGATATGCAAAAAATATCAGGCCAAAAACCTATAATAACTTTAGCTAGAAAATCAATTGCCGGCTTTAAAATCCGTGACGACATGCCAATTGGTTGTAAGGTTACATTGCGTAGCGCAAGAATGTATGAGTTTTTGGACAGATTAATCAGTATCTCTATACCAAGAATTAGAGATTTTAGAGGCATGAGCTCAAAAAGTTTTGATGGAAGAGGTAACTATTCCATGGGTGTCAAGGAACAAATCATTTTCCCTGAAATTGATTATGACAAGATTGACGCTTTACGTGGGTTAGATATAACTATAACTACAACAGCAAAGACAAACGAAGAAGGTTTGGCCTTGTTAAAGTTATTTAACTTTCCATTTAAGAATTAAGGGCACCCTGAAATGGCTAAAAAATCAATGATTGCTAGGGAAAACAAGCGTACTAAGCTTGTAAAGAAATATTCCCAAAAAAGAGAGTTATTAAGAGAGATCATCAGAGATCCAAAAACAACTGATGAACAAAAAGAGTTAGCTCATATTCAGCTGCAAAAATTACCAAGAGATTCCAGTGCATCGAGACAGCGTAATCGTTGTAACATCACTGGTAGACCGCATGGTTTTTACAGAAAGTTTGGCTTATCCAGAAATAAGTTACGTGAAGCAACCATGCGTGGTGATGTCCCGGGCTTATCAAAGGCAAGCTGGTAAAAATCTTTTGGAATGAATTCGGAGTTAAAGATATGAGTATGACAGACCCAATAGCAGACATGTTGACCAGAATAAGAAATGGTCAGTCTGCTAAAAAAGAATACGTAAAACTACCTTCTTCCAAGTTAAAAATTGCCATAGCAAAAGTTCTTAAAGAAGAGGGCTACATCACAGAATATAGCACTGAAACAAAAGGTAGTCATACAGAAATGACTGTTGTTCTTAAATACCATAATGGTGTGCCTGTCATTGAGCAGGTAAAAAGAATAAGCAAACCAGGTCTGAGAATTTATAAATCAAAAGATGAATTACCTAAAGTTCTTGGTGGTTTGGGGATCGCGATTGTTTCTACTTCTAAAGGTGTCATGACAGATAGAGCTGCTAGAGCGATAGGTCATGGCGGCGAAGTTGTATGCACTGTATGCTAAATCGGGGATCACAATGTCAAGAATAGCAAAAGCACCCATTCAATTGCCCAGTGGCGTTGATATCAAGTTAGATGGTCAGTCTCTTACAGTAAAAGGAGCTAAAGGCGAATTAACCCTTGAGCTTCATAAAGCTGTAAGTTTACAAGTCACTGATAATTTGGTCCAAATCGAATGGAATAAAGAAAATAAAATTGCTCAGGCTCAAGCAGGAACAACTCGGGCAATAGTAAACAATATGGTTACTGGTGTTTCAGCTGGCTTTGAAAAAAGACTGACACTTGTTGGTGTGGGTTATAGGGCTCAGGCAAAGGGTGAAACATTAGGTCTTTCTCTCGGTTTTTCACACCCAGTCGATTATGTTGTCCCCGCTGGAATTACAATAGAAACGCCTTCTCAAACCGAAATCCTAATTAAAGGGAATGATAAACAGAGAGTAGGTCAGGTTGCTGCAGAAATTAGGTCATATCGTCCACCTGAACCCTATAAAGGTAAAGGCGTGAGATATTCAGACGAAAAAGTAGCGCGTAAAGAAGCTAAAAAGAAGTAAGGTATAGTAATGGATAAGAAAGCAACTCGCTTAAAACGAGCATTAAAATTGCGTTGCAAAATCAAGAGCACAGGCGCAAACCGGCTAACCATTCATAAGTCCTCGCAGCATATATATGCTCAAGTACTGAGTAAGGATGGTAAATCTACGATTGCTAGCGCATCGACCACTCAGAATACAATTAAATCGACTGTAAAAAGTACAGGTAATATAGAGGCAGCAGCAGAAGTTGGAAAACAAATTGCTTTAAAAGCAATTGAAGCCGGCATTACTGTAGTAGCATTTGATCGTTCTGGTTTTAAGTATCATGGACGAGTTAAAGCATTGGCAGATGCTGCGCGTGCAGCTGGTTTACAGTTCTAGGGGATTAAAATGGCAACAGCACCATCTCAAGGTAGTACAGACGGTTTACAAGAAAAATTAGTATCCGTAAGGCGAGTAGCAAAAGTTGTTAAAGGCGGAAGAGTATTTGGTTTCGCAGCATTGACAGTGGTCGGTGATGGTGATGGCCGCATTGGCTACGGCGTCAGCAAAGCACGTGAAGTTCCGATTGCAATACAGAAATCGCTAGAGCAAGCTAGAAAAAACATGAGAAAGGTATCGTTAAAAGGCGATACTCTTCAATATCCAATTACTTCTACTGTTGGTGCTGCAAAAGTTTACATGCAACCAGCTTCAGAAGGTACCGGTATTATTGCTGGTGGTGCAATGCGAGCAGTGTTTGAGGTGGTTGGGATTCACAACGTGTTAGCAAAGTGCATAGGAACGAACAACCCTATTAATGTTGTGAGGGCCACTATATCCGGTTTAACTAAAATGCATGATCCTAAATATATTGCTGCAAAACGCGGGTTATCCGTTGAGCAAATAAAAGGACAAGACAATGGCTGATAAAAAATTACTTGTCACATTAATTAAAAGTAAGAACGGCCGTTTGGCTAATCATCTTGCTTGTCTTAAAGGTCTGGGTTTGAGAAAAATTAATCATTCAGTTGAAGTAATCAATACTCCTGAAATACGTGGAATGATTAATAAGGTCTCATACATGTTGAAAGTTGAGGAAATATAAATGTTTCTAAATACCATTCAAGCGAGTAGCGGTTCCCGCAAAAAAGCAAAACGAGTTGGTCGCGGTATTGGATCAACATTAGGTAAGACAAGTGGTAGAGGTCATAAAGGGCAAAAGTCTAGAAGTGGCGGCTTCCATAAGGTCGGTTTCGAAGGTGGACAAATGCCTTTGCAAAGACGTCTTCCTAAAGTTGGTTTTAATTCTCGCACAAAGAAATTTACAGCTGAAGTTCGGTTAAGTGAAATTGAATCAATGACTGCTACAACAATTGATCTTAAGTCTTTGATTGATGAGAATATTGTTCCAATATTTACCAAATCAGCAAAAATAATATTGTCAGGCAAAATCGAAAAGGCCGTAACTGTAGTGGGTATCAAGGTGACAGCAGGTGCAGCGCAATTAATAACTGCAGTTGGCGGAAAAGTTGAGGTATAAGTGAATACATCAAGGGCTCAAATGGCGGATAAAACAGGTTCAAACTCTGAGCTTAAATCTAGATTGCTTTTTGTACTGGGCGCTTTGTTTGTTTATAGAGTAGGTGCGCACATTCCAGTACCAGGCATTGATCCAAAAGCACTGGCCCTTATGTTTGAACAGCAAAGCGGATCCATTCTGGACATGTTTAACATGTTTTCGGGTGGCGCATTGATGCGTTTAAGTATTTTTGCTTTAGGTATTATGCCTTACATTTCTGCTTCAATTATTATGCAATTGATGACTGTTGTCATACCTGCAATGGAGCAGTTGAAAAAAGAAGGGGAATCTGGGCGTAAGAGAATTTCTCAATATACCCGTTACGGAACCGTAGTTTTAGCATCTTTTCAGTCAATCGGTATATCATTAGCTTTGCAGAATCAAACTGCTGGCGGGTTGTCTGTGGTTATATCTCCGGGTATCAGCTTCACCATGATCACTGCTATTACTTTGGTAACAGGTACAATCTTCTTGATGTGGTTGGGAGAGCAGGTAACTGAGCGTGGAATAGGAAATGGAATTTCAATGATTATTTTCGCAGGTATTGTATCCGGTTTACCCTCAGCTATCGGTGGTACTTTGGAGTTGGCAAGAACAGGCGAAATGAACGGAGCTTTCATTATTCTTTTATTTCTTTTGGCAATAGCAGTAACTGCATTGGTTGTTTTCGTGGAACGAGGACAGCGAAGGATAATTATCAATTATCCTAAAAGACAACAAGGAAGAAGGATGTATGCCGGCCAGAGTAGTTTTCTGCCACTTAAGTTAAATATGGCGGGAGTTATTCCTCCTATATTTGCATCGAGTATAATCTTGTTTCCTGCAACAGTCGCAGGTTGGTTTGGAAATGCTGATGGTTTTAACTGGTTAAAAGATATAGCTACCATGTTATCGCCTGGTCAACCGGTTTATGTTTTGCTATATGCTACGGCTATAATATTCTTTTGTTTTTTTTATACAGCATTGGTTTTTAATTCTAAAGAAACTGCTGATAATCTTAAAAAGTCAGGCGCTTACCTGCCAGGTATACGCCCGGGAATTCAAACAAGCATTTACATCGATAAAGTAATGACTCGGTTGACTTTGATCGGTGCTTTCTATATTACCGGTGTCTGTTTATTGCCCGAGTTTTTAATTGTTTATTGGAACGTACCTTTCTATTTTGGTGGCACTTCTTTGCTGATCATTGTTGTTGTAGTAATGGATTTCATTTCCCAGATGCAGACTCATATGATGTCTCAGCAATATGAAGGGCTAATGAAAAAAGCAAATTTAAAAAGATAAATGATTTGGAGTAAAAAATGAAAGTACGAGCGTCGATTAAAAAGATTTGTAGAAAATGTAAGATTATACGTAGAAATGGTGTTGTTCGTGTCATCTGTGAAGACGGACGGCATAAGCAAAGACAAGGATAATTTATGTTGCGCCAATTGTCAGACAATGTTACTATTCGGCGCTTAACTTTAGTGTGATTACTCAGGGGAGTATCTAAATGGCGCGTATTGCCGGAATAAATGTACCAGACCATAAGCATGCAGAAATAGCTTTAACAGCTATTTATGGAATTGGTCGTCAAACAGCTAATAATATTTGTAAAGAGGTGGGGATTTTACCATCGTTAAAAATAAAAGAACTCACCGAAGAACAGCTTGAAACTGTTAGAGATGTTATCTCAAAGATGACAGTGGAAGGTGATCTACGTCGTGAAGTTTCAATGAATATTAAGCGATTGATGGATCTTGGTTGCTTTCGTGGTATCCGGCATAGAAGAGGTTTGCCATTGAGAGGGCAAAGAACCAGAACGAACGCGAGGACTAGGAAAGGTCCGCGTAAGCCAATAAGAAAATAAGATATTCCTAAGAGGTTTTATAAATGGCTAGTCCAAATCGTGCTAAAAAGCGCATTAAGAAAGAAGTTGCTGATGGTATTGCGCATGTGCATGCTTCGTTTAATAACACAATAATTACTATAACAGATAGAAAAGGGAACGCTCTATCATGGGCAACATCTGGTGGCTCCGGATTCAGGGGGTCTAGAAAAAGTACTCCTTTTGCTGCTCAAGTAGCAGCTGAAAAAGCTGGTTCAGTTGCTTTAGAATATGGAATGAAAAATCTGGATGTAATGATAAAAGGACCAGGACCAGGAAGAGAGTCTGCTGTTCGTTCATTAAGCAATCTAGGTTTCAAGATAAGTAACATTGTTGATGTGACGCCAATACCGCACAATGGCTGTCGCCCCCCCAAAAAGCGTCGCGTATAAGATTTGGAGTAGTAATTTATGGCAAGGTATTTAGGGCCTACATGCAAGCTAAGCCGCCGAGAAGGTGCTGATCTTCTGTTGAAAAGCAGAGGAAAATCGTTGGAAAACAAATGCAAATTAGATCAACGTCCTGGTCAGCACGGTACAAAAAGAACCAGAACTTCTGATTATGCAAACCAGCTTAGAGCCAAGCAAAGGCTGAAAAGAATTTATGGATTGCTCGAAAAGCAATTTAGAAATTATTACAAAGTTGCAGATATGAAAAAAGGTGCAACCGGTGAAAACCTGTTAAGTCTTTTGGAATCAAGATTGGATAATGTAGTTTACAGAATGGGATTTGCGTCAACTAGAGCTGAGGCGCGTCAATTGGTGAGTCATAAATCAATTATGATTAATCAAAAACTGATTAATATTCCTTCTTACCAAGTTGTTCCAGGTGATTTAGTCTCTATAAGGGAAAAATCAAAAAAGCAACAAAGAATACAAGATTCATTGACTGTGACTGAACAGTATGGATTTCCTGTATGGGTTGAGGTCAATCCTAAAGAGATGTTAGGGACATTTAAATCGCTTCCAGATCGTGTCGATTTGGGAACTGATATAAATGAACAGCTCGTTGTGGAACTTTACTCGAAATAATAGTTAGCTTACGGGATATAGATGCATAATTGTATATCAGGCTTATTAAAACCACGATTAGTCGAGGTAGTCAGTAAATCTGCAAATCATTCAAGAATAGTTATTGAGCCACTCGAAAGAGGTTTTGGTCATTCTTTAGGTAATGCTTTGCGTAGAGTTTTATTATCTTCAATACCAGGATGTGCAGTTACTGATGTCGAAATAGATGGTGTGTTGCATGAGTACACAACTATAGAAGGTGTACAAGAAGATGTAATTGATATTCTTCTGAATTTAAAAAGTCTAGCCGTTGTTTTACATTCTAAAGATGAAGTTATTCTAACCTTAGAAAAAAATGGACCAGGTATCGTAAGTGCACTGGATATTGAGCTTCCTCATGATGTTGAAATACGTAACCCTGATTTAGTCATCGCTAATCTTACTCAAGCGGGTAAATTAAAGATGAGGATACGTGTTAAGCGTGGTCGTGGCTATGAGCCTGTTACCATGAGAAAACCGGCTGATGGCGATGTTGTTGGTGCTCTTCAGGTTGACGCTTCATTTAGTCCTGTAATGAAAGTTGCTTATAGTGTTGAAACAACAAGGGTCGAACAAAGGACAAATTTAGATAAGCTTATTATCGAATTAGAAACAAATGGAACGGTTGATCCAGAAGAAACCATAAAACATGCAGCTACTATATTGCATGATCAACTTTCGGTTTTTGTAGACTTTGAAAAAGTAACTGTACCCGCTATTCAAGTTGAGCCAACTGCTCCAACTGAAACAATTGATCCTATTTTATTAAGACCAGTTGATGATTTGGAATTAACGGTACGATCTGCAAATTGCTTAAAAGCAGAAAATATCTTTTATATAGGGGATCTCATACAAAGGACTGAAGTTGAGCTTCTTAAAACACCTAATCTTGGAAAGAAATCACTTACTGAGATAAAAGATGTTCTCGCTGTTAAAGGATTATCATTAGGAATGCGCCTGGAAAATTGGCCTCCTGAAAATTTAGATCAAAACCAAGCAATAATTTAACTGACATTAGGTCTTAAGTCATGAGACACCGTAAATCCGGAAGAAAATTTAATATAGAAAGTAGTCACCGTAAAGCGCTTTTTAGCAATATGGTAGGCTCATTAATAAAGCATGAATTGATTAAAACCACTTTGCCAAAAGCAAAAGAATTAAGACGTTATGCAGAGCCGTTAATTACTTTGTCTAAAGAGGACTCTGTTGCCAAGCGCAGAAATGCTTTCGCAAAATTAAGAGACCGTGATGCAGTAACAAAGCTTTTTAATGAGTTAGGTCCACGTTATAAAAGTCGTCCTGGTGGTTACCTGCGCATAATGAAATGCGGATTTCGTTCAGGAGACGCAGCGCCGATGGCTTACGTTGAGCTCGTTGATAGGCCTGATGTTGTTGAGTCCGATATTGATTAACTTCAATTAAATGAAGCATAAAAAAGCCGGTTTTAACCGGCTTTTTTATGCTTGTTTACTTTTAAAATAACATTTTATTTTTCAAGTAATTCAATTTTATTCTGTTTTCCGTTCCAATCGTCAGCATCTGGTAAAGGATCTTTTACTTCGCTGATTACAGGCCATTTCTTAGATAAATCAGCATTTAATTGGATAAAAACTTCCTGTCCTTCTGGTACTTCATCTTCAGCAAAAATTGCTTCTGCAGGGCATTCAGGTTCGCATAAAGTGCAGTCTATACATTCGTCCGGGTCAATCACTAAAAAATTGGGCCCCTCATGAAAACAGTCTACAGGGCAGACATCAACACAATCTGTAAATTTACATTTAATACAATTTTCTGTGACTACAAAAGTCATATTATTTACCAGTTATTATTAGTTAGGAAAAGCGTTCTGCGTTAATGATATCAGAAAGGTTTGAAGGTTTGAACCGAGTAATTTTACTCGCTTAAAGGAAATGAAGTTGTTAAATTTGCCCATGCTTTTTTAGGTAAGTTTTTTCGATCATCATTTAATGTTTTAATTGATTTTAACGCAATAGCTTTTATCTGGTTATCAGCAAAACTCTGATTTTGCCGTATAGGGAGCTCTAGCGTTTTTTTCAGATACTGAATGGCTTTAATCGGTTTATTTTGAGAAATTAAATAATCGGCGTAAAAATAATTGGCATCCAGGCTGTACGGATTAATCTCCAACGCTTTTTTTAAAAAAAATTCAGCTTTATTTTTATCGCCAAAGCTAATTGGCCATCCAGGCGCTTGATAGTAAAGGGAGCCAAGTGTAACGTAAGCCGAACCTTGCATTGTATTGGGGTCTATTTCTATAGCCTTTAGCAATAGCTTTCTGGCAGTTTCAATAGAAGCGAGGGCATTCAATGGGGCTGAATGTTCGGCGGCACTTGAAATAAGTACCGCCTCCCAAAATAAAAGATCTGATGCTTCTTTGTTTTGTTTTAACAAAGAACGGGTTTTGCTCAATAAAGTCTTGTAGCTTAACGCTTTATCTGATTCAGTTGGCGAATAATAGATTTTTGCCCATTCGCTCTCGATATAATCAATTTGAGCTGCCAATTTATTGGAATGAGCTGTATTTGAAAGTAGCATAAAAGCAACAAATATTACAGTCTTCATGGTTTTATGTTCATTATTTCAAAGTATAAAAACTTTAATTGCTAATCTTACAGTCATTTAACTCCATTCTTGATATGGATGCAATGATAAATTGTTGTTGTAATAACGCAAATCATGTGTGACTTCTTGTCCAAGCCACTCAGGTTTGAAAAACTCTTCATTTGAATCAGTAAGTTCAATTTCGGCGACAATCAAGCCAGCATTATCGCCTTCAAATTCATCGATTTCCCACGTATGTTTGCCTTGGGGGACATAATGTCTTGTTTTTTCAATTAATGGTTTCTTGCAAAGCGACGCTAAAATTTCATAGGCATCTTTTAAAGGGATTTCATATTCATATTCCGCTCGCTGGTTTCCAATGGTTGCACTTTTTATATTCAACCAGGCTTTGTGATCGTCTGTTCTTACTCTGATTGAAGATGTGGGTGCTGAGCTTAAGTAACCTTGTTTAAATTTTTTACTATGACTGACTTCATTTCGCCATAGTTCATTCATCAGCAAAAACTTGTGTTCAATTTCTATTGCCATCACTGTCCTCATTCTTTTATGTTAAGGGTTGGATTGATTCAAATTGCCTGTTTTATCGATGTTTCATAATTTACGCAAACATGTACTTTCATTTTGTTATAGGCATGACTTTATTAAAGAGGCTGTCGGTGATAAAGTTAGATTCTTACAAATTTACTTGGTATATCGACTGGTCAGCGTTTTTGCTGCCCATTCAACTTAGAGGAGATGCAAATGGCTTACGAATTACCTGCGTTACCGTACGAAAAAGATGCGTTGGTTCCACACATATCCGTGGAAACAATAGATTTTCATTATGGCAAACATCATCAAACCTATGTGACAAACCTGAATAATTTGGTTCCAGGAACTGAATTTGAAGGATTGTCATTAGAAGATATCATTAAAAAGTCTTCTGGTGGTGTTTTCAACAATGCCGCTCAAATCTGGAATCACACTTTCTACTGGAACAGCTTAAGTCCAAACGGTGGTGGCGAACCCACCGGTGGATTGGCTAATGCCATTAATAGAACTTTTGGTTCTTTCCAGGAGTTTAAAGAAGCTTTCACTAAGTGTGCGGTTACCACTTTCGGTTCGGGTTGGGCATGGTTGGTAAAAAATCCTGATGGCACGTTAGAGTTGGTCAGCACCAGCAATGCCGGATGCCCATTAACAGATGGCAAAGTGCCTTTGTTGACGTGCGATGTCTGGGAACATGCTTATTACATTGATTATCGTAATGCTCGTCCTGCTTACTTGGAAGCATTCTGGGCTTTAGTAAATTGGGAATTTGCATCTGCAAATTACGAAGCGTAATCGTTCTTTCTTAACCTGGGTTCTGTACGATTATTGTCGTCATAACCCAGGTTTTTTTATGCTCGAATTAGGGCTACACGGATCAAAAACTGAAATCAGTTCTTTTCTGTTAACAGCTGTAAAAAGAAGTTTACTAAAAAGGCAATAGATAATAAAAAAACGCCCAGTGCCAAGGCAAGCTCAAACTCTCCTCTGCTTGTTTCCAAGGCTATTGCTGTTGTCATTGTTCTCGTTACGCCTTGTATATTACCGCCCAGCATCATGGCGGCACCTACTTCGCCAATAGCCCTGCCGAATCCGTAAATCAGTGCTGCTACTAAGGTTTCCCTGAGTTCGCCCATTAACGGCATAATTTGCTGATATTTGCTGGCTCCCAGAAATTGCAAGGTCATTTTCAATCGCAGGTCACATGAATGAACGGCTCCAATTGTCAGGTTCATGATAATGGGAAAGATTAAGCATGCTTCTCCAATAATAACGGCCGGTTGAGTATAAAGTAGCCCAAGCTCCCCCATCGGGCCTTTTCGGCTCAATAAACCATAAAGAACGAGGCCAATCATAACGGTCGGCATTGCCATGAGTGTATTCAGGATATGCTGGAGTGTCCGTTTGAACCGGAATTCGGTGATACCGATATAAATGCCCGATACGATTGCAATGGTGCCAGCCGTAGTGGTTGCAATAAGAGAAATTTTTAATGAGGTCCAGACGATTTGATAAATTGACGAGTCAAAGTTAATGATCAGCTTAAATGCTTCAATTAAAGATTCAATAAAGAAACTCATAAACGGTCAGTTATTCTGAAAACGCTGCCAATGGCCGGATTGCCCTCCCATTTTTTCAAGCAACCTTACGCCTTGTATACACATTCCTCTGTCAACGGCTTTACACATGTCATAGATGGTTAATAATGCAATTTGCGTTGCATTAAGTGCCTCGATTTCAACGCCGGTTTGACCGGTTGTCTTGACCACGGTTTGGCAGCGTATGCAATGGCGCTGCTGATCAGGTTCAAAAATGATTTCAACATGGCTGATAGGTAACGGATGGCATAGAGGAATCAGTTCAGCAGTTTTTTTACTGGCCATAATGCCCGCAATTCGGGCAATTCCGAGTACGTCGCCTTTTTTGTGATTACCCTCAAGTATTAAAGACAGTGTGCTGGGGCTCATTTCTATAAATCCTTCAACGACAGCGGTTCTATGGGTAATGTCTTTATGGCTGACATCCACCATATGCGCTTCGCCTGATTGATTGAAATGTGTAAGTTTTGACATGGCTGGATTCCAGAGTCGCAATGCCCGGTTTCATTGGGCAAGTTTCGTTCAAAAAGAAGTGTTATTCGGTTATAGTGACTCATTATGTAATCTTTTGTATTTCGCGTGAATAGCTATGTCGATTAAGGTCAAGTATTTTGGCAGTTTAAAACAATGGGTGGGGCGCTCAGAAGATGAACTCAACTTTAGTGTCCGCATCTCGGTAAAGGAGGCCTGGCAACAGGTGAATATCGATAAACCTATGCCGGTTAATACGCTGTCGTCAGTTAATTTTGACTACGTTGATCCTGATTATATGTTGAATGATGGCGATGAGTTGGCTTTCTTTCCACCGGTAACAGGGGGGTGAACGGATGATTCAAATTCGCGGGCATAGCTTCGATCCCTGGGCTGAACTGGTCAATTATCAAACCGGGAATAGAATTTTACTGAGTCAGGCTGGGGCTACCTGTGTTTTTGTCGGGACAATGCGTGATTTTAATGATGGCAACAGTGTCAGGAGTATGCTGTTAGAGCATTATTCCGGTATGACGGAAAAACAACTGGCCAACATCATCGATGCCGCAAAGCAGCAATGGTCCTTTTCGGATGTATTGCTTGTTCACAGGACCGGTGAAATTGAGCCTTCGGAAACCATTGTTTTGCTGGCAACTTGGGCTGCACATCGAGGTGATGCCTATGATGCCAACCGCTTTATTATGGAATCATTAAAGTCGAAGGCGCCATTTTGGAAAAAAGAAATATTGGCGGACGGCAAGGCCAGGTGGGTCGAAAAAAATACCGATGGGTATTCACAACTACCAAAGTAATTTGTTTTCTCCATGCCAAACTTAGGTCGATCAAGCTGGCAATAACCGGTTAATCATTGACCAAGTTCATTTATCGCATTCAAGGCTTCCAAATTTAAAACGGCAAAATCAATGTTGGGTATTCTAAAAAAAATGAAAACGGAGCTGGCTGAGCCGGTTAATTATCAGTTGTGTCTGGGTGATCAGTTGCTCAATCTCAATGATAGTTTGGGTCTCCAGGTCAACTTGCGTTTTACAGGCAAAATATCGTGTATTCATTGTGGGCGGTCGACCAAAAAAAGTTTTAGCCAAGGCTATTGTTATCCTTGTTTCATTTCATTGGCGCAATGCGATATGTGCATCATGAAGCCTGAAACCTGTCACTACGATAAAGGGACTTGCAGAGAGCCTGAGTGGGGTGAGGCGTTTTGTTACCAGACACATTATGTATATCTGGCCAACTCTTCCGGAATCAAAGTAGGCATTACCCGGCAAACGCAAATTCCAACTCGCTGGATTGATCAGGGAGCCGTTCAGGCGCTGCCGATACTGAAGGTGCAGTCGCGGCATATATCCGGTGTGGCAGAGATAGCACTGGCAAAATTTGTCAGCGATAAAACCAGCTGGCAGAAAATGCTGAAAAATGACAGTGAACAGGTTGATTTGATCGCCAAACGTGATGAGCTGATTGAACAGTGCCGGGAGGATTTTACTGAAATAATCCGCCGTTTTGGCGATCAGGCAATCGAGTATCTGCCTGATCAACAGGATATAAGGATAAATTACCCCGTTCTTCGCTATCCGGCTAAGGTGACCTCGTTTAATTTGGATAAAAACCCAAATGTGAGTGGAGTGCTGCAAGGTATTAAAGGCCAGTATCTGCTATTGGATACCGGCGTGATTAATATTCGAAAATTTACCGGTTACGAGTGCGAATTTATGCCGGCCTCTGCTGCTTGAATTTCGGTAGACTTATCAATCCGGTAACGTTCGGTTGACTGATAATAATCATCAAATCCGACAATGCGGGTCAGTTCGGAAAAGTTTAGAATAGGCGGTGCTGCCGTGCCTGATTTGAGGGCTTTTAGGGAGGCCTGCATTGAAACAATGGAGGCGTTCAATAAGGTTAATGGATAAACTGCAACTTTATAGCCCATGGCCTCTAATTGATCATGAGGTAATAGGGGAGTTTTGCCATACTCAATCAAGTTGGCAACCTTATATCCAGGTACTTCATGGCAATAACGCTCCATTTCGGTCGCACTTTCCGGCGCCTCCAGGAAATTGATATCGGCACCGATTTCGTCAAAAATCCTGGCGCGATCTATGGCTTCATCAATGCCGTGCGTGGCTCTGGCATCGGTCCTTGCCATGATAAGGATATCTGCGCCTTCATTGCGGGCGTCAACTGCGGCCTGTATGCGCATGAAAGCTTCGTTTCTATCGACAACCGATTTACCTTGAGTGTGACCGCAGCGTTTTGGGGCGACTTGATCTTCCAGCATGATGCACGCAAACCCGGCTTGCGCGTAGCCTTTGACGGTCCGTTTAATGTTTGCGGCATTTCCAAAGCCGGTATCGCCATCGCCCCAAATCGGAATGGAAACTGAGTTACAGATATTTTGCCCTTGATTTAACATTTCGGCATAAGAAATCAATCCCGTGTCCGGTAGGCCCAGTCGGCTGGCAGATACAGCGAAGCCGCTCATGAAGGCGGTTTCAAAGCCCGCCATTTCGCATAATCTGGCTGATAGGGCGTCATGACATCCAGGCATCACTAAAATGCCCGGGCGGTCAAGGAGTTGGCGAAGTTTGGCGGCGGGCGAAAGTGTTAACGGTTTCATAAATTATTGTAATCAATAAATGTTTAGAAAAGTAAACCTCAGTAGAAATGACTTGCTATGTTGGATTCAAAAGTCGCAAACTTTGCAAAGATAAGTCTATTATCCAAAATATTCAAGAATATCAATTCAAACACGCCTTATTATGCTTGACGAATTAAGGCAAAACCATTAGGTTATCTAACCTTTTTGAAAAAAAACCTAGTATTTTAGTCATGAATTCGCCAAGGCTTTAAACCGGCTAAAAACGAATTGCTTCAGTCAGTTAATTTGAGGGTAAGAGTGTGGAGCTAAACGGCGCACAAATTGTAGTTCAGAGCCTGATCGATGAAGGTGTGGAATATATTTTCGGTTATCCGGGTGGAGCCGTGCTGCATCTTTATGATGCCATTTTCCAGCAGAAAGAACTGAAACATATTCTGGTGCGGCATGAACAAGGCGCAACCCATGCAGCAGATGCCTATGCACGCGCAACCGGAAAAGCGGGTGTTGTTCTGGTAACCTCCGGACCCGGCGCGACCAATGCGATAACAGGCATAGCGACTGCCTACATGGATTCGATTCCTATGGTGGTTATTTCCGGTCAAGTGCCTTCGCCAGTGATCGGCAGCGATGCTTTCCAGGAAGTCGATATGATCGGCATCAGCCGTCCCTGCGTAAAGCATAACTTTCTGGTCAAAGACGTCACTAAAATTGCCGAAACGATGAAAAAAGCGTTTCATGTTGCGATGACAGGCCGCCCTGGACCCGTTGTTATCGATGTGCCAAAGGATATTACTGACCCGCGTATAAAAGTCCCTTACAAATATCCTCGTAAAGTGACGATGCGTTCTTATAATCCGGCCGTTTTGGGCCATAAGGGGCAAATCAAAAAAGCGGTCGAATTATTGCTGTCAGCCCAACGGCCCATGATTTATTCCGGGGGCGGCGTTATCCTGGGTGAGGCCAGTGATGAGCTGACTGAAATGACCCGCTTATTAGGTTATCCGATTACCAATACGTTGATGGGATTGGGCGCGTTTCCTGCCACTGATCCGCAATTTGTCGGTATGTTGGGCATGCATGGCACCTATGAAGCCAACATGGGAATGCATGAAAGCGATGTGCTTTTAGCCGTAGGCGCGCGCTTCGATGACCGAGTAACCGGTAAGCTGGCCGAATTTTGTCCGCATGCCCGCATTATTCATATTGATGTGGATCCTGCCTCCATTTCAAAAACCGTTAGAGTCGACGTTCCAATCGTGGGTCAGGTCAAGCCGGTTCTTGAGCACATGATTGAACTGATCAAAGACAGTAAAACCAAGCCGTCTAAAAAAGCTCTTGAAGCCTGGTGGGAGCAAATCGACAAATGGCGTTCAATAAAATGTCTGGAATACGATAGAAACAGTCCGTTGATCAAGCCCCAATATGTCATCGAGCAATTGTATGAAGTGACCAAGGGAAATGCTTATGTCACTTCCGATGTGGGGCAGCATCAAATGTATGCGGCTCAATATTATCATTTTGACAAGCCTCGCCGTTGGATTAACTCCGGTGGTCTCGGCACTATGGGATTTGGTCTGCCGGCGGCTATTGGTGTTAAACTGGCGTTCCCCGATGCTGATGTTGCTTGCGTAACCGGCGAAGCCAGTATCCAGATGTGTATTCAGGAATTGTCGACTGCGCTGCAATACAAAACCCCGGTTAAAATTGTCAACTTGAATAACCGATATATGGGAATGGTCAGGCAGTGGCAGGAATTTTCTTATGAAAGCCGCTATTCACATTCCTACATGGATACGATTCCTGACTTTGTCAAACTGGCGGAAGCCTATGGGCATGTCGGTATGTATATCGATAAACCGGAAGATGTCAGGCCGGCGCTTGAAGAAGCCTTTGCAATGAAAGATCGTACCGTATTTATGGACATCATTACTGATCGTACAGAAAATGTTTATCCTATGATTGAATCCGGAAAAGGCCATCATGACATGAAATTAAGAGTTGCGTTAGGCACACCAACAGACAGGGAGTTGGCATAAATGAGACATATCATTTCCATATTGATCGAAAATGAATCGGGAGCATTATCGCGTGTGGCCGGTCTCTTTTCTGCTCGTGGTTATAATATTGAATCGCTGACCGTTGCGCCAACTGAAGACGAAAGTCTCTCCCGTATGACAATCGTTACCTGCGGCAGCGAAGAAATCATTGAGCAGATTACCAAGCAACTCAATAAACTGATTGATGTTGTCAAACTGATCGATTTGGCCGGGGCACCGCATGTCGAGCGTGAGTTGATGCTGCTGAAAGTCAAAACGACTGATCAGGACCGCGGGGAAATAAAACGGATTGCCGATATTTTCAGAGGCCGTATCATTGATGTGACGTCTACGACGTATGTTATAGAAATGACCGGTCCATCCGATAAACTGGATGCATTCATTGATGCGCTGGACAAGGAAAAAATCATTGAGGTTGTGCGTTCCGGTCCAACCGGCATTTCCAGAGGCGAGAAAGGTCTGCACCTTTAATGGTCCACAGTGCCCTAAAAAAGGGATGGCCGATAAGAATATAAGTCAGACAGATCAAGAAACCTTGACGAAGACCCAGTATCGAGTCACCCGGCACCACACTTAGAATTACCAGGCAGTCGTTATCGGCTGTCTCACATTTATAAATAACAAGAAACGAGAGAAAACATGCAAGTTTATTACGATAAAGACGCCGACCTTTCAATCATCAGAGCTAAAAAAGTAGCCATTATCGGTTACGGTTCACAAGGCCATGCTCACGCTAATAACCTGAAAGAGTCCGGTGTGGATGTTGTTGTCGGATTACGAGCGGGTTCACCTTCTGTTGCCAAGGCCGAAGGGGCAGGATTAACCGTAAAGTCTGTTCCAGAAGCCGTTGCCAGCGCCGATGTCATCATGATTCTGACGCCTGACGAGTTTCAGTCACAACTGTATAAAGCTGAAATCGAACCTAACCTTAAAAAAGGTGCGGCACTGGCTTTTGCTCACGGCTTTTCAATTTTGTTTAATCAAGTTGTACCGCGCCCCGATTTGGACGTCATAATGATTGCTCCTAAAGCACCTGGGCATACTGTTCGTTCAGAATTCGTCCGTGGCGGCGGCGTTCCTGACCTGATCGCAATCCATCAGGATTCCTCAGGTATGGCTAAAAGTATTTGTTTATCTTATGCCTCTGCAATTGGCGGCGGTCGTTCAGGAATTATTGAAACGACTTTCCGCGATGAAACCGAAACCGATTTGTTTGGTGAGCAGGCGGTATTATGCGGTGGTGCGGTAGAGCTGATCAAAGCCGGTTTCGAAACACTGGTTGAAGCCGGTTATGAGCCTGAAATGGCATATTTTGAATGCTTGCATGAGCTGAAATTGATCGTCGACCTGATGTATGAAGGCGGCATAGCCAACATGAACTATTCAATTTCGAACAATGCTGAATACGGTGAATATGTAACAGGCCCTAAAATCATCAACGAAGAAAGTCGATACGCGATGCGTGAAGCGCTGGAAAACATTCAAAAAGGCGAGTACGCGAAAAAGTTTATTCTCGAAGGTTTGACCGGTTATCCGGAAATGACCGCAAGACGCCGCCTCAATGCTGAACATCCGATTGAAGTGGTAGGGGAACAACTGCGCAGCATGATGCCATGGATTAAAGCGAACCAAATCGTCGATAAATCCAAAAACTAAAGCGGCCCTAAAAGCAGCACTTTAAAACTAAGGCCCTTAATTGGGCCTTAGTTGTTTCTGAGCTGACCTAAACAGTTTTTTAACGGCCACGATTCAATAACACATACGACGGCGGTCTTTTTCGAACAACTCTATTCTGATGTCGGAAAGAGGCGCGGTAACCTCGACACTTTAAACTGGGCAACAAAGCGGCCTGATTTGACAAACCGAATGCACATGGTAAGTCTAAAAAACAATTGTTTGTTTTGATATCTTTTTGTTGTACCCCGCATCGAATTATTACACTGCAGAAAACGAAGCAGGGGGGTTAGATAACGGAAATTAAACTGTAGAGGTAAACATGCAACTGGAAAATGGCTATCCAAATCATGCTAATCATGAAGCTGTTTCTGTGATACTTAAGGCTATCGATAGGGATGTCGAGCGTGGAGAAGATGTGTTGATGTTCGGCTTTTGCGCCGTTTTGTTATCGTCCACTGCCGCGCCAATTGCACCGCCTATCGTGCTTTTGCCCATCGTAGCAATTGTATTCGCCTGCACCGCCTCATGGGCCAGATTCAATTATCATAAAATGGCGCAAAAACTGTTGGTCGCGATGCAAGAGCTCAAACCCAGAGAACGTGCTTTATTACAGCCGTTAGCTGATGTTTTTATAAAAAACCCAATGGAATCTTTAACCGATTCTTTTAATCCGGTTAAAAATCTAAAGCGAACCTATAAGAGTATTTTGGGTGGAATATTGATGAACCCTCTCTGGATGCCTATTTTTTATACGATGGGCATTCAGATGACCGAAGAAAAGAATCTTATCGAATTGAACAGAGCCATAATAGGCATTGAGCAGCAAATTGCTCCTTATTTGGAATTGCAGGAAGAGCAGTCGGATATTCCTAACTGAGATTGGGCTTATTCTTATGATGCGTAGGACATGAATAGCGCATATAGGTTGGCGCGAGATCATGCCACAGGCTTAATTTTAGTATTGTTTTCTCGGTGATAGTCGATGAACTCGACAGCGGCAATAGGCCTGGAGAAATAAAAACCCTGAGCCAGCTGAATGTTTGCGTTGCGAATTGTCGTAAGTTGCTGCTCTGTTTCTATGCCTTCAGCGACTACCACAAGCCGGGATGATTGCAGCAAAGCAGTAATGCCTTCAAGCCATTCCGGTAATGGACATTCAGCGGTGATCTGGGAAACCAGTGACTTATCCAGTTTGATCACGTCGAAATGACATCTGGCTAGAACTGCCATATTTGCACCACTGGTCAGTGTCACGTCGTCCAAGGCCAGGCGAACACCCAGACTGGCCATGTTATTGATTGAATTGACGCCCATCAAATCGGGTACACCCCGTTCGGTGATTTCCAAAGTAATTTGAGAGGCAAGATCAAGTACGCCTGACTTTCTTGCAGCGTACTCCAAACCACCGCGACCTAAGATTTCCGGGGGAATATTAATGCTGATGTCTGCATCCGGGTTGGCCAATAACCAGTCTCGCATTTCGGTCGCCAATGTTTCGATCAGCCAATAGGTCATAAGACCTGAAAGAGGCGTGTTTTCTGCAATTGGAATAAACTTATCCGGCTGAACAACACCAGAGGGCCGCCGCCACCGAATCAAAGCTTCTGCGCCGATACACCGACCGTCAGTTAGAGAAATAATAGGCAGGTATTCGAGGAAAAATTCCTCATTAATCAAGCCTTCATGCAAGCTTTCAAGGTCGACCACATTTTCAATGGGGGCGTCCATGCATTCACTCTCTATGATAGTTTCGCCAAGTTCACTCGATACGACATTGTGCGGCCCATCGTCCTGTGTGTACATCGTATCTCCTGTTTTGATTGATTCATCTTTAGTAACTATTCAGAGCGAAGAGCAACTGTCCTCTCTAGCGGGAGAGGGAACTGTCCTTCGCGCTGCATAGTCACCATTTTTGTTACACATTGGCTAAAAGTATAATTCAATAAGGCGATTGAATCCTTTTAAACATTAATAATTTCGGCAATTCCCAGTTTGAACTTTTCTGATGCAAGCTGTTTCAGCTAAATCCATAAGCGTTCGTCATGCCCGTCGGGAAACGGGCGTCCAGTGCCATGGATGGTAGGCTCCTAGCTATCCATGTGACCTGGATTCAGGCTATCCCTGCCGCAATGACGCGTCCGAATAGATAGCTGAGACATCTTTATAATCAGGTGAACTTTTAATGTGGCTTTGAGGTGTTGGGCAAGCCTTGCGAAGAGCGCCGTAACCTCATCCCTGGAGGCTTCGGCTGCGCCAGTGCTCACCGATAGATGAAGCCATAGTCATGAATTAAAGGCGCCGCACCAATAAGGTATTAATTTCGTCATCAGTCAGTACTATCGGGTTGGTCTGCATACTGCTACCGCGACTGTTGGCGACAATGAGCGGGAAATCAGACACTGTAATACCGTAGTTGCTGAGACGGGGCAATTGCAGTTTTTCGCTCCACTCGGCCAACAGCGAGATTAACGATGTACGCGCCTCGGTATCATCGATTTCTGCCCGCCCTGTCAGTAAACGTCCTACCTGCGCATATTTGGCGAGCGCCGGGTTGCCGGGTTCGCGCGCCAGCATGGCCTGGATATTGACATCGGTTGCAGCTGCCACCAATGTGCCGCAAACGACACCGTGAGGAATAGGAAAATAGGCACCCAAAGGTGAAGCCAGGCCATGCACCGATCCTAATCCCACTTGCGCCAGAGTGATGCCGGAAAGCAATGCCGCATAGGTCATTGCCGCGCGGCCTTGACCAGCAGCGGGTTCAGTGCCTTCCCAAGCGGCAAAAAAGCCGTCCTTGAAGGCGCTCATGCCGCTCCAGGCCAGGGCGTCGATAAAAGGATTTGCTTTGAGTGAAACGAAAGATTCCAGCAGTTGCGTAAACGCATCCATGCCATCAGCAGCAACGAGTTCGCGTGGGCAACTCGCAATCAAATCGGGGTCGATCACCGCGTATTCGGGTATCAGGCACTCATCGCGAAAAGATTTTTTGAAGCCGTCGGGACCTTGTACACTCAATACCGCGTTTTTAGTTGCCTCGCTGCCAGTACCTGCTGTAGTCGGAACGGCAATAAAAGGCTTGCTGGGCCCGCGATAGGTGATGTTTTTGCCGACACCTTCCAGATGATCCATAACTGAATTGCCGTGGGGTAAAAGTCCTGCTATCGCTTTGGCGGCATCGAGCACGCTGCCACCGCCAATTGCTATGACGACGTCAATTGCTTCGCTGCGAAACCGGCCGACTGTTTGGTCGACCATTTCCGGTGAGGGTTCGCCTGAAACAGTCACATGCAGCCAGTGCATGCCCTTCGCTTCCAGCGATTCGGTGAAAGAGGGCCAGCGGGGGGTGCTGCAAAATGAATGTTTACCGGTTATCAGCAAAACTGTTTGACCATAGCCCGCCGCTAATGCCGGAACTTCGTTAATACGCCCGCTTCCGAAGATAATGCGCGGCAACCGGGAAATTGAAAATGGAGAGAATTGCATAGAAGTTACTCTTGAGGGAAAAGGCCATCGTAACGGATACCTTGACGAGGTTCAGCCATCCAGTCGGCTACTTGATCGCGCCAGGTTAAATAGTGAGCAGTTTGCTTGTGAGCCGCCGCATCTTCTGCAGAAACATAGGCTTCATAAAGAATAAACTGCCCCGGATTTTCGGGCGATTGCAGTACATCAAATCGCCGGTTTCCGGCTTCTGCTATGGAGGCTTCATGATTGAGGCGCGTAGCAGCGATAAATTCATCAATATGATCGGGTTTAACTTGCACATGAACCAACGTAACGTGCATAGGGACTCCTTTTATAAACGAGGGATAGTGCGCACATTATAATGTATGCGGTATAGTTTCAGAGTGGCTGGACTTCAGTAGAATAATCGATAAATTCAAAAGTGATGATGTTGCTAATTTCTATGCTATAAAACAGTTTTTTTCGTTTAACTCTCATTCCGCGTAGCGCATCTTACTTATGGATACATCCGTCAGCGATAAAGACTCTCAGTTACTTGATATCCAGGCAGCCAGGGCAGAAATTACCGTGAATGCCCAGTTTGACAAGGCGTTTATTATAATGAATGCGCTAGCCGCGATCATTGCGTCATACGGCTTGTTGGCAGACAGTTCATCCGGCGTCATTGGTGCCATGCTGGTCGCGATGTTGTTAGGCCCTATTGCCGGCTTGTCCTTGTCGTTAGTCGATGGTAATCATGCGCTATTACGCCAGTCTTTGTTTTCATTACTGGGCGGTACCGGAATTGTAGTGCTGTGTGCCTTCATTATCGGTTTTTTGCACACCGACATTCCCGCCGGGAATGAATTGCTAGGCAGAACGCATCCCAATTATCTCGATTTGATGATCGCTTTAGCGGGCGGCGCGGTTGGCGCTTATGCGGTCATTACCCCCCGCATTGTAAACGCTGTTGTCGGCGTTGCTATTGCCACGGCGTTGGTTCCGCCCTTATGTACGGGGACCATTTTTCTGGCAAGAGGCGAGCTGGATAATGCATTCGGGGGCTATCTTTTGGCTTTTGCCAATATTGTCGCCATTCAGTTTTCTTTCTCAATCGTGCTCTGGCTGTGCGGGTTTCGTAAAGCCACGGATCAGTTTTTTCGCAGTAAAAAAGTGGTCTGGTTAAACGGCGTTTCCCTCATATTGATGATTTTGTTGTTTGCCGTGCTGGGTGCCAATACCAAAGAGGTATTAGGTAAAATGCTGTTTGAAACCAATGCCCGTAAAATTTTGCTGGACGAATTAAAAGATTATAAAGGTGCACAATTGCTTTCCTTACGGATAGACAATGATGACAGCAAAAATATTATTCGCGCTCAAATAAACAGTCCTTTGGATTTTACCGCACAGGATGTTGCCAAGTTTGAATCAAAGTTTCCTGCCGCGCCAAACAATTTGCCCATTGAATTACGCTTACGTCATGTAAGAGTCAAGGTGATGACCAAGAGTGGAGATAAATACGATATTCACCTGAGTCAAAAAGATGGAACTGCAGATAACCCACCCTGAGTCTTTACCTGCATAAGCAGTTGGCGCGCCGAACTTCATTTTGGGGCAAATTAATAAACGTGCACTAAAAGTGGACTTAATTTCAGTCTATACGATGCATGCAAGCCATCTCATAAAGTGCTTCAGGTTTTGTGACGCCTACTCTCATCCTTATTTATGGCCTTGCCTTGATGTTGGTTCAATTATTGCTTTTTTCTGATGGAATGAACCAATATTGTCTCTAAAGGTAACTAAGTATGACTGGAAATGCCGCACGTCTTCAAGCCGTTCAAAATATCACCAACCGCCAGCCTTTACCTCATAAAGCGCCGGAACCATTGAGTACTTTATGGGCAAGCGATGTGTTTACGCTCGCTAAAATGAAGGAAAGTCTTCCTAAAGAAGTTTTTAAATCGGTAAAGAAAACCATTGAAACCAGTGCTGAACTGGATGTTTCGATTGCCGATGTAGTGGCATTGGCTATGAAAGACTGGGCCTTGTCCAAAGGTGCGCTGTATTATGCCCATGTATTTTATCCGTTAACAAATGCAACAGCAGAGAAGCACGATGGCTTCATTTCTGTTCAGAGCGATGGTTCTGTTATCTCTGAATTCAGCGGTAAAGTGTTGGTGCAAGGCGAGCCGGATGGCTCATCGTTTCCCAACGGGGGCATCCGCTCTACTTTTGAAGCGCGGGGTTATACTGCCTGGGATGTCAGCAGCCCGGCGTACATCATGGCGACCGATAATGGTGCAACGCTTTGTATTCCGACCGTTTTTATATCATGGACCGGAGAGGCCTTAGATAAAAAAACTCCGTTATTACGGGCCAATGCCGCCATGAACAAAGCGGCGCAACGGGTTTTATCGCTAATGGGAAACACAGATATCGCTCCCGTAAATTCCAGTTGCGGTGCTGAGCAGGAATATTTTCTGGTTGATACCCATTTCGTCAATAGCCGCCCGGACTTGCTTTTGGCCGGCAGAACGCTGTTTGGGGCGCCCGCCGCTAAAGGCCAGCAATTTGATGACCATTACTTTGGCGCGATACCCGAACGCATACAGGTTTATATGCAGGATGTCGAAGAGCAGTTATACCGATTGGGTATTCCGGCCAAAACACGGCATAACGAAGTGGCGCCCGGACAATTTGAAATTGCACCTTTTTTTGAATCCGCCAACGTTGCGACTGACCATCAGCAATTATTGATGACCGTATTGAAAAACACCGCTAAACGCCACGGTCTGGTTTGTCTTTTACACGAAAAACCTTTTAAGGGTATTAACGGTTCCGGTAAGCACGTCAACTGGTCAGTCGGAAACGCTACTCAGGGAAATTTACTGGATCCAGGTTCAACACCGCACTCCAATACACAGTTTTTGTTGTTTTGCGGTGCAGTGATCCGTGGCGTACATAAATACGGGCCCTTGCTGAGAGCCGCCGTGGCTACCGCCAGCAATGATCACAGACTGGGAGCGAATGAAGCGCCACCGGCGATCATGTCCGTTTATTTGGGCTCACAACTCGATAATGTGTTCGAGCAAATCAAGGACGGCAAAATTACCGGATCACTAAACGCCGGTGTTATGAATCTGGGGATAAATACCATTCCCGTGTTTAATAAAGATGCGGGTGATCGAAATCGCACTTCGCCTTTTGCCTTTACCGGTAATCGATTTGAATTTCGGGCGGTGGGTTCCGGGCAATCAGTAGCTGGTCCGTTAGTGACCATGAACACCATTTTGGCGGACTCTTTGAACTGGGTTGCGGATACCCTGGAAAGTTTGCTGTCCAGCGGTTCAGATCTGGATACTGCGATTCTGAAAACCCTTAAAGAAATCATCGATCAACACGGTGCCGTGGTCTTTGGTGGTAACGGCTATTCCCCTGAATGGCACAAAATGGCAGTTGAAGAACGCGGACTGGCGAATCTTAAAACCGCAGCCGATGCTTTGCCGGTGTTAAAAGAGCCGCATATTGAGGCTTTGTTTGACAAGCTGGGTGTCTTATCACCCGTTGAACTGGCCAGTCGTTTTGAAATTTATGCCGAGCAATACATTCTTGCCATCGAAGTGGAGGCCAAGCTTGTGGTCAGCATGGCTAAAACCGGCATCTATCCCGGTGCAATCAAGTATTTGTCCGATATTTCTGCAACTATCAGCAGTTTAAAAACTAATGGCACAGAGCTCTGTAATAAACGATTGGTGGAGATTACAACGCTGGTCAATTCAATGATGGAAGCCGTGGATAAATTAAGTGCGGCTATTGGACAGCATGACTTTGCCAGCGCGGAAGAACACATGCAGTTCTGTGCTAAAACTATCCGCCCGATCATGGATGAAGTTCGAAAATTTGCTGATCTTCTGGAAGGTGAAATAGCCGACGAATTATGGCCTTATCCAACGTATCAGGAAATGCTGTTTGTGAAGTAGCTGGGCGTGAAGTAATAAAAAACCGGCTCATAGCAACAATGGCTGCATCAGTTAATGCAGCCATTTCTTTCGTTTTTCAATTTAAGTACTGCCCTATTCCCAGCGGGTAAACCTGCATGGAAGCAGCTATCGCGGCAGTCAGTACGGCCAAAAGGAAAAACAACGACAACCCTGATGAAGTCCTTACTACGATTTCAATAGGGTCTGGCAGTTTCATTTGTGTTAGGGGCGCGAAAGTGGCGGCTAACATTCCGGAAAGGGTCGCCGATCCTGTTGCCAGGATGCCCGTTATCATCGATGCACACCAGGGGCAGGTGTGTTCTGCATGGGATTTGTAATAATTACACCCGTCATCCAGTCCTAGCCAGGGCCAATCACAGCCGCATTGAAACAGAAAGCCGCACAGCGGCGTGATGGTAATGAGCGATATGAGACAGCTCAGCGTGGCGGCAATCCATTTATTCCTGATCGGTCGTTGAAGGGTCATTTATTTAACGATGCCGTTTTTTATTGCACACCTTGACCCATATCCACCTTGCTGTAGCCTAACAAGGTGCCTGTGGCGTAAGCCAGATCGATGAGCGCAACCTGATAATCGGCAATGGCTTTGACTTCTTTGGTTTGCGCATCGCCCAGTTTGGTTAACGTTTCCAGCACTTCGGTCATGGTTCTGATGCCTTCGTTAAACTGTTTCAGTTCGGCATCATAGTTTGAGCCTGCCAGTACCACATTTTGCCGGTTGGCGATGATCCGTTGCCAGTTTTGGTCGACTTGATCAAGCGCGTCATAAATTTCCCTACGTACCGTTAACTCCTTCAGGTCACGCGTGGTCAAGCGCTGCAAACGCTGCTGAACCGCGCGGTTCAATCGTGATTTACGTAATTCGTTGGTCAATGGTATTTCGACTTTTAAACCAATAGACCAGTCATCATATTGCCCCCCAAACGCATCCGAATAAGCGTTACCAAAATCATCGTTGCGGCCTTGTGAGCCATAGCTGTAATCGAGCATGAACATCGGCAGGGTCTGGTTTTCCAGATAATCAATCTTGGTTGAATCGGCGGCCAGTTTTAGTTCCATCTCCAGCAATTCCAGGCGGCCCTCCAGGGCTTTTTTTGCCAATTCATTTCTGTCGAAATCAAAACTTAACAGAGTTGGCGGGGTCGCCGGAACCAAAAGGGTGGATGTATCCAGGTCGTAGTGGCTGTCATTTAAAAACTGCAACAGTTTGCGCTGACTCAGTTTGAGTTTGGTTTTTGCAACAATTAAAGTCTCCATGCGTTCGGCAACGCCTATTTCGGCTCTGTTCGTTTCAATTGCAGCGGTCAGTCCCTCGGCAACCCGACGTCTGACCATCGCCAAATTCTGGCTGGCAATTTCATATTGCTGACGGCGAATGTCCAGCTCACCCCAGGCCGCATAAAGAGCCCAGTAGGCTTTATCGATAGCGGCCAGTACCCGAATACTTTGCAGCCGGGTTTTAAGGTCGGTAATGTCCTGTTCATAACGGGCGATGCGAATACCGGCCACGTTGGTTGCAATTCCTGCATCGCGCAACAGCGGCTGGCTCATTGAAAAGCGTAACGCCCCCAGGTATTGATCCGATGGCACATAACGGCTGGTATCTTTATTGTTGAGCGGACTGGACAGCGTTATTTTTCCACCGGTGCGTAGCGGAATGATGACCCCGGCTTCAATGTCCAGTTGTTCGGTATCCTGAGGCAACATATTCAGCTTGGCTATTTCATTCTTCAGCGGTGAGTTTTTATCCACCGGCTTGAAACTGACTACGTCGCCGTCAAGTAAAGGCGTACTCTTGTTGGCATATTTGGCATTGGCAAAAATCAGATCGTCAAACTTGGCTTCCTCTTCGCTCACATAGGTCGCGGCAATAGACGGTTCGATCAGCGCGATTTTCAAGTCAAGATTGTTTTCCAACGCCATAGTGCGGGCTTCGGCGATGGATAATTGCTTGTTTTCCTCGCCGGTGCCGGTTTTCGTTTTTTCTAAAATAACCGGCGGAGCCTCCAGTTTCAGTGCTTGCTGCCTGGTTTTAGCCTCTGTGATGGCTGTTTCCATCGTTTTAGGCGGTGATTTAGACAGCTCGGGCAGCGGCAGGCTTTCATCGTTTTGTATGCGCCGTTCGACTTTTTGAGAAAGATCGGCTTTGGGCCCGGTATCGAAATACGCAGTACAGCCTGATAATAAAACCAGGGTACAAGCACTCACATAGCCTGAAAGCGAGTTATCAATAGCCATGAATGATGTTGTCGTTCTAATTTTAAAAGGCATGATCAGTCTGCAGGCTATTTGGACGGCTTTCTGCCAAGGTCTTTATATGGATGCTCCGGTGTCAGCATCGGCGGGAAGCCGTTCAGTTGCCGCCATATTTCATATCCAATACTGACTTGCTCCAGCAATATCCAGGCTTTTACCGCGCCGCCCTGACGCAGAAACCGCTCTGAAGGCCAGAGATGATCATGCTCATCCGGCACTATCAGTACGCGAAATTTGCCCTGGCCATTATCACTGGCATCGACAAAAGCAACCGTGCCGCCAAAGGTACCTACCGCCACTTCCGGCCAGCCGACAAACTGGACAGCCGGCCAGCCTTCAAACATCAGTCGGGCATGATGGCCCGGCAAAATTAGCGGTGCATCGTTGCCGGTGACCCAGACTTCAACGGCGCGGTCTGAAGTGTGGGGCACTAAAATCATCAGCGGGTCACCTTGTTTGACATAGTGCCCCTGCGGATTCATCAACAAGCGCAGGACGCTGCCGTCTTGGGGGGCGATGACTTTCTGTGCGCTTTGCCTTGAAATAGTCACATCGTTGCTGACCAGACTGTTCCTAATATCAGCTAATTCGCTGCTTACTTTGCTGATCGATGCGGTGGTCGAATCGATTTTGGCCTGTGCATCGGCGCGGATTTGATTGATATCGGCTTGGGCTGCACTTTGTTCGGCTTGGGCCGATTGTAATGCGGCTTGTGCGCTATTCAGTGAGCGTCTGGCTATAATTGAATCACGTTCGGCCACTTCGAAATCTCTTTGCGAAACAAGGCCGTCATTGAGCAGGCGTGTCAACCGGTTTTGCTGCTGCGCTGCTGTTTCCTGGGTAGCTTGTGCAGAAGCCAGCGATTCGTTTGCCGAGAGCGCTTTTTGTCTGGCCATGTCCAGTTTGTATTGAGCCGTGATGACTTTCATGTCACGGACGGTTTCGAGTTGCTCGATCTGAACCTGGTAGGCATCGAATTCACGTTGTTTGGCGACTAATTTTGCCTCGTTGGCCTCTCGCTGCCGTCTCAAGCGTTCCGGTAATTGCGGATCGATATCGCTGACTTCGACCAGTAAATCGCCTTTCTTGACTTTTGCGCCCTCTTTAACGTGCCAGCGCATGATGCGTCCTGAAACCGGTGATTCAATCGTTTGCTGCCGTTCTACCGGCATAAACGCAGAGACAACGCCTGACCCGTTGATGTTTTGCTGCCAGGGCAGAAACAACGTGAAAACCGGAACCAGGATGAACAGCCAGGCAAAGATAAAAACAATGCGTCCGACCAGTCGGGGTGTCTGGCAGGCGCTGATGACCGAAAGTTGCGAGGTGTTATCAGACATGTTCATCATCCGTTTGCAGGTTGAAGATATATGACGCGCTGACAAAGTTGCATGACGGATTCGGAGCTGGTCAGTATCAGCAGTGTCCAGGGCGCATCTTCGCTGAACAGGATTTGTTTGGCTTCGCTGTTGCCGAAGTTATGCCAGTCATCCAGAAGGCCATCGATGATCAACAGTCCGGGATTACTTATGACGGCTCTGGCAATCATAAGATGCTTGACCTGGGTAGAAGATAGCGGCGAACCGGTTGGGCTGAGTTGGGTATGGAGTCCTGCCGGGAATTGGGTGATTTCGGACATGAGCCGCAAGCGGTTTAAAAGACTGCGCACCTGTGTAACGGTAATTTCCGGCCGACCCAATCGAATATTTTCCAGAATCGTATCTTCAATGATTTCGTTATGCCCAATCACGGCAATCTGCTTGCGAACGCTTTCGAGTTTAATTTCACGTAAATCCAATTGGTTAATTTCAATACGGCCTTTGATGGGCTGGCGTAAACCGGTTATTAATTCCGCTAACGTGGATTTGCCGGCGCCTAATTTTCCTGTAAGCGCTACGGTCTCTCCGGCGCTGATTGAAAAACTCAAGTGTTGTATCGGTGTATGGCCGTTTGTATAAGCATAAGCCAAATCATGCACCGCTATTGACGTCGGGCCTGACCATGCGATGGTTTCACCTGATTCACGCTCAACCGGCAAGTCGAGCAAATGGCCTAACTTGTCGACACCGGCCATCAAGTCGTAATAGCTTTCCAGCTGCTTTATTAATTTCGAAAACGACAACAACACGCCCGAAACGATCAACTCTGCTGCAACCAATTGACCTAAACTGAGTTGCCCTTCCATCACCAGCAAACCGCCAACAGCCAGTAAAGCCGTGCCTGCTACCGCATATAACGCATAAAGACTGATGTGCTGATTGAGTAAAATCCGGTAATGCCCTTTGCGAGCATTCAGGTATTCATAAGCCAGTTTATCGGTCCGTTCTTTTGCTAATTCCGGGCCGCCGGAAAATTTAAACATTTGGCCGTTTCTGGCAAGGGTTTCCAGCCAGCCGACAACCTCGTATTTAGCGATTGATTCATTAATGGAGGTAGTGACACCTTTACGGCCCTGGATAAAAATGACAATGGCTAACCAGCTAACCACCAGCGCATCAAACAGCATTAATATCGGGTGGTAAGCGGCCAAGACAAATAAACCGATAGTGCTTTGCAGGGCCATAGCAAAACCGTCCAGCATTAAAAACGCACCGGCTTTTTGCACGGTCAATACATCAAAAAAACGGTTGACCAGTTCGGCGCCGTTTTTTTCGTCGTAGACTGACCATTTAACCCGGGGGAGGCGGTAAGCCAAATCCGCTGCCATTCTGACGTATACACGGCGCTGGATCAGTTCTACGATATAAGACTGTAAAATTGAAACAGTGCCGTAAAAGGTCTGAAAGATAAACAGCATGAACGATAAAACGGTTAAAGGCTGCATCATCCCGCCCAGGGCCACCGTATTAACCAGCGATTGAACAGCCGCCGGTGTTGCCAGGCTCAGTAATCCGGATGCCCCGGCTAATATGACTACTCGCCATAAATCCTTTTTTTCGACTTTTACCATCGCGATAAGACGCCGCAATGGTGGCATGTGATGCTCGCCATGATGAGATGAGGCTTCGATGGGGGATTTTAGCTCTACGGCAAACCATTCCAGCAGCCGTTCCGGCGTGGTTTTCAGTAAGGTTTGCAGTTCATTGAGGTTGATCAGGCGTCGGTTGACCTCGGTTTCGTTGATTAACGTAATTTTTATCCGGCCGCGGCTGAATCCCGAGATTACCAGCCACTCATTGTTTTCCAGGGGTCTGATCAGCGGCGTCAGATTGCCGGAGCCGTTAACGGCTTGTTCGCAGTTTAACAAACACTCTCTGATGTCCAGTCCCAATGTGGCGGCTGTTTCTGTCAGGCCTTCCAGTAAATTGACGGAAGTCAATTCATAATCATGACGAAGTCCTTTTTCATGCGCGGAGCTGCCCATTTCGGAGAGAAGCACATCGAACAGGGTCCAAAAGACGGGGGAATTAGTTTGAGACATAGTGAGTTGAGTATGACGGTCGTCTTAGGCTATCAGTAAGAGGGTATTATGCGTTATCTTGGGTTTATGTCTCAAAAATCAAAACAGCATCGCAGTTAAGGATTTACTCAGTAATCGGCACTCTATTTAAAGCCCGATTCTATCAAATGGGTCAAGATAACTCAGGAGTCTTTCATTTACCTTACGAACGGATATTGCCCTGAGTTTTATTTCTACCAAATGAGGCATCTTAAAAACATGTCATTGTACCATCGAGATTGAGATAACAAAGCGCTTGCCGGTTGCTATTGCGACTACGGGAATTTATTTTTGGTGCCCCCATAAACAGCTTTGGTCAAAAAGATGCGGTTGAATCCCGCTTAATGTGGAGAATGCTGAGCTTTAGGCAGATACGATTTTAACCGTGACGTGATATCGGCCTTGCCCGTTTATAGGACGGTCAATTAACATAAAGCGATCCACATCTTTTGAATTATCTTGGCAATGAACATTCCACGCCCCTCTGATGACGCAGGCCTGTCCCAAACTGCGTTGGAACAACAAGCATCGGTTCACTTTTTGTCGCATCGTTATAAAGAAGCCAGCGATCTCTATAAAGAGTTGCTGAAGCATTCTGAAAATGTCTACTGGCGGCAGCAATTAGCGCAATGCTATTTACAACGCGCGCTGAGTTTTGCGGTAAAAGAGCAGATCAAGGAAGCCGCCATTTTATGGGAAAATTACGCTGAGTTGGCAGAGCCTCCCCAGGCAAATTTTGATGACTATATCGTCTGGTTGTTGTCGGCCAAAAATATCAAGAAAGCCAAGACGGCGATTGCTCTGTTAACCAAGGAACAACTGGATCAACAGTATCCCGGATTGGCTGTTCGGCTGGGTTATCTTAGCCTTGTTGACCAGCCTGAAATAGCGGAACATTTGCCGCAGGACTCGATTTTTATCACACACTTGGGATTAATCCGCGAAGCTTTGGATGCTTGCCATGAAAACAACCCTGATCAGCTCGATGACATTTTAAAAAAACTGCCGTTCCGCTCGGCATTCCGTGATTTAAAGCCCTTGCTGAAAGCATTGATGTCCATTCCCGCGTCAATTGAACAAGCCCGGGAATTATTATCCAAGCTGCCTGAAAATTCGCCCTACCGCGCCGCTGCCGATGCTTTGCTGACTTATACGCAAGAGGGTAAAGACTTTGCCGACATGGCAATTCACCTCGAGCCCCAGCTGCGTAAGTTCTTTGCCAAAGCGAAGGGGATGAGCAATAAGCAACTCGAATTGCTTGATGCACTGTGCCAAAATCACAACCGGCTGACGGATAAATTGAAATTCGATTTAGCGATTCGCTATCGCGACCTGTTTGGCGCTGATTCCGTAAAACGATTTTGTCAGGCCATGCTTTTGAACTATCCGGCAGGACGCAAGGATTACCTAAAACATTTCGGCTCCGGTCTTCCGTTTGAAGAACACCGGATCAAGGCCTTATTGTGCGAACATAACCAAATGAAGGACGATGCGGCGTTTCACTGGCGCCAATGCATTGAGGCGTTAAAAAATCAAGGCGATCAGAATGATCGTAAGATAGCCCTGATTCTCAGGCATATGACGGTCGTGATGCTGCCTGAAGACGCAGTCACTCTGCTTGTTGAAAGTCTGAATTACGATCCGGATGACAGGGACAGTTATCTGAAAATTTTAAAATATTATGATGAGCATGATCCGGATCCTGCCGAATATCAACGTTGGCTGGATGTCTGTCTCAAGCAGTTTCCGAAGGATACCGATTTTTTAACTTTTGCAATTAAAGCTTCAACGCGAAAAAAAGCGTTCAAAAAAGCCTCTCAGTACGCAAAGGATTTGTTAAAAGTCGATCCGGTCAACACGCTGGCCAAGCAGTCACTGGTCAGCAGTCATCTGGCTCATGCCCGCAAGTTGATAAAAACCAAGAAATATCATCTGGTAGGCAAGGAAATTCAATCTGTCGGGAACTTGTTGGCCGATAAAAAAATGCGCGCTCAGGCCGAGTTGTTGCGTGGTTTTTTTGAGCTTGTTGCAGAAGATAAACAACAGGGCTTGCAAAAAATTGCCGATGCTTTGCAAAAGTTGAATGCCGATCCGCTTGCCATGCATTTTCAAGCAACGATTGAAGCCTTGTTGTTGGATGTGACGGTCGCGACGGTTACCAGGCAATTACCACCTATAAAGGATTATTTGCTGCCGGCGCAAGGCATGTCCAGTTTGATCAGTTTGATCAAACAGTATGACGAACAAGGTTGTGATTATAAAATCCTCATCAAAGGATTGGATAAATTCAAAGCGCTGATAAAAAAATCGGTGCAACAGCAGGATTACACCGAGGCCTTGTTATTGGAGTGGAGCCAGTTACTGGTTAGCCTTCAGCATTTCGAATTGTTGAGGCACTGTGTCAAATTAGCTTTAAGTCAATGGAAAAAACCGGTTTGGAGATATTATCTGGTTTATGCGACAGCCAATGGCAGTCCGGCGCGCGTTAGTATGCTTGATCTTTACCGTTTGAAAGACAGTCTTGATGATGCCTTAAGAGGAAACGACCAGCGGACCGCTCAATTAATCCGCCGGTTTATTGTCGAGGTTGAACAGTTTTTAAATCCATTGAACTTTATTGACGATTTCCTTGAGCAATACGAGGAATATCTAGAGGATGACGAGGAGGATGATCATACCGATGCCGTCATGCACTTATTTGGACATTTGTCGGAATCAGATTTTCTAAAAATCAATAAAAGACTGACGTTGACTATGAAGCAAAAAACACCGGATCAGGTTTTAGCGATCTGTTTTAGCCTATGCCGGAAAAAAATCAGCCCGAAAATACAAGACTTTTTGATGGGTGATCAATTGTTCGTGACATGCGCCGCGCTATTCTATGCCGCTTATGAATTGCACATGGATATAGGTATAACGATGGATGAAATTGTGGCCTACTTCGATGAGAGCGATTTGCCGAAATCTTCGTTTCCCTTCTTTTAAGCAAAGCGGTTAACACATGACATCACCTTTTGAGATACTGGATATTGCCGAGCAGGCAACCGATGCAGAAATTAAAGATGCTTATCTGCAAAAAGTCAGAAGCAATCCGCCGGACAAAGACCCTGCCGTTTTTCAGCTGATTCAGGAAGCGTATGAAACCATCAAGGATGAAAACAGTCGTTTGAACTACGCGCTCTTCAATTTGCAACAGGCGGATTTCGACGGTTTGTTGAACCGGGCTTTCCGCCAGCAAACCCCCTTGCAGCTGTTTGCAATGGACGATTTTTTTAAATTGTTGACTGCCGACCATTTGAAAAAACTATCCTAAACGCCCTTTTTCCTAAAAAAATCATGACTACCGATACCTCCCACAGCGAGTTGCTCGATACCTTGCAACACTATCTGGAACAAACCGATTTTGCTCATTTGACGGCTGTAGATCAGCCGGACCTGGCCGGATTGTTTAGCGATCTGGCCGGATTAAAAAGTGAGGTCAAAGCTGAGTCACGCCAGTTTAAAGCAACTCTGGATACGTTGAGTGAGGCCTTGACGACACTGCAATCCGATAATCAGGCGATGGCGGCTCAACTCTCTGCGGTTGCCGAAAGGATGCTGCAGCAAAAACGGGATGTGCAACGCGCCCTGCTTTTGGACATCATCGACATCTATGACCGGTTGTCTGAAGGTTACCGTATTTTGCAAAACTATAAACCGGTTGACGCGCTGTTTAAGCATTCCAAAAAACAGGATGTTCGCTTCATCAAAAGTTTTGGGCAAGGCCAGGAAATCACGCTGAAGCGCTTTGAGCAATGGCTGCAAAGGCAACATGTTTATCCTATAGAATGTGCCGATAAGCAGTTTGACGCCCATACCATGCGCACCCTGGAAATAGGGTATGACGCCACGCTCGAAAACGGCGTCGTGCTTGAGGAACTGCGCAAAGGTTTTCTGTTTGAAGACCAGGTCTTGCGGCTGGCGGAAGTCAAAGTCAATAAACTCTAAAAAATCACTCCTAAATTATTTATGAACGAAATTATTATCGGGATCGACCTGGGAACCACTAACTCCGAAGTGGCCATTGTAGAAAACGGAAAAGTGCATGTGATCGCCGAGGCAGGCAAAAAAATAGTGCCTTCATTTGTCGGTATCGGCGATAACGGTGAAATTTTGACCGGTGAAACGGCGCGAAATCAATACCTGATCTATCCTGAGCGCACCGTTAAATCGATCAAGCGCTTAATGGGGCAGGATACCCGGGTTGAGATGGCCGGTAAGCCTTATTCTCCGCAGGAAATTTCTGCAATTATCCTGAAACGCCTTAAAACAATTGCCGAACAGTATGCTGGACAAGCCATTAGTAAAGCGGTGATTACAGTACCCGCTTATTTTTCGGATGCCCAGCGTCAAGCCACGCGTGAGGCAGGCGAAATTGCCGGACTTGATGTGGTGCGTATGATCAATGAACCGACAGCGGCTGCGCTGACCTACGGAGCCGATAACAGCGCGTCCAGGCGCATGCTGGTTTACGATTTGGGTGGTGGCACCTTCGATGTTTCGGTTGTCAATGTGCAATCGGGTGTCGTGGAAGTCTTATCCAGCCACGGGGACAATCACCTCGGCGGCGATGATTTCGATCAGCAGATTATCGGCTATATCCAGGATCATATTCGCCAACAGCACGGCATCGAAATCGCAGAACACAGCAAGGCTTCTGCGCGGATTAACCGGGCCGCCGAAAATGCCAAAATGCAGTTGTCCGATGAGCCCTATGCCCAGATCAATGAGGAATATTTACTCGAACATCAAGGCTCTGCGATCCATCTGACGCTGGAATTATCGCGGATGGACTACGAGGACATGATCGAAGACTACATCAACGCGACCATCGATGCGGTTCATATCGCACTCAAAGGCGCAAAACTCACCGTTTCGGATATTGATGAAATCATTCTGGTTGGCGGGTCTACGCGAACGCCTTGTGTACGCGAACGTCTCTTTGATGAATTTGGTTTCGAACCGCACAGTGAAGTGGATCCCGATTTATGCGTTGCGATGGGAGCTGCCATTCAGGCCGCGATGATCAACGGCCAGCAAGTTGACACCGTGCTGGTCGATGTCACGCCTTATACCTATGGAACCAGTGCGCTGGGTTATTTGGACGGTGAAGTTTACCCTTATCAGTTCATCCCTATCATTCATAAGAACAGCGTGCTGCCTGTCAGGAAGTCCGAAGCCTTTATGACTTATCAGGATGGTCAAAAAATGGTTGAGGTTACTGTTTACCAGGGCGAAGATCCGGATGCGCTGAATAACATCAAAATCGGGGAATTTTTGGTTGAGGATCTACAGAATGTTCCTGCGGGAAATATTATCACGCTGACTTTGGCGCTGGATCTTAATGGTATGTTGCAGGTCTCAGCGCAGGAAAAAGCCACCGGACTGGAAAAGTCGATCACGATCAATAACGTCATTTCCCGGTTTGCGGCCGAGGAGTTGACCCGTGCCAGAGATCGTATCTCTGGCTTATTCGGACAAAGCGATGCGGAATACACCGCTGAAGAAACCGTGTCGGACTCCGAAGCTATCGCGGCGGCCCGTAAGCTGATCAAAAAAGCCGAAGCCCTGTTCGATGTGGTTTCGGCTGAAGACAAAGAAGACATGATCGATTTGATCGAAAAAATCGGGGGCTGTATCGATGCAGGCGATGAGGCGGGCTTGCAGGAACCGGTAGAGCAACTGAGCGATATCATCTACTATCTGGAATCGTAATGCAGCGGTGTCCCTGCTGTAATGCCCGCTTGAGCGGGGACTCCCGTTGTTCCCGCTGTGGCGCCGATCTAGGCCGTGTTGTGAGTTGTGAACAGTTAGCCGGGGAATGGCTGTCTAACGCTTGGCGGATGATGTGTGCCAAAAAACCGGATATTGCCGCACAAGCGATCAACCGGTCGTTAAGTTTTAAGCAGACCCAGGCGGCTCAGGTTTTTCGGCAATTTTTAGTCCACCATCAATACCGGGCGCTCTATGAAGGTCTGGCTCAACAGAACTGGCAAAACGCACGCCAAACGCTCGCCGTTTTGCGCGCATTGCATGGTAACAATGAAACCCTTTCAAGATTCCAGGATTTGATTGATTTTTTATCGGTCGGGGATGCTGAGGCCGTGCAGGATTGGCAAGGCCGATCATCGTTATAAAAATCGCCGAAATTCCAGCTCAACATCCGTACGATAAATGACCGGTAGGTCGTCTTTGTGCCGCGTTTCCCCATGAGCTTTTCATAATGGTGTTGGCTTTAATCGCTACGCTTCGAGGTGTTTATTCGAATGGGTATTCAAATAAGGTGGTACCCTTCAGGAACAGTGTCTGAATTTAAGCCGATTCCGATCAAAACTGGAGGCGTTGAGCGCAGCCAGGGTCTAAATAAGGCTTATCAGGAAACTTTGTAATTGTTCAGCGGATCAATAAAACTAAAGTAATGCAGCGGTTAGGTTGGGTTGCATGCTTTTCGCAACCCAACAATTAAGGCTATGTTCGCGTTAGTAGTTGAAAGTAAATCAACACCGTCATTCCGGCATGGATTGCCTAAATCCAGGTCACAAGGATGTGAACGCCCAACGCCATCCATGGCTTCTGGACCCCGGCAATCCCTGCCAGGGCGACGCCTACTATTAGCGCGAACATAGCCACAATTAACTGGACCGCCTGACCCAACGCTGAAATTTAAGAAACTTTTACACTATCAGGAGAAACGTCGTGATTACATTATATGGTTTTGCCATCAGCAATTATTACAATAAAATCAAGTTCGCGTTGCTGGAAAAAGAGATTGCTTTTGTGGAGGAATTTGTAGCACCCAGCCAGGACGAAGCGTTGTTGAAGATGTCTCCGTTGGGCAAGATTCCGTTTATCAAAACAGAGCAGGGTTATTTGTCAGAATCCCAGGCGATTTTGGAGTATCTGGAAGATTATTTTCCTGAGAACCCGCTTTATCCGAAAGATGCCTATGAGCGAGCCAAATGCCGGGAACTGATACAGCATATTGAATTAAATGTGGAGTTGCAGGCACGAAGACTTTACGGCGAAGCGCTTTTTGGCGCCACCGCCTCGGATGAAACAAAAGCAGAAGTTAAAGCCAAAGTCGAGGCAGGCTTAAAAGGCCTGACAAAACTGATGAAGTTGGCGCCCTATGGGTTGGGCGCTCAATTCAGCGCTGCCGATGTGGTGGCGTGGCCGCATTTGCAACTGGTTTCATTCGCGACACAGAAGGTCTATGGGCAGGATCTGGTTGCCGCGCACGTCCCAGGAATTGAGGCTTATATCCACGCGGTGGAAAGTCGTTCGCATGCGCAAGTAGTCAGCAAGGACAGAGCCGTTGCTTTGGCTCAGTTTTTTGCGAAAACAGCAAAGTAGTCTGAAGGGGGTAAGCGCGCTTATACCCCTCATAGATTTTCAGGATCAAGTAATGAAACAAAACCGATTATCAGGCCAGCTTCTCTTGTTGGCTTTATCGCTGATCTCCTTTTTAGTCACTGCCAATGTGCAGGCACAGCTGAATGAGTGGACGTATCATCAGGAAAAAGACCGATTAACCAACCTCGCCTATAGCTTTGTCAGGTCGCCCATGCCTCAGCGCGGCTTGTACGACAACATCAGGCTGGAAATCATGTGCAAGCAAAACACGCTGCAATTTGTTGTGGATGGCAATGCCTTGATCGCTTCGCAAAACAGGCCTTTTGATATGGATTATCAGATAGACCAGCGTTCTCCCGTTGCCCTTAAAATGAAAACATTTAGTGATTCCAAGCAACGCGGCTATACGGATGAAAATGTAGCCGTCATTATTGATGATATATTATCCGGCCAGACCGTCTTTGTTCGCGTAACCACCCTAATAAAAAAAGTCCTGGCGGGGTCCATCAGTTTAAGTGGCGCAGAAGGCCCTATCAGGCGAGTGCTGTCTGATTGCGGTATTTCGGAATTAAAGCAGCAAAAGACGGCAGATGGTTATTCGAAGGCTCAGTTTGAAGAAGACTTCGGTAAATTGACCATGGAACAGCAGCAGCATGTGTTGCAGAAGCTGAAAGTGCTTATGCAAGAATTGAAATAGCGTTTTCCTCCTTTCCTATTGCAAAATCGTTAGACCGGGTTAAACGTGCAGGATGTGCCTGTCGAGGACTGCTGTTATCCTATCCTTTTAGCTCTCTGCAACATCTCTGTTGCAGAAGCCTTTTCATTCGAGCCCCTACGGCCAAAAAAAGTTGAAGGGTGAGCAGAAACAAAAAAGATGAATGGTGAAGTTAGATAAAAAATATTAGAATAACAGCGACATACAGGTTGTTTCTAATAAACTTTTTAGAAGGTTAGTTCGCTGCATCAGAAAAGAGGCGAGCCATTCATTTTTTAGTGATTTTGTTTATTGGATCAATATTTGACGCTTAACGATCTAAGGTCGCTGATTTAAAACAGCGCCGTGTATCACTAATCAATTAATGAAGAGGTTTTATGACTGACCCAAAAATATCATTTGGCAATTTGCCCGGCGAGAAAGAGCTGGATCTTGATTTGGATGGCGGAGCTGGCGCTTCCGCTAAAAAAGAGCCCAAGATGAAATGGGAGATGGATGCACCGGTATTTAATACCGTGGCAAAGAATGATCCTCATCCGGTATCGCTAGATCTTAAGTCCATGGAATATAAAGAGAAAATTCAACCGGTGGTTGAGTTTAATGAAAAAGAAGCACTTCTGAAAGAATTGCTTAAAGAGAAAGATAAAACGATTGAAGCGATGAAAGAAATCATCGATGTGCAAAGAAAATTGATCGAGCAATTACAGGAAAACCGGAGTTAACGAAAAATTGAGCAAAGAAACCGGTCTTTGCTTTTATTGAAGAATCGTAAATCCGGATGCCCGCATTATTGGAAATTTGTTGATGCTTGTTTTAATGAGCGGAAGATTACGCTAAAATAAGTTTCGATACGAAACAAAAATCTAAAAAACGACCTTTACTGAGGGGGTACTGCCATGAAAAATAAGCTGCCTAGCTTGTTGTTGACATTCGTGTTGACAGCTATTGGATTCAGCCAAATCGGAATTGCCTTAGCGCAAGGCCCCGATTTTGAACAAATCAAGAAAAATTATTATGACTCTCACCCGGGTAAAGGTTCTCACGGGAAGTATTGGGAGCCGATTCCTATCCAGAAATACTGGAATCCCAAAGATTTTTATACGCCACCCAAAACGGTACAAGGCGAATTCGATAGAGACAGCTGTATCGGTTGTCACCAAGCAACGACCCCCGGTGCTTATCATGCCTGGAAAAGCAGCAGTCACAGTGACTTGAATGCAATCCGCAATCTGCCTGACAGTAACGTCAAGGCCTATAAAAAACAAAAACTCGCGGATGTGGAAGCCAATCTGGTTAAACAAGGTGTGCTAGCAAGCGGTCAGCAGTTGAGTCAGGTCGGCTGTATCGACTGTCATGGCGGCGTTGGCAAAGACAAGATCAACCACTCTGAAAATCTGGTAATGCCGGATCGCGCAGCTTGCGGAACGTGCCATGTCGGCGAATTTGCCGAAGCCGAATCTGAAAAAGAACAGGAGTGGCCGCAAAAGCAATGGGGTAAAGGTCATCCTTCCCACGCCGTTGATTGGGATGCGAATGTCGAGAACACCATCTGGGCCGCGATGTCCCAGCGTGAAGTCGCTCAAGGTTGTGACATGTGTCACTACCAGCAAAACAAATGCGACGGCTGTCATACCCGGCATACCTTCTCTGCCGCTGAAGCCAGACAACCTGAAGCCTGTGCGACTTGCCATAATGGTGCAGATCACAACGAATTCGAAAATTTCATGACGTCCAAGCACGGTACCCAGTATCAAACCTTGGGTAAAGCGAATTGGAATTTTGAAGTGCCTTTGAAAGATGCCATCACCAAAGGCGGCTACACGGCGCCGACTTGTCAATTGTGCCATTTTGAATACAAAGGTGAGTTTTCTCATAATCTGGTTCGCAAAGTACGTTGGGCATTCAATCCCACGCCAGCCATTGCTGACAATTTGAGCCATCCGTGGTTTGAAGAACGTAAACAGGCTTGGGTGGAAAGCTGTTCAACCTGTCACTCGGCCAGTTTCGCCAAAGCCTATCTGGATGCGGCTGACAAAGGCACGATACAAGGTCTGGAAGTTGAGCAAGAAGCCAAAAAAGTCGTAGAAAAGTTGTATAAAGACGGCTTGCTGACGGGTCAAAATACCAATCGTCCGGCACCTCCTGCGCCTGAAAAAGATGCGGCGGGCGGCTTCTTCCAGTTATTCTGGGCTAAAGGTAATAACCCAAGCCATGTGGAAAGAGTCTATGCCAACATGTGGGAGCATGATGTCATCAAGCACTACAAAGGTATTTTCCACGCTAATCCCGGAGGCTTTACCTACACCGAAGGATGGTCGGAATTACTGAGCGATTATGCTGAGATAATGGATGAGGACACGCGTTTAAGAGAAGCGGCCGCCTTAAAAACCGCTGCTTCCGGTAAAGGGACCTCTACGGCAGCTTCTTCAAATGGATCAAACAGCAGCAATAACGTTCTGATGAGTGCCATTTTACTGATCGTCCTGGGACTGGGTGTGGCCTATATCGTTCTTAAGCCTACCCGTACCGAAGCAGACGAGACGGTTGAAGAAAAAACATCGGAAACTGACAAAGATTCCGTCTAATGAAAAAGCAAACAAGGACCGTTTCACTGATAGGCTTAAGCTTGGCGTTGCTGGTCTCCGGCAGCGCCCTGCTTTATAAGGAACTGTCAACATCCAAAGAGAGCGCCAATCAGGACGCTCTGTCATTTATTCAAACACCGGAAACCGGAGTGGATCTCAAGGGGAAATTTCCGGCCGATGCAGTTAATCGGTTTACATTTAAGGAAGACGGCAAGGATGCCTTCAATCTGTTAGTGGCTCAATATAAAGACCAGGGCGGTGCCGCACAAAGCGCTGTCCTTTTTCCTGAGGAAAAAAGCGCGTCCGAGGTTGTAACGACACAAACCGGGGTAAGGCAGAAGATTTGGCAGGCAGCGGCTGAGGTTATTGCCCGTCATGCGGAAGATGATGCCTTGATAATCAGTTGGTGGGATGACGGACAGCGCGTTCATTTCCTTAGCGGAAAGGACGCCTGGATTCGAAAGCCGGGCAAAGAAACCTTTAAAAGCCCTGTCTGGAAAGCCGTTAAAGATAATCTGGTTGAGGCCAATCAGGACGAGCAACAGAGATTGACTAAAATGGCAGGCTGGTTGACGATGGACAGCCAAAAGGCCTTGGCTGAAATGGCTGATTACTTTGGGAAAAAGCGGCCTGTCTATATCGTTGTGAGCAATGATCTGTTGTTAAGACAAGCTGAGTTTGCCGACTATGGTGGAATCCGAATTCCTTTAAGCGTCAAAAACTTCCCGGTGGGTGATAACCTGCATGGCGATATTGCTCAGGTGAAACGCTGGTCTCAAGATGAAGGCGAAGGAAATTATCTTGCTCAAAAGGAAAATCGCTTCTATCGGGTTTGGACGGTTAAAAAAGAGAGCGGTGCAGACAACAGCTTGTTGGTCAGGCTATTGCCCTTTGTGGATTCATTAAAAAAACTGCCGGACGGTGTAAATTTAATTTATCAAACAACGTGGGGCGGTTTTCTGTCCGTTTATCAGCTGGATCAGGACGCTATCAATAGCTCGAATGCAGCGCATTAGGTAACCCCGAAAGCCTGGCTGGAAGAGTCGAAGGCTGTCGCCTTATCCGACCTACAGCGGGCTTTCATTTACCGGGGTGATGCCAAGCCTTTATGATGGGGTAGGAGTATCTGTTTTTAAAAAGAGTTAACTCAGTATGATTCGACTTCTCTATTTTAGTAACGCCACGCCCGGCCTATCGGATGATCACGTACAGAACATCCTTCAGTCGTCACGAAAAAACAATCAAAGCATAGGTGTCACCGGCGTTCTTATCTACGGCGGTGACATGTTCATGCAGGTTTTGGAAGGACCTGAACAAGCTGTGCTCAGGTTATATGTCAAGCTCCTGGATGATCGAAGGCATAGCAACAGCCAGATCGTGCAGATGTCATACGCCAAGGAAAGGATGTTTCAAAACTGGTCTATGGGCGTCATCAAGACCCACCCCTTGAAATTTGAGCACATCAAAAAACTGCTGGATCACCGGCTTGAAGCCGTTCATGCAGAGGTTTTTGCTGAAACGATGCGCGAGTTTGTCAAGCGATTGAATGCCGAGCATTAATCCTCAGCCCGTGTCTTTCGATGAAGTGAAAAAATCCTTATCGGTGTGCTCCCACGTTTTCAATTCTTGCTGACTTTTAAACTCAGATTCTTAATAATTTCCTCCAAAGGCACCAGATTCAGTTTTATTCTGAACAGAATTTCCTGATTATCCAGTACGCCATAACATTCGTAAGTACGCAATAGGATGCTGGTGTTATTCAGCGTATTATTCTTGGATTCCGGCAGTTGCTTGACCAGAATATAGACTTTATCGTTATTTTTGAGCTGTTTGATCAAAAAACGGTCAACCGAAATATCATGTGAGGTGTACACCATCGGGTTTGCCTTGAAATCGTGATTTTCAAGCTGGGCTTTTTCCAATAGAACACCTGAAGTCAAACTGCAGGGAAATATTTCAGGGTAGTGGGCAATATGGGCCAGTTCGTCAAAATAATCGGATTGCTCTACCAATGATCCGGACAGAAAATTTTTGACATTTCCATTCTGCAGCCATTTACGAATCAAAAAATAATCCGTGCCCGGCACCAGGGTTTTATCGGCAACCGTATTCAGATCCGGTAAATTGCTTAAATCCGTATCGCCCAGAAACAGCGGCGTTTGGGTTTCTTTTTTATAACCCAGCAAAATGGTTTTGTTTTGTGATTTGATCATGACACGGTTAGTCAGAGTCAAATGAGGAATGGTGGTGATCAGGGTTTTTTTGATTTCCAGCGAGAGTTCCTGACGCGGCCTCAAGGCGTTGACAAAAATAGTCTGATAATTACTGAATCGCAGTCGCTTGTCCGCAATGATCTGGTCTTCATAATGTGCTTCGCGGTACAAGCGCATCTGATATTCGATCAGCGTATTTAACTGAAAACCCAACACAATCGGTCCTTTAAACGGATTATGAGTGATCTGCAACCATTTGTGCTTGTCGTGAAACAGGTTAAAGTCGTCCGAGGCATTTCGGGCAACTTCAATGTGGATTTGTTCAAAAGTAAACAACTGCTCTTTCATTCGTTTAGTGTCGCTTTAATTTGAGGGGCAACTGCTTCAGCTGCCTGGGTATTAATCAGTGGATAATAGCATTTGCTATCGACCGGGTTATCATCGATGAGTTTATGCTCAGTATAACTTTTGCCGGTCGCCTTAAAGCCTGTTTTTTCATTTAAGGCCATTCCGAAGGCCGGGAGTAACGGTTAATGTTAGAATGGCCCAAAATCAGATGCCAGGCATGCCTCACTAACTTGGCTTAGCGAGCATGCTTCCACTCAAACTGTTAGGTGTTTGCAATGACTCCCGAAGCCAAAGCCCGCCAGGAAATCGACCAAAAACTGGCGCAAGCCGGTTGGCTGGTGCAAGATATGAAACAGCTCAACCTAGGCGCAGCTCCAGGCGTCGCGGTGCGCGAATACCCTACCGACACAGGACCTGCGGATTATGTGCTGTTTATCAACCGGCAAGCCGCCGGGGTAATAGAAGCCAAACGCGATGAAACCGGCGAAAACATCACCACCGTCGAAGATCAAACCGCCCGTTACGCCAATGCTAAATTAAAATGGCGTAAAGACAATACACCGCTGCCGTTCCTATTCGAGAGTACCGGCCAGATCATCCGCTTTACCGACCAGCGCGACCCGGCACCGCGCTCCCGCGAGATTTTCCATTTCTTCAAGCCCGAGCAATTGGGCGAATGGCTGTCTCAGCCGGATACGCTGCGCCGCCGCTTATGCGAGGCCATGCCGGAGTTACCTGTTCTTAACCTGCGCGAATGCCAAGTCAGCGCCGTCACTGGGTTGGAAATGTCCCTGGCCCGCAACAAGCCGCGCGCGCTGGTACACATGGCCACCGGCGCAGGCAAAACATTTACCGCCATTACCTCGGTATACAGGTTGCTGAAATTCGGCGAAGCCAAACGTATTTTGTTTCTGGTCGATACCCGCAATCTGGGCAAACAGGCGCATCAGGAATTCATGGCCTACACGCCGCCCGACGATGCCCGCAAGTTCACCGAACTTTACAATGTCCAGCGTCTGGCCACCAACAGCCTCGATCCGCATGCCCAGGTCTGTATCTCCACCATTCAGCGCATGTACTCCATGCTGTCCGGTGAAGTTATCGACGACAGCGCCGAGGATGTCTCGCTCAACGAACTGCAACAAACCGGCAATCAAGCCAAACTGGTACGCTACAATCCGGCGGTGTCCATAGAAAGCTTTGATTTCATCATTATCGATGAATGCCATCGCAGCATCTACAACCTCTGGAAACAAGTGCTGGATTATTTCGATGCCTTCCTGATCGGCCTCACTGCCACGCCGGACAAACGCACTTTCGGCTTTTTTAACGAAAACATCGTCGCCGAGTACAGCTACGAACAATCGGTTGCCGACGGCGTCAATGTAGGCTATGACGTTTACGAAATCGTCACCGAAGTCACCCAAAAAGGCGCTGAGTTAAAGGCTAAAGAATGGGTGGATCACCGCGACCGTCAGACGCGCAAGAAACGCTGGGCGGAAACCGAAGACGAAATGCTATACACCGGCAAGGAGCTGGATAAATCCGTAGTCAATCTCAGCCAGATTCGCCAAGTCATCCAGGCGATGAAAACCGCCCTGGAAACCGAAATATTCCCTAACCGTAACGAAATGCCCAAAACCCTGATCTTTGCCAAAACCGACAGCCATGCCGACGACATCATCAACATGGTTCGCGAGGTTTATGGTCTGGGCAACGCCTTTTGCAAAAAAGTCACTTACAAGGCCGACGAAGACACGGATAGCATCCTCAGCAGTTTCCGTAACGACTACCATCCGCGCATCGCCGTTACCGTGGACATGATCGCCACCGGCACCGATGTCAAACCGTTGGAAGTCTTGCTGTTCATGCGCGATGTGCGCAGCAAAAGCTATTACGAACAAATGAAGGGCCGAGGCGTGCGCAGTCTGAGCTATGACGATCTCAAACGCGTCAGCAACAGTGCCGACAGCGCCAAAACCCGTTTTGTGCTGATCGATGCGGTCGGCGTGGAAAAATCCTTGAAAACCGAAAGCAGGCCTCTGGAGAAAAAACCCGGCGTCGCGCTCAAAGACCTGCTGCAAGGCGTCGCCATCGGACACCGCGACGACGATACCGTGTTGAGCCTGGCCAACCGCTTGATAAGGCTGGGCAAACAACTGGATGAAAAAGCCCAAGACCGTATCGCCAAAGCTTCGGGTGGAATACGCGTCGGCGAACTGGCCAAACGCCTGATCGCCGCGCTCGATCCCGACCAAATTGTTGTCTCCGCCTTGGCCACCGCTCAAGCCAACGGCATCACGCGCTCGGAAGACACCTTGACCGAAGATGAAATCGCCGCCGCCCGCGCCCAGCGAGTCGCTGCAGCCTGCGCTGCCTTCGACAATCCGGAACTGCGCGAGCAAATCGAATCCGCTCGTCGTGAGCGCGAGCAATTGATCGATCACCTCAATCTCGATCAAGTCACTTTCTCCGGTTTCAGCGAGCAAGCCCAAGCCCAGGAGGAACAAACCATCCAAAAGTTTGCCGATTACATCCGGCAACACAAAGAAGAAATCGCCGCCTTGAGCTTTTTCTACCAGCAACCTTACCAGCGCCGGGCTCTGACTTACGAAATGATAGAAGAACTGCATGACGCCTTGAGCCGCCCGCCGCTGATGCTGACCACCGAACGGTTATGGAGTGCCTACGCCCGCGTGCAAACCAGCCAGGTCAAAGGCGCGGACAGCAAACGTCGGCTGACCGATTTGATCGCCTTGGTACGCTTTGCCATCGGTATGGACGCCGAGCTAAAGCCATTCAGCGAGCTTGTGGATAAACGTTTTCAGGAATGGATATTTCGTCACAATGCCCAGCGCACCACGGCGTTTACCCCCGAACAAACCGAATGGCTGCGTTTGATGAAAGACCACATCGCCAGCAGTTGCAGCATTAGCCGGCAGGATTTTGATTATGCAGAATTTGCAGATAAAGGCGGCTTGCAAAAGGTTTGGGGCGTGTTTGGCAAGCAGTTGGATGAATTAATGGATGAGATGAATAAGGAGTTGGTGGCGTGACAGTTGAATTACCTAGCGGATGGGAATATGTAAAACTTGACGATATCGCGGATATTCTGGATTTCGAGCGTGAGCCAATTAACGCGTCTGAGCGGAGAAAGCGAATCTCGGGTAAAAGTGTCTCTGAGCTATTTGCTTACTATGGTGCAACTGGTCAAGTTGGGTGGATTGATGGTTATAGAACAGAAGGGCAAAGAATCCTTCTTGGTGAAGACGGAGCGCCGTTTTTTGATCCTTCAAAAGACAAAGCATATCTTGTGGATGGCCGCTTCTGGGTAAATAATCATGCGCATGTTATTCAGGGTGCCGCAGGCTTAGTGGATAATCATTTTCTTTGCTTCCAATTAAACATGGTTGATTATCAGCCTTATGTTTCTGGTTCAACCCGCCTTAAGTTGACTAACTCGGCAATGAAACAGATTCCACTTGTTGTCGCACCATCTAATGAACAAACTCGGATAGTCGAAAAACTGGAAGAACTCCTCTCCGACCTCGACGCCGGCGTCGCTGAACTCAAGGCCGCACAGAAAAAACTGGTGCAGTACCGGCAATCGTTGCTGAAAGCCGCAGTGGAAGGCAAGTTAACTGAGCAGTGGCGTAATAATCGACATGCGGCTTCTCCCCAATACCTCACCGATCAAGCGAGAGACGCTACTGCAAACGATACTGCCGCCAACACTCCCCTCTCCCCTCGTGGGAGAGGGGTCGGGGGAGAGGGGGCGACAACCTCCGGATTACCCCACAACGCTTGGCTTCGCGACCGCGCCCGAGAATTACGGAAAGCACAAACGCCGCAAGAACAAGCCTTATGGCAGCAACTGCGCGCTAAACGCTTTTCCGGTTTCAAATTTCGCAGACAGCAAGTGATTGGCCGGTACATTGCTGATTTTGTTTGCTTTGAGCAAAAGCTGGTGATTGAGTTGGACGGCAGTCAGCACAGCGACACCCAACAGGCAGACGCGCAGCGTGATCATTGGCTGAATGGGCAGGGTTTTCGGGTTTTACGCTTTTGGAATAACCAATGGCAAAGCCAGCAAACGGGTGTGCTTGAGGCGATTTGGCAGGCTTTGCATGAGGATAAGCCCTCGCCCCCTCTCCCCAACCCCTCTCCCACGAGGGGAGAGGGGCTTAGTGTTGCCCCCGATGTTGATGAGAATTGCAGAAACGGATCTCAACCGGATACGCCCTTTTGCCTTGATGAGAGAGGGGCCGGAGAAGCGGTTGAATCCGGCGCGCAATTATTGGAACGCATTCTCAAGGAACGCCGCGACCACTGGGAAGCCAGGCAACTCGCCAAGTTCCAGGAACAAGGCAAAGCCCCGCCCAAAGGCTGGCAAGACAAATACCCCGAACCAGTTAAGCCGGATACCCGCGATTTGCCGGAATTACCGGAGGGTTGGGTTTGGACTTCAATCGGACAATGTTTTGAAGTAACTGTTGGAGCAACACCAAGTCGAAAAGAGTCAAGTTATTGGGATGGTAATATCCCGTGGGTTAGTTCAGGAGAGGTCAGATTCTCACGAATCACTTCTACAAAAGAAAGCATAACCGAAGAAGGTTTAAATAATAGCAGTACCAAGATAAACCCAATCGGTAGTGTTTTGCTTGGCATGATCGGCGAAGGAAAAACACGTGGTCAAGTTGCCATTTTGGATATAGAGGCTGCTAACAATCAAAACTGCGCGGCTATTTGGGTGAGCGAAACGGAAATTCCATCTGAATACGTTTACTATTGGCTTTGGTCGCAATACGAGGTAACTCGTCGTGGAAGTAGCGGTAACAATCAACCTGCCTTGAATAAGTCAATTGTCGAGCGCATTTCGCTACCGCTTGCCCCGCTTATGGAATTGAAAGAAATAGTTAATCTAGTTGACTCGACTATTACTGCCTCCATCGAACAACAGAAGGCATTTGAATTTTCATTTAAACAATCCGCCGCCCAACGCAAAAACATCCTAAAAGCCGCTTTCTCCGGTCAGTTAGTACCCCAAGACCCTAACGACGAACCGGCCAGCGTATTACTCGAGCGGATACGCGCCGAACGAGCCGCCAAGCAAACAGTCAACACACCTAAAAAACGAACTACTAGAAGCACATCATGACCGAACTAAGCCAATATCCGGCGTTGTTGTCGGAAATCAAAGCCCAGATACAAACCGCACAAAACCGCGCTATGCTGGCGGTTAATGCCGAGTTGGTTCAGCTTTATTGGCATGTGGGTCAAACACTGCAGATACGACAAGCTCAAGCGGGTTGGGGTGCGGGCATTATTCCGCGTTTGGCGCAGGATATTCGTAATGAATTACCGGAGGTTAAAGGCTTTTCGGCGCGTAATTTGGATCGTATGTTGGCTTTTGCAAGGGCTTATCCGCAGCCACAGGTCTTTTCGCCGCAGCTTGTGGCGAAAATGGCCCGTGTGGAAATAGCGCCACAGGCTGTGGCGAAAACTGCCGATCAGGAAAGCGTGCTGTGGCAACTACCTTGGGGACATCACGCGCTGCTGCTGGAAAAGATTAAAGACCTTGAGGTGCGCTGCTGGTATTTGGGGCAAACCTTGGTTCAAGGCTGGAGCCGCAATACCTTGGCCTTACAAATTAAAGGCCAAGCCCATGATCGCCATGGCCAGTTAATCAGTAATTTTGCCGAGCGATTGTCATCCCCACAATCCGATCTAGTCCAGCAATCCTTAAAAGACCCGTATATTTTTGACTTTTTAACCCTGGAAGCAGGTTTCCATGAGCGTGAGTTAGAAGTCTATTTGGTGGCGCATATCGAAAAGTTTTTATTGGAACTGGGCCAGGGATTTGCATTTGTCGGTCGGCAATATCATTTGACGGTGGGAGATAAGGATTTTTATCTCGACCTTTTGTTTTACCACCTGAAATTGCGCTGTTATCTGGTGATTGAACTCAAACGAGGTGACGTTAAGCCGGAATATGCCGGCAAGCTGAATTTTTATTGCAATGTTGTTGATGACAGCTTGCGTCATGCCAGTGATGCACCGACGATTGGCCTGATGCTGTGCCAAGATAAAGATAATGTTTTGGCGGAGTATGCCTTGCGCGGCATCGACAAACCGATTGGGATTGCCAGTTACGAGCTTACCCGATCATTACCGACAACCTTACAAAGTGCATTGCCCAGCATCGAGAGCATCGAAGCCGAGCTGAATAGCTATGCCACTGCCGAGACACATCCTGAATCATGAACACCTCTTCTCTCGTCCAAAAAGTCTGGAATTTCTGCCATACCCTGCGTGATGACGGCGTCGGTTATGGCGACTATCTGGAGCAACTGACTTATCTGCTGTTTTTGAAAATGGCGCATGAATACGCGCAAGAGCCTTATAACCGCGATACCCATATTCCAGCCGGTTACGATTGGGCGGCATTGCGCAGTAAAACCGGCGAGCCGTTGGAAGCGCATTATCTGGCGACGCTGCACACACTGGGTAACGGTCCGGGCATGTTGGGGGCGATTTTCTTTAAGGCTCAAAACAAGATTCAGGACCCGGCCAAGCTGTCGCGACTGGTCCAGATGATTGATGCGGAAAGCTGGGTGGGTATGGATGCCGATACTAAAGGCGATTTGTACGAGGGATTGCTGCAAAAGAACGCGGAGGACACCAAAAGCGGCGCGGGGCAGTATTTCACGCCGCGAGCTTTGATTCAGGCGATGGTGGAATGCGTGCGTCCTGAACCGATGAAAACGATTGCCGATCCGGCTTGCGGAACCGGCGGTTTTTTTCTGGGCGCTTATAATTGGCTGACCCGGCCAGGCAACAATCTGGACAAAAAACAGAAAGAGTTTCTGCGGCACAAGGCCTTTCAAGGTAACGAAATTGTGCCGAATACTCGCCGCATGTGTTTGATGAATCTGTTTCTGCATAACATCGGCGAACTGGACGGCGAACCTGCAGTGGAACGCGCCGATGCTTTGATTGCCGATTCCGGCAAGCGCTTCGATTATGTGCTGGCCAATCCGCCGTTCGGTAAGAAAAGCAGCATGACGATTACCAACGAAGAAGGTGAGGAAGACAAGAATGCGTTGACCTATGAACGCCAGGACTTTTGGGAAACCACGTCCAACAAACAGCTCAATTTTTTACAGCATATCGTCACCATTTTGAAGCAGGATGGTAAAGCGGCGGTAGTGTTGCCCGATAACGTGTTGTTTGAAGGCGGGGCGGGTGAAAAAATACGCAAGAAATTACTGGAAAACTGCGATGTGCATACGTTGCTGCGGCTGCCCACCGGCATCTTTTACGCGCAAGGCGTTAAGGCCAACGTGCTGTTCTTTGATGCCAAACCAAAAGACGGCAACGTGCATACACGAGGCGTATGGATTTATGACCTGCGCACCAACAAACATTTCACGCTGAAGACCAAAACTCTGAAGCTGGACGATCTGCGGGATTTCATCGATTGCTACAATCCTGAAAACCGTCATGAACGCAAGGAAACCGGTCGTTTTAAGTATTTTGCTTACGATGAGCTGGTCGCCCGAGACAAGGCCAGTCTGGATATTTTCTGGCTCAAGGACGATAGCCTGGATAATCTGGACGATCTGCCGCCGCCGGATGTGTTGCAGCAGGAAATTATTGAGCATCTGGAAGCAGCGCTGGCGGCGTTTAGGGATGTGGCGGCAGGCTTGCAGCGTTGAGCGGCCGCGAAAATTCATTGTGCAACTATCAAGGAAGGACGTCTTGGCAGAACGATCTCAATCCAGGATTTAAAATCATTGATTTTTTTGATGGGCTTTGGATTTTGTCTGATTGAACCGATTAAAAGTTGCCCTTTGGCTATACTCTTGAACTCAAGAAGGAAAATACGGGTCTACCCGCAACTTGGCTAGACGTGATGGAGTGGATGGTTAAGAAGCGTTCAAATAAATTAATCAAAAGAGTATTGAAATGGCAAGACGAAGCGAGCACAGTCAGGAAGAAATAAAAGATATGGTGTTGAAAGCCGCCGAGAATATTGTGATAGAGGACGGTTATGGCGAATTGAAGGTTCGCAAAATTGCGATGGACATCGGCTATACCGTCGGTAGCGTCTACATGGTTTTCGATAACATGGCCGATCTGATCATGCACCTTCAGGCACGAACCCTGGATGCGATTGCTGAAGCGCTGACACTGGATAGTCAGGAACGGCAAGCGGATCAAAAAGTGATCGCATTAGCTAAAGCTTACTTGACGTTTGCCAGTGAGAATTTTAATCGCTGGGCCATGTTATTTGAGCATCGGTTGTCGGAAAGCGAAACACTGCCGGATTGGTACACCGTTAAAATCGAAAGACTGTTTCAAATTCTGGAAGAACCTATGCGGCAAATGGCGACCGGATTGACTGAGCATCAGATCAAGCAGGCGGCCAGAGCTTTATGGGGTGGTATCCATGGCGTCTGTTTGCTGGCGCTGACAGGTAAAATGGATACCGTGGGTGTAGAAGATGCCGAAGAAGCGTTGTTGTTATTGGTTGAGAATTTCATATTAGGCTGGGAAGCCAGCGCCGTAAAATAAGGCCGATCCTCTAAGTTTTCTCAGGCAAACGGATAGACACAAGAAACGTTACGATAAACACCAGTACACCCAGCCAGGCCATGGCCAAAATCGGGCTGACATTCAAAGAGGCGGCATAGGTGTAACCGCCCACCGCTAGCAGCATGGCTGCATTCTGAAAAAATCCTTGTAAGGCCACCGCGCTGCCGCTGCCTATGCTTTGTTGCCCCATTTCTTGCAACGCGGCATTGACAGGCACGATAAACATGCCGCCGGACATACCGATCAGGAAAAGAAAGGATCGTGATTCCCATAGGCCGTCCATGAAACTTAATCCCAAAATGAACAAGGCCATTAAATAGGCCGGAATTCGCGCGCGGCGCAGGTGTTCCAGTGGAATCATCCTGGGAACCAAGGCCGAACCGGCAACAATGCCTATCGCCAGAAAAAGGGTGAGTTCGGCGATTTCAGTCGCATTTTTTGAGAGTAAAACCAGCGGCGCCCAAGCGACCAGAATGACCCGCAAAGTTGCTGCTGCTGCCCAGAACATGGACGCGCCGAGAATGGCAAACCGCGACCGGGGCGTATCAAAAAAAGTGATGATTTGTTTGCCGAACAGCACGATTTTTGAGCCTGGAATTTTCGGATGTGCCGTTGTGACAGGTAACCACAAAGTAACCAGTGCAGAGGTCACAAAAAGCGCAATGGTGCCGCTTAGTGCCCAAACGGTTGAGAAATCAGCTACTTTGGCACCTACAATCATGCCGGTCAGGATGGCCAGAATCGTGGAGCCTTCAATCCAGCTGTTGGCTTTGACCAAGTGAGCGTGACCGGCCAGTTCCGGCAGTATACCGTATTTGGCAGGGCTATAGATTGCGGCTCCGGCGCCGACGACGCAATAGGCAATCAACGGTTCAAAGTTGAATAGCAGTAAACCCGCTCCGGCTGCTTTAATCAAATTGGCAATGATCAAGACTCTGGATTTCGCTTGGGTATCGGCAAAATTTCCGGCCCACGGCGCCAATACCACGAAGGCAACAATAAATACGCTTTGTAGGGCCGGGACATACCAGCTTGGCAGTTGCGTCGAGTGCATCACCATGGCAATGACAGTAAATAAAATCGCATTATCGGCAAATGCCGAAAGAAACTGCGCAATCAGCAAAGGATAGATTTGTTTATGCATGGTGAGGTGCCGGTGGTGACATGAAAAATCAAAGTGTCGAATTGGATTCGATGATGCGGTAAGCCAGATCAGTGACTGCCGGGTAATTCACTTTTCCGGTCGCCATAACAGGAATAGCATCGACGATAAAAATTTTCCTGGGTAAGGCGATTTTTGCCACACCTGTTGCCACGGCTTCAATGTCCTGGATAACGGCATTTTTTTGCGTCGTTAACAAAAGAATCTGCTCGCCTTTTTTGGGGTCGGGAATGCTGACGGCTGCATGCAAGGCGCCCGGCCATGCTTTGGAGGCCAGTTGCTCGACCGCGGTAAGAGAAACCATTTCCCCGCCGATCTTGGCGAAACGTTTACTACGCCCGCGAATGCTGATGAAGCCTTCTTCATCGATATGGACGATGTCGCCGGTGTCATACCAGCCCTTGCCGTATATCGACTCGGGCGGAACGAGTGTGCCCGGATTATCGGCCAGCAAATAGCCCAGCATGATGTTCGGTCCTGAGACATGCAGTTTGCCGCCTTCTTCGATGCCGGGAATGGCTTCCAAATGATAATCCATGTCCGGCATGATCCGGCCGACAGTGCCCGGTTTGCAGTCCATGGGCGTGTTGACTGAGGTTACCGGTGCGGTTTCGGTTGCGCCGTAGCCCTCCAGGATGCGGATGCCGAATTTATCGGACCATAATTGACGCGTGCCTTCTTGCAATTTCTCGGCGCCTGCAACGACATAGCGAATACTGTAAAAATCATAAGGATGGGCTTTCTTACCATAAGCGGAGAGAAATGTATTGGTGCCGAACATGATGGTTGCGTTGATTTCGTAAGCAATTTCAGGAATGACCGCGTAATGCAATGGCGAAGGGTAGAAAAAGGTCGTCATGCCGCTCATGATCGGCAGCATGGTGCCGACGGTGAAACCAAACGAGTGAAACATCGGCAGAAAATTAAGCACGACATCCTGCGCATTGAAATTAATCCGCGATTGTATTTGCTTATGATTGGCCAAAATATTGGAATGGGATAAAACCACGCCTTTGGGGGTGCCTTCCGAACCGGACGTAAACAAGATGACGGCAGGACTGTCCGCACTGTATCGCGTGTGTTTATACCAGTAACTGGCCGTTTTGCATTTGACATACGCTTGCGCTTTAGTGAATAAGGTTACCGTACTTGCGATGTCTTCCAGGTAAACCAGTGTCATCTGTTGGCTTAATTGATCGGCCTCATTTTGAAATTTGCCCAGTTCGATAAAGCGGCGAGAGGTCAGCACTGTTTTTACCTGGGCGGTGTTACACGCTGACAACATGCCGGACGAGCCGGTCGAATAATTGAGCATCGCTGGGGTGCGACCATGCAATTGCAAACCCAGAACAACGCATAATGTTTTAGTGGAATTGGGCAAAAATACACCGACATTTTCACCTTCATGGGTGATATCGCGGATCAGATCACCAATCAGGATAGAACGGGTAATCAGCGCGTCATAAGACAGGGGCTTGCGCTCCAGATCTTCTGCCACTGTATGTGAGCAGCCATGAATTTTTCTAGCTTCCAGCAATCCTGAAAAAAGTGTTTGCCGGTAATGGCTGGTGGCAAACATCATTTCAGTCATGATGTCTGTCAGAACATGACCGCTGAATTTACGGCGATTTTTACCGCGTAAGCTGTCCGGTGCTTTGATGTGTGTGGGCGAAAGAATTCTGATAGTGATTTTAGGAAACAGGCGCAAGCGGACGGAGTTTCTGAGTCTGGAAAAATGCGTATATTCAGCGCCGTCGATGCGTATCGGTAAAATCATCGCATCGGATTTGTCGGCAACCATGCCGGGGCCGTCATAAATCTTCATTAGCGAGCCGGTAACGGTAATTCTGCCTTCAGGGAAGATAACGGTTTTTGTGTCTTTCTTTAAATGGTTTATCAATTCTTTCAGCGACAACGGATGCGTTGGGTCCATCGGAAACACTTGGGATAATTTCAAAAACGGTTTTAACCACCACCGTTCCGAAATTTGGGTGTTGATTGCGAACGTGATGTCGTCAGGAAGAAATACCCCCAGCAGCAAAGGATCCAGAAACGAGGTGTGATTGGATATGATAAGAACACGATTGCCCGCTTTCTGATAGTTATCAAGACCCTTGACTTCGACTTTGTAGACGAAGGTCAATAGCTTGCGTAAGATTTTTTTTAACATGAAATTCCTCCTGTTGGCATCTTAACAAACATTGTCAGACGCAGTGCCGGAAAACTATAATCAATAATTGAACGATGTTCAATTAAAAAATTAACCCGGCATATTATAGCTTTTTGGATGATTCCGTTTTTTGTCAGGGAATCTGTCCATCGATGAACAAGGATAGTCACGATGTTCTAAAATGACGAGGCGCTATCGGATATTCATCGCGATGAGTCGTTTCAACCAAATGCAGCCAAACTGGTGTTCAAAATCAAAAAATACTGTTTTAAAGAGGTGAGCTTCGGGATAGCTTTGATTCCCTTTTTGACATTACTTTAAGGCTTATCACGCGCGTAGCGAGTGGCTTGTGATAAAGTAAGCAAAAATCTCGCTTTTGCATTTTTATTGTAATGGTAAGAGCAGGAATGTAATCCTGATTGAATGGGATCAAATAACGAAAGCAACTGGCTACTGGCAGATCAATGCCGTTATTTTGTAGGAGCGGGCCATGCCCGCGATTGAATCACCTTAGCTCATGGGCATGGCCCGCTTTTACACTATCGCCTATCGATTCATTGCGATGGCCTTAAATCAACCGCATTGCCTGACAGACAAGGCCTTTTTGGCTTTAATTCAATCGCATCAACGAGTAACGGTAGCATTATGAAGAGGCGCAACTTTATCAAATCGGCAGGCATAGCCTCCTTGGCGGCAGGTGCCGTGTCGGTTTCCGCCCCCCGTGTCGCAATGGCACAGGCGGAGTTCAATTGGAAAATGGTGACTACCTGGCCGAAAAATTTTCCTGTACTGGGAACGAATGCCAATTTGTTGGCCGGTTTAATTGGTGAAATGAGTGGCGGCAGAATACAGGTAAAAGTATACGGCGCCGCTGAAATGGTGCCTGCGTTTGAAGTGTTCGACGCCGTTTCCAAAGGAACCGCTGAGTTGGGTCATTCCGGCGCTTATTACTGGAAAGGCAAATCGGAAGCGGCCCAATTTTTTTCCGCCGTGCCCTTTGGCCTGACTGCGCAGGAAATGAATGCCTGGCTGTATTACGGCGGAGGTTTGGAATTATGGCGGGAATTGTATAAACCCTTCGGCATTATTCCGGCCCTTACCGGTAATACCGGTGTACAAATGGCCGGCTGGTTCAACCGCGAAATAAAAACGGTGGATGACCTCAAGGGTTTGAAAATGCGGATTCCCGGATTGGGCGGTGAAGTGCTGAGCCGGGCCGGAGGCACTACGGTCAATATGCCGGGCGCAGAACTGTTTACAGCGATGCAGTCAGGTACGTTGGATGCCACCGAATGGGTGGGGCCTTATAACGATTTGGCTTTTGGTTTATACAAAGTCGCCAAATTTTACTACTATCCGGGTTGGCATGAACCGGGTTCGACGATTGAGGCCTTGATTAATGAAAAAGCGTTTAACACCTTGCCCAAAGATTTACAGCAGATTGTGTTAACGGCGTGCAAGGCAGCCAATATGGATATGATTGCTGAATTTACTGCGCGTAATAATCAGGCTTTGGATACGCTGATTAACAAACACAGCGTCAAAGTGCTGCCATTGCCGGATGACGTGCTGAAAACACTAAAAGGTATTTCAGAAGTTGTCGTCGCCGAGCTAGCCGAGAAGGATGCCGCGTCTAAAAAAGTATTCGAATCGGTCATGACGTTTAAAAAACAAGTCATACGCTGGGGAGATATTTCAGAACTGGCTTATTTGAAGGCCAGGGCGCTTTAACTTTAAAAACTCAATAGAGGATAAAAAATCCTGAGCTTATGAATTGGGATCCTATTACTCAACACCTTGAAGCTGCCATTGGCCAGCCGTTCAGAGTCAGTCGCGTGCTGTCCGTTGGCGGAGGCGACATTAACGCGGCTTACCGGCTGCAAGGTGAAGAGACGTCTTATTTTGTCAAATTGAATCGACCTGAGCGCGAGGCCATGTTTGCGGCTGAATTTGCCGGGCTAGCCGCGATGGCTGCGACGCGGACTGTCAGAGTGCCTGCGCCGGTTACTTTCGGCAAGACAAAGGAATCTGCATTCATTGTGCTGGACTATCTGGATCTCAGTCATAAGTCGAAACAAGCCGATGAACGGTTGGGACAGCAACTCGCTATCCTGCATTTGCAGCGGCAAGCTTATTTCGGCTGGCATCTGGATAATACCATAGGCAGTACGCCGCAACTGAACGGGCAGTACTCAGACTGGATTACTTTTTGGCGAGAGCGCCGTTTGGATTTTCAATTGCGTTTGGCCGCTGAAAACGGATATTCAGGTAGTTTGCAAAAAAAAGGCGAACAATTAAGTGCGTCATTACCGGTTTTCTTTGAGTCTTACACGCCCAAACCATCGTTATTACATGGCGATTTGTGGGGTGGCAATGCGTCGGCTGACAATCTTGGGCAGCCTGTATTGTATGATCCTGCCTGTTATTTTGGGGATCATGAAGCCGATCTGGCCATGACTGAGTTATTCGGCGGTTTCAGCGCCGGTTTTTACGCGGCGTATCGTGAAACATTTCCAGTGGATGCAGGTTACGCTCAGCGAAAGATTCTCTATAATCTTTACCACATTCTCAATCACCTCAATTTATTTGGTGCCGGTTACTTGAGTCAGGCCGAATCTATGATGTCGCAGCTGCTTGCTGAACTTAAATAAAGGAATTTTGCAGCTGATGACGGTTTTACCCTTGCGTGCTAAAAATAATCGTAGCTATCAACGTGAATAGCTACTCTACTAATAATCTTGTGTTCGCTGACGATCAACTAATGCAAAGTTAGTTAAGTCAGGTGATGCACAGACCATTTCCCCCCACTCATTTTTATTACAAGATTACTGTTTTAATCAACCATGAATGAATTTATTCCCGGCCAGCGCTGGATTAGCAACACCGAGTCAGAATTAGGTTTAGGTATCGTCGAAGAGGCTGCATACAATCGCGTCAGTCTTCTGTTTCTCGCAACCGGCGAAAAGCGGCTCTATGCTCAGGATAATGCGCCTTTGACGCGCGTTAAATTCAGTGTGGGCGATGTCGTAGAGTCGGCAGAAGGTCAAAAAATGACCATCACCGGCCTGGCTGAAAAAGGTGGATTGATCACTTACTTTGGCCGCGATGACGGCCATCAGGAAATTGAACTGGAAGAAATCGAATTAAGCCATCACATCCAGTTCAATAAACCCCAGGATCGTTTGTTTACCGGACAATTTGATCCCAGCAACTGGTTTCATCTTCGCTATGAAACCTGGCGGCATTTGCAACAGCATCAACAATCTCCTGTTAAAGGTTTGCAAGGGGCCAGAGCGTCGTTGATTGCGCATCAGCTTTATATTGCGCATGAGGCGGCCGGACGCGCTTCGCCCAGAATTATGCTGGCTGATGAAGTGGGCTTGGGTAAAACGATTGAAGCCGGCCTGATTTTACATCATCGTCTGGTCAATGGTTTGAGCCGGCGTGTGCTGATTATCGTGCCGGACAGTTTGCTGCATCAATGGCTGGTGGAAATGGTGCGACGGTTTAATTTGCGTTTCAGTTTGTTCGATGAAGAACGCTGCCTTGAAACGCATGAAGAAAATCCGTTTATGACGGAACAGCTTATTCTGTGCAGTCAGGACTTTTTTTCAGCTTATCCAAAACGTCAGCAACAGGCTCTGGCAGTCGAATGGGATATGGTGATTGTTGATGAAGCGCATCATCTGGAATGGAGCGAGGATGCGCCTAGCCAGGATTACCTGTTTGTCGAACAATTAGGCCGCATTTCACCTTCCCTGATTTTATTGACGGCAACACCAGAACAATTGGGTAAGCAAAGCCATTTTGCCCGGTTACGTTTGCTGGATCCCGATCGTTTTTATAGCTTTGCCGCGTTTTTGGAAGAAGAGAAGCAGTTCGAGCCGGTTGCAGAAGCAGCGAAGTTATTGATCGAGGCTCAGCCCTTATCAGAACAGGCGAGGGAAAATTTAAGCCGCTTACTTCAGAATGACAATGCCGGCAATCTGGTAAAACAATTGGATGATCCCGATCAGGCTGATACAGCACGGGCCGAACTATTGAAAATCCTGTTGGATCATCACGGCACGGGGCGGATTTTATTCAGAAACTCCAGGCAAACGGTCAAGGGCTTTCCGGAACGCCAGTGTCAGGGTTATCCGCTGGAAGGTCAAGCGACCGAAAAAATGGAAAATGATCCTCGCTATTTATGGCTGGTCGAGACCATCAAATCGCTGCGTGGCCGGAAAGCGCTTCTAATCTGTAAAAAAGCTCAAACGGCCATTGAGCTTGAGCAAAGTTTAAAAACCCGCGCAGGAATTGCGGCGGCTGTGTTCCATGAAGGCATGAGTATTATCGAACGCGATCGGGCGGCGGCCTATTTTGCAGATGAAGAAAGTGCTGCGAGGCTGTTGATTTGCTCGGAAATAGGCAGTGAGGGGCGTAATTTTCAGTTTTTGCATCATCTGATACTTTTTGATTTGCCGACTAATCCCGACTTATTGCAACAGCGTATCGGTCGTCTGGACCGGATTGGTCAACAACATGTAATTCAAATTCATATTCCTTATATCAAAGAGACGCAAGATCATTGTTTGTATCGATGGTATGACGAGGGCTTGAATGCATTTCGAGTCAATTGTCACGCAGCGCAGCCGGTAGCAGCTATTCTGACCAAGGAATTGACCGCGGTTTTACAATCGCTGAATCAGGCAGAGCTGGATCAATTGATCGCCAAAACTCGGACATTGGCCAGTGAAATAGACATAGAACTTCATAATGGCAGGGATTTGTTGCTGGAGTTGAATTCCTGCCGGAAAGAATCCGCTCATCAGCTTATCGAGCAATTGCAAGCCATCGATAACGAAGGTACGCTGTGGCCTTATCTGGAGGCTGTTTTTGATTGTTACGGGGTGGATATAGAATTCCATTCCAATGATTGCCATATCCTGCGGCCCAGTGAACATCTGCGCCTGGCCCATTTTCCGGGGCTTCCTGATGATGGCATTACCCTGACGACCAGCCGGGTCATTGGTCTGGCGCGCGAAGATTTGCAGTTTGTGACCTGGGAGCATCCCATGGTGACGGCGTCTATGGACATGGTGTTATCCAGTGAAACAGGCAATGCGGCTGTCAGTGTGGTCAAGCTCGATCAAGTCAAGGCAGGACGGTTTTTTCTGGAATGCCTGTTCGTAGTGGAATGCAGCGCGCCTGATTCGCTGCAGGTGAGGCGGTTTTTACCCTCAGCGCCTATTCGGGTGTTGATCGATCAAAATAAAAATGATGTAACACACATAATTCAGCACGAACAGATCGTCGATGCGGGCATTAAGTTTGATAAACGACAAATCGTTGCATTTCTCAATAATCAACGCTTACCCATTACGCATTTGCTCAATCTGGCAGAACAAAAAGCAACGCAGGAAATGAATTCCATGATTGAGAAGGCAACGCTTCTGATGTTGACTACCTTGACGTCTGAGATCAAAAGGCTGGTCAGGCTGAGGAAAGTGAATCCCTCGATTCGTGAAGAAGAAATTGAGCAGTTAAAAGACTTTACTGAACTGTTACATGAGCATATTCAAGAAGCGAAAATCAAGCTGGATGCAGTTCGATTTGTCATTACAAGCTAAGCTTATGCCGTCAATTCTATTTTGACAGGTAAAAGTAACTCCGGCCATTCTGGGCTTGTCTCAGGATGGTAGCCGGTTTGATGACCTTTCATTTTTTACTGGAACAGTGTGTTTAGATGACGATTATTGGCTTGCTGAATGACCCGGTTCCAAGACGATTCTCCGAAAAATCGGTCTTGCTGCTTTTATTAAGATATACGGATAGTGGGATTTAAGGCCAAATATGGAAAATAATCCTGTAGCAGAACACATTGCGCATCACCTGAGAATTCCGGTGTTACCCAATTCTGCATTGCAACTGATAAAAGCGCTTACCAGCGAAGATATCGGTTTTCGGGAACTATCCATTGTTGTCAATCAACACCCCAGTATCGCCGCGCGTTTGCTGGCTTTAGCCAATTCAGCCTGGGCAGCGCCGGTAATACCGGTTCTGACGGTTGAAAATGCGTGCGCCCGCTTAGGCTTAAATGTTGTGCGTAGCGTCAGTCTGGGCTTGGCCGTTATTGCGCCGTTTAATACAGCCAATTGTCCCGCTTTCGACTTAAAGCAGTTTTGGGCCAGTAGCATGCTGGTAGCGGAAGGTTCCCGTTTATTAGCCGCCGGTGTGTCGGGCTACGAAAAAAACGCGATGTTTCATCAAACGGCCCAGACAGCGGGTCTTCTGCACAACTTGGGCTTGCTGTGTTTGGCCGACGTGATGCCCAAAGAAACGCATGAAGCTTTTCAGGCTGTCAGCCATGATAACCTGAACATTATGGATGCATTGCGGCTTAAAGCAAAAACAGACTACTGTGAAATCGGTTCACTGGTCGGCAATGCCTGGGGATTGCCAAAAGTGTTTGTGGTTGCGATGGGCCACCACAACGAAGCTGCATATCACGAGGAATTTTGGCAGGTTTCAACGCTGGTGGGTTGCGTTGTTCAGGCGGTGCAGCATTTATTTGATGGCCTTGAAACATTGCCCAATGAGCCGCGCCTTACTGAATTGGCTGTCGATCCTCAATACTATAATGAGGTCTACGAAAAACTGGGCGCAAAATTCAATAAATTCCTGTCTATGGCCAATGATTTATTTTGAGGTAATTTATTCAAGGGTTAATTAGGTGAGCCCAACCCCACAATCGAAGTATTCAACTTCCGAGAAGATTATCAGTTGGGTTACGTCTATCACCTAATTTGCGCTGAATAATTGAATCGGAATTATCTGGATAATTAATAAAATACAATTGATATCTGCTCCCTCTCTTCTGTTTTATGAGGTACAGGCGCTTGATCTCAATGGACGCATCAAACCATCCCTGTTGCAGAAGCCTTTTCAGTCACCTACACCCTCGATTCCAAGCGGGCGAATAGCAAAAATTGATCAATTCCATTCAAAAATCTTCCACTGATTGATATTGATTCCTTCACGGTCCAAATCAGTTCCCCGTACATCCATATTGCCATCACGATCGGTATCGATCAGATAATAAGCCGGTCCAACATCAGGTATTACTTTAACCATGTAAAGCTGGCCGTTTATGCGGTATTCTTGTATCGTTTTTTTTCCCTTACGAATAATTGTAATATCCGGCTCCATGACTTCGCCGCTTTCAACCGGCATGGGCGGTTCAGGTGGTTCCGGAACAGAGTCCAGAATAGGCGGTGGCACCGCCAGCAAAAAAGCCGGATAGACAAGCAGACTTAACAAGATCAACGGGCGCATAGCATTCAATCGTCAGGGTGAATTTGTGCACATAGTATTACAGTTTGATCTCTTATGCTTAATAAAAATCAGGAAATTGAGATGATAAAACTGAGTTACTTGGGCTATGGTGCCGGCTTGTTATTGGGGTTGCTCGTGGTCTTGAATTCTTATACGACAGTAGAGCCTGGACATAATAAAGTGGCGACATTGTTTGGCCGGGTTCAGCCGGAACCTTACGGTGAAGGCTTGCATATCGTTAATCCTTTATTGAATTTTGTCAGTTTCGATTTGCGGCAATTAACGTACACCTGGGAAAAAGTTCAGGTGCCCTCTCAGGATAAGTTAAAAACCTCCATGGATATTTCAATCACTTTCCAGTTGCAGGCTCAAAAAACGCCTGAAATTTTGCAGGAAACAGGGCAATTGAATGATGTCGTTGATAAACATATTTCGCCCAAAGTCCGTTCATTATTGCGAGAGGCAGGTAAAACCGTAACGCAATCACAGGATTTTTATCAGGATAATGTTCAGCAGGCTTTACAGAGCTATATGGAAGAGGGGCTAAAAGAGTACCTTGAGCCCAAAGGTCTGGTTATCAAAGCGGTTTTGTTTCGGGATATTACGCTGCCGGATGTTGTGACAACAGCCGTCATTCAAACCAAGGAACGTCAGGAACAGCTGGAACGGGAAAAAGCCCAGTTAAAAATTGTTGAGCAACAGGCTCAGCAAGAGGTCAAAAAAGCGGAGGCCAGAGAGATGGCTGCCATCGCTGATGCGAATGCCAAACGGACAGAAGCCGATGCAGAAGCGTATCGGATTATCAAGGAAGCTCATGCGCAGGCTGAGGCCAACCAATTGTTAGCAAAATCGGTCACGACGGAATTGATTCGTTATAATGCAGTTCAAAAATGGGACGGCGCTTATCCTCGAACGTTTATGGGGGATAAAACGGACGGACTGATTCTAAATTTACCCAATGCAGGTAAATGATTTAGGGGGAGCGATGACTGACACAAATGAAGGCAGGCATAAAATCGTAATTGTGGGAGGCGGCGCGGGCGGTCTTGAGTTGGCAACCCGTTTGGGTCAAAAATTAGGCAAAAAAGGTCTGGCTGAAATTTATCTTATCGATGCTTCGTCGACGCACATCTGGAAACCGCTGTTGCACGAAGTCGCGGCCGGAACCCTGGATGAAACAGAACAAGTCGAATATCTGGCGCAGGCTCATCGCAACGGCTTTCGTTTCCGGTTGGGCAGAATGGAAGGCTTAAACCGCGAAAAAAAGGAAGTGTATGTCAGCCCAACTTTCAGCCAGAGTGGTGAAGAACTGATACCCAGCCGGACATTCACCTACGATACGCTGGTCATGGCGGTAGGCAGTGTCAGCAATACCTTTAACATCAAAGGCGTCGATGAGCATTGCATGTTTCTGGATTCGACCTCGCAAGCGTTCAGATTTCAGAAGCAATTGGTCGAACTCTACATTCGCCGCCATGTCAGTCGCAGCGCCTCAATTGATAAACCGTTGTCCATAGCCATCGTAGGTGCGGGTGCTACAGGCGTGGAACTCTCGGCAGAATTGCACGAAGTGACGCACTTGCTCGCCGTGTATGGCATGGATCAGGCTGGCGCCGTTAACATTACGATTATTGAAGCAGCGACACAATTGCTGCCTGCATTGCCCCCCAAGCTGGCCATTTCAACGCAGCAGCAACTGGTCAAATTGAATATTGATCTTAAACTGGGCCGACGAGTTGTTGAGGTTACCAAGGACGGGATTGAAACGCACGACGGTGAGTTTATAGCCGCAGATATGAAAGTCTGGGCGGCCGGTATCAAGGCGCCAGACTGGATGCATCAACTGGATGGCCTGGAAACAAACCGGATCAATCAGCTGATGGTCGATGAGTATTTGCAGTCGTCTGATACTGATATTTTTGCATTGGGCGATTGTGCGGCCTGTCCTTGGGCCGGTCATGAGCATAATGTTCCTCCGCGAGCTCAGGCGGCTCATCAGCAGGCAACAACGCTGGCTAAAACCATCATCAACCGCCTGCAAGGCAAGCCGCCGGTCAAATATGTCTATCTGGATTACGGCTCACTGGTTTCGCTGGGAAAATATTCTACGGTAGGCAACCTGATGGGCAATCTCATCGGCTCGGTAACCATAGGCGGTTTTATAGCGAGGCTGGTTTATTTGTCCTTGTATAAGATGCATCAAGTCGCGATCCACGGCTATTTCAGAACCGCCATGCTGACTTTATCGAATCTGTTTCGCCGCGGTGCTCATGCCAAAATCAAAATGCATTAGGGCGCTACTGATCATGCCGCGGTTTTTTGCTCGCAGTGATGAGCTGCTTGATAATCAATCAGCCGTTCGTAAAAAACCTCTTTTTATTTGGATCAACGCTGATAGGCTAAAGCCCGGATGCGATTTTCCTTGTTTTCAATTGAACTTTTAACTTTATATAAACACAGTCATGTTTGAAATCGAATACGAATTCCGGGAGGAAGATTTAATCCACTTCAATGAAATGCAATATTTGAACTCCGATGACATTCAACATAACTTGAAAAAGAATCGGCTGATAGTGCCCGGCGTTATGTTCATCATAGGCGCCTTTTATTACTTTTATTACGGCGACATTCGGGCGGCTTCCTATGTTGTCGTTTTGTCTATTTTGTGGGCTTGGTTATCACCCAAAATTTTGTTGCTGGATTTTCGCCGCCAGATTCTCACCAATTACACCTATAAAGAGAAATCGCAGATGTTTGGCACTTATACTTTGACGCTGGACCCTAAAGGATTGCTTGAAAAGTCGCCTAGCGGCAAAAATACCATGCCTTGGAATGAGGTAATCAGAGTTGAAAAGAGCGACCGGTATGTTTTTATTTACATCGGATTGAATACCGCATTGGTGATTCCCAGAGAAACGGTAAAAAAAGGCAATCTGGATGAATTCGCCGAACAAGCTGAAAAAATGCTCGATCGTTTAGGATAAGGGAATTATGTTTGATTGTTTTGCGGTGCCTGAAACGGTAACGATATGCTGAATTTTAGAAATGTGGCTCTAAGACGGGGCGCGCGAGTCTTGTTTTCCGGCGCCTCTTTTACGCTGCACCGCGGTCAGAAAATCGGATTGACCGGTGCCAACGGGGTGGGTAAGTCCAGCTTGTTTGCTTTGCTTAGAGACGAGTTGCATCCGGATGAAGGTGATTTTTCGATGCCGCCAAATCTGGAAATAGCGCATGTGGCTCAGGAAACGCCAGGTGTCAGTTCCTCGGCAATCGATTATGTCATCGACGGCGATAAAGAATTACGGCGGCTGGAAAAGCGTCTGGCGGAAGTCGAGCAACTTAACGACGGCATCAAACTGGCAGAACTGCACGGCGCGCTGGACCATATCGGTGGTTATACCGCACAGGTGCGCGCCTCGAGGCTGATGAACGGACTGGGCTTTTTACCGGGGCAGCTCAATAATCCGGTCAGCTCGTTTTCCGGTGGCTGGCGGATGAGACTGAATCTGGCTCAAGCGCTGATGTGCCGGTCGGACCTGTTGTTATTGGACGAGCCCACCAACCATCTTGATCTGGATGCCGTAATTTGGCTGCAGGACTGGCTGTGTAAATATCCGGGGACGCTGGTGCTGATTTCCCATGACCGGGATTTTCTGGACAGTATTACCGATCACATTATTCATATCGAAAGCAATAAAGCTGAAATTTATACCGGCAATTATTCTGATTTTGAACGCATGCGAGCGGAAAAATTATCTCAGCAGCAAGCGGCTTTTGAAAAACAACAGCGGGAAATTGCCCATATACAAAGTTTTGTTGATCGCTTCAGAGCCCAGGCAACCAAAGCCAAACAGGCGCAAAGCCGGATCAAGTCGCTGGAGCGAATGGAGCTGATTGCTCAAGCGCATGTGGATTCACCGTTCCATTTTACATTTGCCAAACCCGATAAAATGCCCAACCCGCTCGTCAATCTAAAGCAGGCGGCTATTGGTTACGGCGATAAAATCATTATCGAAAATGTTGATTTAACCCTTTCTCCTGGCGACCGCATCGGTTTGTTGGGACCTAACGGAGCCGGTAAATCAAGTTTGATTAAAGTGCTGGCTGGCCAAATGCAGCCGGTTGCAGGGCAATTGCTGATCTCCGATATGCTCAAAATAGGCTATTTTGCCCAGCATCAACTCGAGCAATTGCGCGTGGATCAGAGTCCGCTATGGCATTTGCAAGCGCTGGATAAGCGAGCGACTGAAAAAGAGCTGCGCAATTATTTGGGCGGCTTCGATTTTCAGGGCGATAAAGTCATGGAAGCGGTAGAGCCGTTTTCCGGAGGGGAAAAGGCGCGTTTGGTGCTGGCTCTTCTGGTTTATCAAAATCCAAATCTGCTGCTGCTGGACGAGCCTACTAACCATTTGGATCTGGAAATGCGCCATGCCCTGAGTGTCGCCTTGCAAGATTATCAGGGTGCCATGGTCATCGTCTCGCATGACCGTCATTTGCTGCGCTCGGTCACTGACTCTCTGCTGTTGGTAGCCAATGGTGCTGTGCAAGCGTTTGATGGTGATCTGGACGACTATCGTCAATGGCTGACGGACCAGAAAAAAGGCGAGGAAGAGCCTTCGCAGGCTGGCAATGTCGTTAACGTATCCAGAAAAGATCAAAGAAAGCAGGACGCCGAGCGCAGGCACAAGCTCAAACCATTAGTCGATGCCATAAAACGGGCGGAACAGACGGTAGAAAAATTGCATCAACAGCAATTTCTGATTGAACAGCAATTGGCCGATCCTGCGATTTACCAGGAGACTGAAAAAAATCGTTTGAAGCAGTTGTTGGAACAAAAGGCGCAGGTCGACAGAGATTTGTCGCGTGCGGAGGAAGCCTGGTTGACGGCGGAAAGTAAACTTGAAGAGGCGCAAGAGGCATGTACGAGTGGTTAAAGCTGTTATTCAATATTGCCCTGCTTAAAAAGGGACCACAGGACATTCCTTATACCCAAGGCTTGTTATTTCGTTTGATCCTGCTTTATTCGGTGGTCAGCTTTCTGGTTTTGAGAATCAACGAGACGTTCAGTGATTCACTGCTGCAAATACTGTTAGGTGTTTTTGTAATATTGGCCTTCAGTAAAGTCCTGTTGTTTTTTTGGGGTAAACCTGAACGCTTTGAACAAACGGCCTGCGCGCTATTAGGCGTCGATGCCGTCATCAGTTTTCTTGCATTACCCAGCATTGCGACCATGGCGTCAGGGCATATAACTCTGCTGTCATTGTTTACTCTGGTGTTATTCATCGTTTGGCATTGGCTGGCCAGTGGCCACGTTTTTCGCCATGCGCTTTCACAATCATTACTATTCGGTTTAGGTGTTTCTTTTCTTTATCTGCTGGCTTCTTACCAGTTGGTAGGCTTACTTTTCCCTGAAGCGCCCCCCGCCACTTTCTAGGAGGCATGATGCAAAACTACGCTCATATACTATTAGCGACTGATTTTTCGGACAACAGCAACTTGATTGCTGACCGGGCGAAAGCGCTGGCCGACAGTTTTAAAGCCAAACTCAGTCTGCTGCATGTTGTGGACAATTTGCCGATAATGGATACCGCGTACGGACCGGACATTCCATTTGATATCGATTTGACTGAAGAATTGATGAAAGCGGCCAAAGTCAGGCTGACAAAGTTAGCCGGACAGATGGGCGTACCCGCTTCCAATCAGTGGCTGGAATTCGGCAGTCCGAAACTCGAAATAGTGCGTGTTGCTGAAGAAAATGAGGTGGACTTGATCGTGGTCGGTTCGCACGGACGCCATGGCCTGGCTTTGCTGTTGGGCTCTACAGCCAACGGCGTGCTGCATTACGCAAAATGTGATGTGCTGGCTGTCCGTCTTAACGACGATTAGGCGTGGTGACTCTGATTTTAGGGGGCGCCCGTTCCGGTAAAAGCCGTTATGCCGAGCAATGTGCCGGGGCTTCAGGTAAGCAGGTCGTTTACTGCGCAACGGCTACCGCGGGTGATCACGAAATGCAGGCGCGTATTGCAAGGCATCGTTCTGATCGACCGCAACACTGGAAAACAGTTGAAGAGCCGATTAGATTAGCCGATGTATTAAAAGAGCAGTCGGGCAATGAACATTGTATTTTGGTCGATTGCCTGACCTTGTGGTTAAGCAATATCTTGTTTGATGATAAAGGCACTGTGCAGAAGACCCTTTTTGAGCAACAAGTTATGGCGTTGATCGAGTGTGTTGATAAACTGCCGGGCGATTTGATTCTGGTCAGTAACGAGGTCGGTTCGGGCATTATTCCGCTAGGTGAAGGCACTCGCCGATTTGTCGATGAAGCAGGGCGCCTGCATCAGCAACTGGCGCAACTTTGCGATAAGGTTGTCCTGGTAACAGCGGGTTTGCCGCAGGTATTGAAATGGACTGGCTAAAGGCGCCCATTCAGGCTGGAGGCGAAGCCTTTGCCGAGCAGGCCAGAATCAGACAGACAACATTAACCAAACCTCCCGGTTCTTTAGGTTTTTTGGAAGACATAGCCGTTCGTCTGGCCTCGTTGCAGCAAACCGGACAGCCTATGATCGAATCGGTTCAGGTCACGGTTTTTGCTGCCGATCACGGCATTGCCGAGGCCGGTGTGTCGGCTTTCCCTCAGGAAGTGACTGGGCAAATGGTGATTAATTTTGTGAACGGCGGCGCGACAGCTAACGTGTTGGCTCGCCATTTGGGGGCTTGTTTTGAGGTGGTCGATACGGGGCTGCGCGCTCCCCTGGATCTGACCGGCTTAATCGTGGACAGGGCGGGTCCGGGGACGGCAAATTTTGCGGTGCAACCGGCCATGACGCATGCGCAGTTGGAAGTGGCATTAAACGCAGGAAAAAGCGCAGTGGACAGAGCGGTTCTACGACAAGTGCATTTGTTCATAGGCGGCGAAATGGGCATAGGTAATACGACCAGTGCCAGCGCTTTGGCTGCTGCGGTGCTAAAGCTCAGTCCGCACGATTTGACAGGGGCTGGGACTGGGCTGGATGCGGTGGGTATCCATAGAAAAGCAGTAGTGATAAGCGAAGCATTGGCGCTGCATTTGCCAGCACTTCATTCTCCTTTGGATCTGCTGAGATGTTTGGGTGGTTTTGAGATCGCCGCGTTGACCGGAGCCTACATCAGAGCGGCTCAACAGCGGATGCCTGTTTTAGTTGACGGGTTTATCAGTACCGTTGCGGCATTGATTGCTATTGAAATGGCTCCGGAGTGTGCGGAATGGTTTTTTTATGGACATGTTTCGCAGGAACTCGGGCATCAGCGGGTATTGGCATTTTTGAACGCACGACCTCTACTTAATTTGGACATGCGTTTGGGAGAGGGCAGCGGCGCGTTGGTTGCGGTGCCCGTTTTACAAATGGCTTGCAAGCTGCATAATGAAATGGCAACTTTTGAGCAAGCCGGTATCAGTGCCGATTAAAGCGGCTTTAGCGCTGAAACAGATCACTAATAGATAACGTTAATAATTATAAAAAAGAAGGTAAAACGAACCATGATAGGACACATAGAAAGCTTTGATTTAGGCAGGCAAACAGGCGTTATCAAAAGTGATGATTCATTTTATGAATTTCATTTGGACCAATGGACTTCACCTGCTGAGCCCGAAATAGGTGACGATGTGATGTTTGAGCAAACGGATGGAACCGTCACTACGGTTGGGCTGGTAGGGGCTTATCTGGAAAATAAAGCGGTTAAATCCCGTAAGATTGCGATTTTTCTTGCGTTCTTTTTGGGTTTATTTGGGCTTCACCGGTTTTATTTGGGTTTTTACCTGATCGGTTTATGCCAGATTGTGGTGACTTTTTTGACCGGCGGCTATGGCGTATTGTGGGGATTCATTGAATTTGCTCTGCTGGTTACCAAGCATATGGATAAGGATGCCAAAGGGCGTCCGTTAAAGTAAAACGATGTTTTAGGGAAAGATTCGAAATACCGCGTATCAATCTCGATGACCCATCACAAAGGCGATCACTGAATCGCCTTTTTTATTGATCATGCCATGCAATCATTACTATTAGCCCTGCAATTTTTAACCCGGATTCCTCTGCCTGTCTATTTTGAACCCAGCGAGCGCCAATGGGGGCAATCGGTTTTGTTTTATCCGTTTGTCGGTTTATTGATCGGTTTTATGCTGGTTTTGGCATTGGCTCTTTTGGGAACAGAACAGCCAGCACTTAAAGCGGCAATGCTTTTGATTCTGTGGGTAGGGATTACCGGCGGACTTCATCTGGATGGACTCGCTGATTGCGCCGATGCCTGGGCGGGCGGGATGAGCAGTCCTGAACGCAGTCTGGCAATTATGAAAGATCCGGCCGCCGGGCCAATCGCTGTGATTTGGCTCATTCTGGTGTTGATGTTGAAATGGGCGGCCTTGGTCGAAATCGTCAAACAATCTGACGGCGCGGCATTGATGATGGTGCCGATGCTGGGTCGACTGGCTATCATGGCGTTGATGTTGACCGCTGACTATGTCCGTCCGGGCGGGTTGGGTGAAAAAATGATCGTCAATTTACCCGTCACCCCGGCTAAATTAAGCCTTGCCGCTTGGCTGATCTGCGCTTTATGGTTTACCGACTGGATGCCGGTACTGGGTGCCATATTGGTTTGGCTGGCAATACGCTATCTCGCGCTTCGTCGTTTAGGAGGGGTAACCGGTGATGTTTATGGGGCTGCCGTGGAGTTGACGGAGGCAGCGGTTCTGACGGCGGTGGCAATGTATGTCTAAGCACCGCTTCAGTGACGCTGAAATAGCGGCGGTTTACCGGGTGATTTCGGAGCGACGTGACATGCGCCACTTTTTGCCTGAGCCGGTTGATGAAGCAATACTGACAAAGCTGTTACAAGCGGCTCATCAAGCGGGTAGCGTCGGCTTGATGCAGCCGTGGCGATTTATCAGAATAACCGATGTTGCGTTGCGGCGGAAAATTCATGCGCTGGTTGAGCAGGAACGGCTGCAGACCGCATTGGCTCTGGGAGAGCGAAATGACGCGTTCATGAAACTCAAAGTCGAAGGTATCCTGGATTGCGGGGAATTGCTGGTTGTAGCCTTGCAGGATCAACGCGAAAAACATATTTTCGGCAGGCGCACTTTGCCGGAAATGGATTTGGCTTCGGCCGCCTGTGCCATACAAAATTTGTGGCTGGCCGCCAGAGCCGAGGGCTTGGGGTTGGGATGGGTGTCTTTGTTCGATCCCATGGCCCTGGCAGAACTGCTTGCAATTCCTGAAGGGGGCAGCCCCATTGCTGTCTTGTGTCTTGGGCATGTTGAGGCCTTTTACGAAAAACCCATGCTGGAATTGGAGGCCTGGGCCAAAGCGCGACCCTTAGCCGATTTTGTCTCCGAAAATAGCTGGCGTGATGGTTTTTAAAGCGATATCCAGCCGCTCCCATTGCCTTTCATCTTTGGGAAGGCCGAATCGCACGCTGCTGGGTGTCTCGAATAATCGGGTCAAAATACCCTGCTGGGCAAGACGTTCATGCAATGCCTGCGCCTGCAGGATTTTACACCAGACAAACAAGTCTGTATGGCCGTCCGGAATGAGTCCGTGCGATTCCAGCAATAGCCTCAATCGTTGTGATTGCTGTTTTAGTGCCAGGCTGGTGCGTTCTTGCCAAGCCCGGTCGCATAAGGCTTTTTTTGCTACATAACGGCAGGGATGGCTGAGTGTCCACGGGCCTAATTGTTCATTCATCTGATTGAGCAGCGCCTCGTCTGCCAGAACGAATCCGCATCGGGCTCCTGCCAAACCGAAAAACTTCCCCAGTGAGCGCAAAATAATCAGGCCGGGCCTGGGTATATGGTTGGCCAGACTGCATTCCGGGGTCGTGTCGATAAACGCTTCATCGACAATCAGCCAGCCGCCGCGCGCCTGTAAGTTCTCGTGCCAGGCGAGCAGCTGCGTTTGACTGAAGCGCCAACCGGTGGGGTTGTTCGGGTTAATCAAGACTAATACATCCAGCTTGCCGATCACTTCGTTGAGGGTATCCGGATGCAAATTTATCAGGGTATGACCGGCTTTTTGCCAGTTGGCGGCGTGCTCTGCATAGGCGGGGCTCAACATGCCGGTGACAGACGCGGGCCGTAATAATGGTAAGGCCTGAATGGCTGCCTGGGAGCCGGCTACCGGTAAAATATGAGGCGATTGATAATAGCATCTGGCGGCCTCAACAAGGCCATCGTCTGCTTCGGGCAATCTTACCCAGCATTCGCCGGGTATGGCAGGAATCGGCCAACCATTGGGATTGATGCCGGTCGATAAATCTATCCATTGATCCAGCGGAATCTGATAACGCGTTGCGGCATTGCGCAGTTTACCCCCATGTTCCAGCAAGTGCTTCTCCTGATGTAATTAACACGATCCATAACCACAGGGTTTTATCAATCAGCCGGTTTGCTTTGATAATGTCCTGATCGGCGGGCTCGTTGTTTCCGCCAAAATACGGCTTGTTTTTGAGCTTGCCGTGATAGACAGCAGGTCCGCCTAATTTGATATTGAGCGTTCCGGCGCCGGAACTCATCACCGGTCCTGCATTCGGACTTTCCAGCAGAGTCGAGTATCTGCGCCAACTGTTTAAGGCTTTTCGGGTTTGACCCAGTAAAGCGTAACTGCAGGCGGTCAATCGGGCCGGCAAGTAGTTCAAGCCGTCATCCAGTCTTGCAGCGGCCCAGCCAAAGCGGTTATAGCGTTCATTTTTATAGCCCCATAATGCGTCCAACGTATTCACTAGCCGGTAAAAAACAGCACCGGCAGGGCCTGCAACTGTAAACCAGAATAACGGGGCAAAAATGGCATCCGCACCGTTTTCAAGAACCGATTCTATAGCGGCCCGGCGGACCGCCAATGCGTCCATGTTAGCGGTTTCACGGCTGACGATCAGGGCAACCTGATGCCTTGCCTGTAGTATGTCATGTCCGTCAAGCGCGGTAAAAACACGCTCCGAATGTTGCTTGAGGCTTGTTGCACCTATGCAAAAGTATAATAAGACCGGGTGAATCAGGGCGTCAGCATGAATGAAGCGCTCTAATCCGTAAATAAGCAATGTGATAGGCATGACGGCTAATATCAGGGCGGTCAAGCCCGCAAAACGGTTCGCATTTGCACGCCATAAACGTTGTTCGAGAAAGTTTGCCCAAGCGCCGAAGCCAACCAGAGGGTGGAAGCGTTGCGGCTCCCCCAAACACCGGTCGATAAGAACCGCCGACAGGATATAGAGCGTTAAACTCATTTAAGAAAACCTGTTTTTATGTATCGCATTGCGATCGGCATGTTCTAATACTCCCTTCTTACTCAATAATCGTTCAAGTATGTTTGGTGTGGAGTATGCCTATCGAGGAACGCCGTGAACCCGTCCATGGGGGCTTGCGGCAGCTCCCTGCTGCCGACATCCTCGCTAGGCATACCCCACACCTTCCCATTCCTAGACGTTTTTTCGGTCAAAAGGGAGTAATGAAAGTATTCAACCCAATGATTCCAGATGAAATTCAAAACCCTTATGATTCAAGGCACTACATCGGACGCCGGCAAAAGCACGCTGGTGACCGGCTTATGCCGATACTATTATCGCAAAGGGATGCGCGTGGTGCCATTCAAACCTCAGAATATGGCGTTGAACAGTGCGGTAACCATCGATGGCGGCGAAATTGGCAGGGCGCAAGCGGTTCAGGCGGCAGCATGCGGCCTGGCTTCGCACAGCGACATGAATCCCGTTTTGCTTAAACCTACAACCGATCGGACGGCACAGGTCATCATTCACGGGAAGGCATTGGAAAATCAGGATGCCAAAACCTATCATGATTATAAAGCGACCGCTTTTAATGCTGTGCTTGAGTCATACGGGCGGCTTTCGAATCAGTATCAGATGATGATTGTTGAAGGCGCAGGCAGTCCTGCCGAAATAAACCTGCGTCAGGGGGATATCGCCAATATGGGCTTTGCCGAACAGGTCGACTGTCCCGTGTTACTGATCGCCGACATTGATAGGGGCGGCGTGTTTGCTCATATCATCGGAACCCTGGCTTGCCTGTCCGAGAGTGAGCGCCGCCGTATTCTGGGCTTTGTGATCAATCGTTTTCGGGGCGACATCGATTTGTTAACACCGGGATTGACCTGGTTGGAACAAGAAACCGGCAAGCCGGTATTGGGCGTTTTGCCGTATTTAACCTCGCTTTATCTGGATGCCGAAGATGCCATATCGGCCAATCCGGCAAATCGAAATGCCGATTTCAGGATAGTCGTGCCGTGTTTACCCAGAATCAGCAACCATACCGATTTTGATCCGCTGTTACACCATCCCGACGTAACCCTGGCGTTTTTGCAAGATCCGCGGCAAATGAAAGGTGCCGATTTGCTGATACTGCCGGGCAGTAAATCGGTAAGAGACGATTTGGCGTGGTTGAAACAGCAGAATTGGGATAAGGCCATTGAGCGGCATTTGCGATATGGGGGCAAGCTGATAGGAATCTGCGGCGGTTTTCAGATATTGGGGCGGCAGATTCATGATCCTTTGGGGCTTGAAGGGCAGCCCGGATCCAGTGACGGGTTGGGGTATTTCGATATGGAAACCACCTTAAACAAGGACAAGCGGCTTTGTCAGGTATTCGGTGTGTTGAGTCTGGGTAACGTTCCCGTTCAAGGCTATGAGATTCACGCCGGCCTATCGCAGGGTCCGGCGCTGGCAAGGCCTTTGGTTACCAGTGATGAAGGTGTTGATGGAGCCTGCTCCATTGATGATCAAATTACCGGAACGTATCTGCATGGTCTGTTCGATCAGGCTGCTGCTTGTGATGCGTTGCTGGCTTGGGCCGGTTTAAATAAACAAAATTCCCTTTCAATTGATTTGGGGCAGCGCCGTGAGCAGGGGATTGATCTGATCGCTGACACAGTGGCAACGCATATCAATTTTGCATTACTTGACCGGCTTTGGGATGGCTATGTAAAGTCATAAGGGTACCTGATTACGTATAAGCTTCAGCCAAAACTGAAATAGTGTGATCCTATGAGTTCTAAAGGTGGCGTCGCCCCGGCATACCCTCTGGGGCACAAGTGGATTGCCGGGGTCCAAACTGGATGGATGCGAGCAGGGGGAATCACTCCACGCTCAAAAGGATAATTACATCCGTGTACACTGGATACCGGCAATCCATGCCGGTATGACGGCTATTTGAAGGGCTATCCATTCCACTGAAAGTCATACGTAATCAGGTAAGGGTATTGTTTAGGCTGTAAAAGCCGCGTGCCCGATTGAAGATTTTGATGAAACAGGAACCGAAAAGCGGGTTTTTGCGATAAAAGCAGAGCTCAAAATTTAGGGTATTCGGAATTTGGTTTTGAAAAGCAAGATAACGAATAAGGTTTTGGTTTGCCTTGCTCACAAAATCTAACCTTATTCGTTAGGTTGGATTTTTTGCATGGCTATATTGGAAAGTTGTCTGGAATAAAACGTTCCAATTCAGATACCCAACCTGGGGCCACATACAGCAAAAAGAACATGGTTCCTAGCCATGTTAAGAAAATCAGGGTTCGGGCCAAGGCCGCTGGGACAAAAAAACGCCAGTGAGGAACATCAAAAGAAACATCCGGACTTCGCAATCTTTCTTTTTCTATCCAAGCGTTTGATGCGTTTTCATAGAGCCAATCTTGAATGAACTCGGCACTCAGCCAAGCGAAGAGCATTGAGACAATTGCTACGCCTCTCAGTAAATGAATACATGAGGCGAGAATAATCAGCGGAATATCAGCCGTGGCAGCATCTTTCCTAAACCATGTAACCATGGAAACGAAAAGAATGAATGAAACAGCGCCTACAAAGTACGCAGCACGGAACTTTTGCAAATGTCTCGAGGTGTCGCCAAACTCATATTTAAATCGAATTGCAATAGGCCATGAGCGGTGTCTTGACCAGTAGTACTGTTTTTCGTCTTCGCTCTCAGATAACGTTCCCCGCAAGGCAGTATAAGCCAACTCCTTAACAGCCAAAGTACTTTTCCCTTTTGCATCAATTATGTTTCCAAAGTCGTACCGCCGAATACCTCTTCCCTTCAATGCAAGCTGGAACGAATGGGACAATTCTTCCCCGTAAATTCGGATTTTATGGTGTTTGTAAGTGGATGAAATAAACCTTTTGCCTTTTTGCGTAATATCTCTTGACCATTCCGACGAGTGCACAAAATTACTGATATTCTGGTACAGATGGATAACATTGCTGCTCAGAAGACGATCTTCTTGAGTTAGGTGCTCGATGCAGGTGCTACCTACAACCAAATATCCCCACTTCGGATGACAAGTTAAATGAGCATACCGTATTCCGGCGCCACAGTTTTTTCTTTCGCAAATGCCATCGAGACCGCCTAAATCGTCTATCGATAATAGCGTCCAACCTCTGTCTGGTTCGATAAGACCATGCTCTTTAGCGTGACACCCTTTACATAAAGTTCGGCAATCACTGAGAGCATATTCCCAAGGAGCTCTACCGGCTATGTAAATTCCATGATGAACCTGTAATGTTACTTCTCCCAGTCCTCTTCTGCATTGCAAGCACTTATAACCATCTCTTCGTTTGACTTTCTCCGAAAAAGCCAACCAATCTTCATTAATGTATATCGTTTTAGCTTGGCCCATTGCGATTTGAAGTGCTACTCCGTCTTATACATAACAAGTTATGAAGCTGTTAACAGTATATCTACCATGAAACCTGGGTTGCAACACTAAATTTCTGAACTGCAAGGACTTTTACCTTCCGTATATCATCCAAACTGAGCCAATAGGTGAAATTGGAGGTTGTCATGTTGATCGTTACCGCATCCTTAAGTCAGACGTTCGAGTCGCAGCTTTGCTTACGCAATATTCCGGATCAGCAACGCCCTGATTTTCATAAGTGGCTTAGGTTTTATCTGGATTTTTGCGCAAAGTACGCTTCGGACCCGAAGCTTACCGCTAGTTATGCCGGGTTTGACGAAAAATTGCAAAGCAAGGGGCAATCCGATGCGCAAAGAATGGTCGCTCGCCGGGCTAGTACCATTTATTATCGAATGATAGGCACCCTTCAATCGCCGCCGACACCGATCTCCAATTCTACCGCTAAAAATGCTAACAATCCTCTGCTTTCTTCGTCATCAGGCACGCCGACCCCGGACTCTTCCAGTCAGGTCGGTCTGCCTGCAACAAAACGGGAAATGCCACAGCCTGAAGTGACAGATCAACCGATGAAATTGACTGGAGCCAACTGGGAAGCCATTTATGAACAACTGAAAAACGCTATCAATGTACGCCATTATTCGAACAAGGCTTGGCAAGCCTACCGCTATTGGCTACAGCAGTTTCAAACCTTTACCAAGAGCAAGGATACCGGCTTGTTGGACGAAGCCGCTAACGCGGAGAAAAGCCGTGCTGTTTGATTGACGATAAAATGTAACCTCACGCCCTCTTTATACGAGGGAAAATTCCACGACGAATCATGAGGTTACACGACTATGACAGCATCATCCACTTTCGATTTCAAGCAAAACTATCAAACACATCTCAAACACCTGAAACTCAAGGGGCTTCAACCGAAGACGGTCGAGGCCTATTCCCGAGCCATTCGGCGCATCGGTGCGTATTTCGATGAACAAATTCATGACCTCTCCGAGGCGCAATTGCTAGAGTATTTCTCCGATTTATTGGCAACCCACTCATGGAGTTCCGTGAAGCTCGATCTGTACGGTCTCAAGTTTTACTATCAGCATGTGCTAAACAAGCAGTGGGCGCATTTGGATTTGATCAAGCCGCCGAAGGGTCAGCGGTTGCCGGATATCGTCACGGTTGCAGAGGCACAGCGTGTGTTTATGACGACCCGTTCGGTCAGTTACCGGGTGTTCTTTTTTACGCTATACAGTCTCGGACTGCGCCTCGGCGAGGGCTTACGGCTTCAGGTGGGCGATATCGATGCCGCGCGTCAGCGTGTTCATATTCGGGATGCCAAAGGCAATAAAGACCGCTTGGTACCGTTGCCGGAAACGACACTGACCTTACTACGCCGCTTTTGGCTGGTTCACCGCAATCCGGTGTTGCTGTTTCCCAGCCGCCAAGGCGGTCCGAAGTCGGCGCATGCGGCCACCACACCACTGGATCGTGGCGGCGTGCAAACGGCGTTGCGTAAGGTCGCCAAGGAATGCGGTCTAAAAAAAACATCACACCGCACTGTTTAAGGCATAGCTATGCCACACATCTGATTGAAGCCGGCGTTGACCTGCTTGAAGTCCAAAAAATTCTTGGTCACCACAGCATTCTGACCACCGCCCGTTATACACATTTGACCGACGGTACTGACCGTAACGCCAGCCAACTCATCAATGCCTTGATGGGCGGCTTTGTCATCGCCTGGGGGACCGTCCAATGATCCGCCTCGCGTCTCTGATCGAAACCTTTGAAGCCGAGTTGCGGAAACAGTACGCAGGTTCGCTCTTACCCAGCCACCTGAAGGCACTGGCCGCCATGAAACTGTGCCGTACCACGCACAGCCCCCTGATGCAAGCCCACTGCGAGGACTGCGATCACCAGAACTTTATCCCACATTCCTGCGGTCATCGCCACTGTCCGCATTGCCAACAACACGAGAGCCAACAATGGTTGGAGCGGCAACTGAAAAAACAAGTGCCGGCCGAGTATTTCCTCATCACCTTTACGCTGCCGAAGGAATTCAGAGTGCTGGCCTGGCAACAGCAACGCACCCTGTACGACGTGATGATGCGTTGCAGTTGGGAAACGCTGAACACGTTTGCTCAAAACGACGCCCAGCTCAAGGGACGCGCCGGGGCGATCTCGGTGCTGCACACCCATTCCCGCCGACTCGACTACCACCCGCATGTGCACGTTGTCATGCCGGCTGCCGCCATCGATACTGAACGACGACTGTGGCGAACCAAGACCGGTAAGGACCAAAGCAAAAAGCCCCACTCACGTCAAAGCGGCACCGGCTATTTGTTCAATCACAAGGCGCTGGCCAAAGTGTTCCGCGCAAAATTGCTCGATGCGATTAACCAGGAAGGCTTGGCTCTGCCGGAACGGTATCCCGAAACCTGGGTCGTCGACGTCAAGTCGGTCGGTAACGGCGACAAGGCGCTGGTTTATTTGGGGCGTTATCTTTATAAAGGCGTCATCCAGGAAAAGGACATCATCGCCAGTCAAGACGGCCAGGTGACCTTCCGTTACCAAGACAGCAAGACCCAACGCACACAAACCCGAACCGTGCCGGGCGCTGAGTTTTTATGGCTGATGCTGCGTCATATTTTACCGAAAGGATTTCGACGGACGCGCAACTTCGGTTTCTTGCATCCCAACAGCAAAGGCTTGATTAGCCTGTTGCAACTACTACTCGGCGTCAATCCGAATCAGGCCTTGGCCTGGCTGAAAAAACGTCCGGCTCTGAAGTGCCCGTGTTGCGGCGGCGACATGCGTATTGTCAAAACGAGGATACCGAAGATCTCCACTCTCCCGTTAAGCCGATCAGCCACTATTCCACAGGTTGCTTCGGTTATGTAGCCGACTCGCGCGTTCTTCGAAGAGTTCCGCATCGGCATTCGGCTGCCGAGGACGTCGCTCAGCCCGAAATCAGACTATAATGCGTCCAAAAGCCGGTTCTTTAGGTTCCTGTTGCGATATTAGCAACGGTTTAAGGCTTGAAAAGCTGTCGCCTCTCACCACGAGTCGCGACACCTTCAAAACGACAAAAAGCTATTTTCTTATATAAAGCATCCACCCCACGCTAAATCACCCGGGCCGGGCTTGTCCAACAAACGGTTCAGATTTTGGTTCGCCTTGCTCACAAAATCTAACCTTATTCGTTGGGCATGGACGATGTCAAAGGCTTTTTGAGTCATCTCGCCATTAACAAACAGGTCGCCGCGTTCAGCCAGAATCAGGCCTTCAATGCGCTGCTGTTTTTATTCAAGAACGTGTTACAAAAGGAGTTTGGTAAAGTTGAAGGCGTGGTGCGAGCCAAACGGCGGCCATACATTCCGGTAGTATTGTCGCGCCCTGAAGTGGATCGGGTTATCGGATTGTTAAAACCGCCTTATGATTTGATCGCAAAACTGTTGTATGGCTGCGGCTTGCGCTTGTTCGAATGTCTGAAATTACGGGTACAGAATTTGAATTTCGATATGCAGGTGTTGACCGTGCATGATGGCAAAGGCCAAAAAGATCGTACCCTGCCGATGCCATCAACGTTGACGGCTGAGCTTGCCGCCCAAATTGAGCATGTGGCGGCCCTGCATGAGCAAGATTTGGCAGCAAAAACTGCCGGGGTGTTTTTACCCAATGCGTTGGACGTCAAATATAAAAATGCCGCCAAGGAATTTGCCTGGCAATGGTTGTTCCCCGCTAAATCGCTGACTTTGGTGCCGGGCAGTGAAGACTACCGACGTTGGCATTTGCACGAAACACATGTGCAACGTGCGATTAAATGTGCTGTACGCAAAAGCCGCCTCACTAAACGCGCGTCGGCTCATACCTTTCGCCACAGTTTCGCCAGTCATCTTTTACAGGCCAACGTCGATATTCGCACCATTCAGGAATTGCTAGGCCACAGCGATTTGAAAACGACGATGATCTACACCCACACGGTGCCGAGTGTGACGATTAAAGAAGCTAAAAGCCCGCTGGATTATTGATCAAAGCCAAATCATCGGCAGCAATGAGCCAGTTACCTGTCCTTCGCTGAAAATTGGTGACTGTCTCTTGATGGCCGGGTCAAGCCAAAGAGGTAGCAAAGTTGTTTGCCGAAAAGCTGCCATTCGCTAGACTCAGGGATGAAAAATTTCGCCAGCATCCTCAACGACCGGTTTTGGCCGAAATAGAATGCGTTGGTTGAAATGAGCCACAGTCCGGTTTAGAGAAAGCTAAAAAACAAACTAGGTAATAATATATCTTGCTGATTTATAGATACAAATAGCTCGTATTCTTCAATAAGGTTTTCCGGATGTGCTTTATTTAATGCCATCTGTGATGATATTAAGTACTAGTTATAAGCTTCAACATTCGCTGCCAATTCGAGCTTTGTGGCGACTAACAACAAACGCTTGTCGCGTGTCCATAGCTTGGCGTTCCCTATTAACCTGGTCGAAGCCAGCAAATACGCGTCAATATAGCCAATGCCCAAGCCAAATAGTTGGTTGCTTTCGATGAAAAAACTGACTTCCTCGGTAAAAACCAGCGGTGCTTGTGGCAAATTGTCTAAGGCGATCAAAATTTTGTTACGCTGTTGTAGGTTACCTAACGCCAATTCTCCCCTAACAAAAGGATGGCAAAGCACTTTATTTTGCAGCAGCAATTCTGCAAGGACTGGATCGTTGTTGCGCAGGTGATCTATCCAGACCGAGGTATCGACCAGGATCATCTAGCTAGGCGTTCGTTTGTCTTCGAGGGATCGCTTCCAATCCTGGTTCTGTACCGCCCAAGTTGGCCAGCCTTTTTGCGCTTTCCCGTTCTATCAATGCTTTCAACGCTTCTTTCACTAAGCTGGATTTTTCCTGAAGGCTGGTCAATGCCTGCGCTTTTGCCAGCAATTCATCGTCTAATACTATTGTGGTTCTCATGGCATAACTCCAAATAATTCATCAAATGATGCGCTTTATTGTGCTTAATTTCAATTTTAGTTTTTTTATCTTCCAACATAACCTACTAACAACTCACTAACCCCTGCTTTAGCTATGGTCAAGCTATTGACGCAATAGGGTAATAATCAATGGATAACATATTGCCATATGTTTAGTTACTGACAAACAATCATCCTTGGTTGACTGCGTTGAAATGTTTGTTAAGTGGTTTTAAGCCTGCTTGGGTTGTTCGGCTGGCTGAGGGTTCTGTATGCTGTGGCTAATTTTATGGCATCAGAGAATCAAAACAGGCAGGCTTGGTTTGGTGTTTGAGAGTAAAGCAGAGCGATTAAATACGGTCACCGCCTTATTCGGTGCGATAGCTGCTGTTTGTGGAATTGCTTGGCTGATATCCATCGCTATCTTTACTGGTGATTTGTGGAAGGTCATCACGTTCAGTATCTATGGGGGCGCACTTATCCTGACCTTTGTGTTTGCGACCCTTTATCATTCGTCCAGTGGCAACGCCAAGGCCGTCTTTTCAAAACTCGACCATGTGTCCATTTATCTTCTGATTGCAGGGACTTACACTCCGTTTGCGCTGGTAACACTTCGCGACAGCGTGGGTTGGCCATTATTTGCAGTTACCTGGGGCATGGCATTGTTGGGAATCATTCTGGACTTAATGCCGAAGCAGGGCAACCGGGTGCTTCCAGTGATTATTTACCTGACGATGGGTTGGTTGATGGTGGTTGCTATCAACCCCTTGTTGCAGGTCTTGCCCTGGCAGGTTTTTACAGCCTGTTGTGTGGGGGGCATCTTTTATACCGTCGGGGTGTTTTTTTACCTGCACGATGGGAAAGTCAGTTATTTCCATGGAATTTGGCATATTCTTGTATTACTGGGTAGTTTCAGCCATTACTTGACGATTCTCAACTTCGTGGCTTGAAATCTTGTTATTGGTTGATTTTGAGACTCATCACGCAATGAAAAAGATCAATAATGATGATATTTGGCTCGTTTACGATGGCGAATGCCCTGACTGCAGGACGTATTGCAAATACATTCGAATCCGGGACGCGGTAGGGCGATTACATTTGGTCGATGCCCGTCAACCCAGTGAAATTATGGATGAGATAACGGCAGCAGGCCTTGACATAGACCAAGGCATGGTCGTCAAGTTTAAAGATGTCATCTATTACGGGCCTGACGCTATCCAGATCCTTGCATTGTTAAGTACGCCTTTTGGAATTTTCAATCGAGTCAATTATTTATTCTTTGGCTCAAAGATCGGCTCCCGAGTTTTTTATCCAATTGGGAAGGCTTTCAGGACGGTATTGCTTAAGTTGCTTGGGATAAAATACATAGAAAACCTCAGGCATTAGCAAAGGTCTGATAGAAAATACCGACTTATAAACTATGTGAAACTTCTCCATAGCTGCCATTCAAAAAATTCAATTTTTTCTAATAGTGACTGGGGCAAACCGACCCATTTTTGTCACTTGCGCTTCTCCAAAGCTGTCAGTCAGCCAATCCAGATTCTGCGGAGTGGAGGTCTCCAAAGAAGCCATTGACGACCTCACCCTATCGGCCAAATTTGCGACATTCAGTTAGCTGAAAACATTATTCATCAGTGGCTCCTTATGGTTGCGGAGCTGACTTCTATATTCGTATCTGTTCAGTAAATTCATGAACTTGAGTTTTGCCATTCTGTCCGATACCCGAAAAATCGATAATTCTCGGTTTTGTAGAGATATTTCCTGGTTTGAATTATAAAATTGATGTTGAGTAAGCTTTTAACTGGGTCATTCTAAGAAGAGAAAATAAGCAGAATTAGTGTTTGTTAGCTGATTTTCTGATCACTACGATTGGGGCAACAGCAATAGACATGATGACGATGGCGGACGGCGATTTGAGTTGGATCCAGGTCACGGGTGTTCAAAAAGGCCGAGAATACACATTCCGTGAGTTATAGCGGCAAGCGAAATCGCCAGACCGTCCGCCAGATAAAATACAATGGCGTCGTGCTGATTTGATGCACAGGCAATCATTGCCATAGGCTTAGCGGCGGTTCCTTAACTACCGCTCGCAAAATATCACCACGGGTAATAAAGCCCACTAATAACCCTTGATCATTGGTACCCCGTCTAAGTCTTGATTGATCATGACTGAGGCGATTCTCCGAATATCCGTCACTGGTGCAGCGGCGACAATTGGGGTGGTCATGACGTGCTCCACCCGCCTATTCATCGATTCGACGATCTGATCGCCATCAATATTGATGGCAGTCAATAGATTGCGCTCGTTGACAACACCAACCGTCTCATTCCGCAGTCCAGTACCGGTGCCTGATGGATGCCGTGATCACGCAAAATGCGCCATGCCTGTGCCACATCGACATCGGACGAGACAGTGATCACCTGTTGCTGCATAATCTGGTTGGCATGATAGAGAGGGCCTCGTTCAAGATTTTTGGGGAGCATAAGCCGGTAGGCCCGTTCGGCTTCCTCTTGTTTTCGCCTGTTTTCAGTTCCGACACCGCCTAATTCGTCACCCTCATGGGCAATAGCCCGGATGGACTTGGATTGTTTGAGCTCATGTACTCGCTGCATTTCTTCCAGCGTACCACTGAATATCTGGCCGGTAACGCCATGGATTGTAAACATAATGGTAACGCCTTAAGAATTGCCGGATTGCTTGCTAGCGAAAAGCCTGAATAAGTGTCTGAATAACCAAAATAGCAGCTTTCGCGTCTCTTCAAGCACTAGAACGGTTGATGCTAAGAGCACGGACAAAAGCCAATCGGCCAAACTCAAATCGACAGTATCGAATATCAATTGCGCGGATGTCATGTGAACGACCATTACCTGCAAGACAACCACAACGACCAAGGCAAGCCAAAGCTTGCGATTGGCAAATAACTGTCTATTGAAAGCGCTACCGTGTTCGGAACGGGCGTTGAATATATTGAAAAACTGAAACAGCACGAAAGTGGTAAAAGCCATCGTCACCGCATAAGCATGATTTCCGTGCCGTTCGCCCCAGGCATAGGCCGTGAGCGTACCCAGAGCCATCGTCAAGCCATAAAACGTCAATCGCAGCATACGACGGCCTGTCAAAATGCCGACATCCGATCGACGAGGTGGGACATTCATAATGCCATAGGCTGCGGGCTCCACGCCGAGGGTCATGGCTGGTGGCCCATCCATGATGATGTTGACCCAAAGAATCTGAATGGCGGTAAAGGGCGTTGGCATGCCCAAGAGCGTCGCCCCCAGCACGGTAAGAATCGCGCCAATATTGGTCGACAACTGGAATCGCACAAATTTTATGATGTTGTCGTAGATTGTACGCCCCTCTTTTACCGCACCCACGATACTGGTGAAGTTATCGTCGGTGAGTACCAGTGTTGCGGCTTCTTTTGTCACTTCGGTGCCGGTGATACCCATGGCTACCCCGATATCGGCGGCTTTCAGAGCCGGTGCGTCGTTGACCCCGTCACCGGTCATCGCCACGACGTGGCCGTGCGCCTTTAATGCTTCGACGATGCGCAGCTTGTGTTCGGGCGCCACGCGCGCGAACACCGCAGTGCGTTCGACAAGCTCAGCCAGCTCGGTTGCTTCCAGACCTTCGATTTCGCTGCCTTCACAAGTGTCGCCGACAAGACCAAGAGCTTGGGCAATCGCGGCTGCGGTCGTCCGATGATCTCCGGTAATCATTTTCACTGCGATGCCTGCGCCTTGACAGACGCAAATGGCATCTCGGGCTTCCGGGCGAGGTGGGTCGATGATGCCAACCAGCCCAATCAGCGTTAAATCGCGAGTCCAGTGCATCAGATCCCCCTTGGGATCGAATTCATCGACTGCAATGCAACGCCCTGCAACAGCAAGTACTCTCATGGCCTGTTCGGCCAAGGCAGCGTTCTGAGCGATAAATGTGCTGCGAGCAGAGGCATCCAGTGGTTGTTCATCTGTTTCAGCAAGCCAGCGCCCGGCGCGATTAAGCAGCACGTCCGGCGCACCTTTCACCCATAGCTGCACGATGTCACCCGCAGCGTGGAAAGTGGCCATGAATTTGTTGGCTGAATCGAAAGGAATTTCGGCAATACGAGGGTAACGTTCCTTCAGGGCTTCCAGGGGCGTTTCGGAGGATATCTTTTCAGCCAGGGCCAGCAAAGCGCCCTCAGTGGGATCGCCAATCAGCTCACCATGGTGAATTCGGGCATCGGCGCAAAGTGCTGCCGGGTAGCGCATACTGCTTAGGTCGGCCATGGGCCGCCCGTCCTCCGGCGTAATGTTGCCTTCACCACGGTATCCTTCACCGCTGACGGCAAAATTACGCCCTCTATAAAAAATCCGGCGCGCAGTCATCTGGTTCAAGGTCAGCGTGCCGGTTTTATCGGAACAAATCACCGTTGTACAGCCCAGGGTTTCGACCGCTGCCAGCTTCTTGACGATAGCGTGACGCTTGGCCATCCGGTGCATACCAAGTGCGAGTGTGACGGTTACCACCGCTGGCAGTCCTTCGGGAATGGCAGCCACCGCAAGCGCAATCGCGGTCATTGCCGTTCCCACCAGGTCATCGCCACGTTCGATGCCAATTGTAAAAATCAATGTGACCACAACCCCGGCAATTAAGGCGAGGCTCTTACCTAGTCGATCCAGCTGAATCTGTAAAGGTGTGGCGAACTCGACGGTCTCAGCCAGTAAACTCGCCAACTTGCCCATCTCGGTGCACATCCCGGTCGCGGTGACGATAGCCTCGATACGGCCGCGCGTGACAACAGTATTCATGTAAATCATCGAGCGGCGTTCAGCCAATATCGCATTTTTTGCCACGGCTTCCGGGCTTTTGCTTACCGCCTGCGATTCACCGGTGAGCGCGGCTTCTGCTACTTCGGCTGAATGGGCCTGTAATACACGCGCATCCGCCGGGATACGGTCACCAGATTCCAACAGCAAGACATCGCCCGGTACCAATTCGGTCGCCAATATTTGTGCAACCTGTCCGTTACGACGAACGCGCGCGGTCGGAGCCAGCATGTTCTTGAGTGCGGCCAGGGCCGCTTCGGCGCGGTGTTCCTGAAAGAAACCCAGTGTAGCGTTGAACAGAACCACAATGCCGATAATGACTGCATCCTTGATATCACCTACTGAACCGGCTAGCCCCGCAGCCCCAAGTAGTACGATGACCAAGAAGTTACGGAACTGATCAAAAAACTTGAGCCAAGCCGGGCGCGGTGGCTTGCCAACCAGCTGGTTTAGGCCGTGATTGGCAAGCCTGATAGCGGCCTCTGCCTTATCGAGGCCATCAGCGGGTTCTACCGAGAGGCTGGCAGCAACGGTTTCCGCGGCCTCGGCGTGCCGGGCAGGGGAATCGTTACGGTGACAACCGTGCATTGTTGAAAAAGACATGTTTGGTTCCTGTTTGAGTGAGTTATCCTGTATGTCTGGAAACTACGATGGTCGTAACAAAAACGGCATACGTGGCAAGATGTAAAACTCCTCGTCCGCGTCCAATCAAGCAGGTTCTCTCGGGAAACAGCAAAAGCACAGATAATAATCCCATGCCCAGAGTCACAGCAAGTTCCTCCGTTTTGACAGAGATCGGCTGAGTCCTTGCAGCGCTGCCGACGATCGCCAAGCCATTGAAGAGATTGCTTCCCAACAATGTGCCGACGCCGATGTCATCATGACCACGAATGCAAGCGAGCAAAACGGTAACCAGTTCGGGTTGCGACGCACCCACGGCGACAGCACAAAAATCATGAGTAACAGACCGCCTTCGATGCGGGATAGCATGGCGTTCACCGAAAACCAAAAGCTTAGCAACGGTATGATGAGAGCATGCACAAAATCACGGCGAAGTTGTTGCCATTGAACTCTAACCGGAGCAAAAATCAGGGCAACACCGAAGATAAGGGCAATATTCACCACGTTACTGCCCAAAGAATCGCCCGTAACCACACTGCTACAGCCAGCACACCTTTCAAAAATAGCTCGCCGCCAATGGCTGTCAGCACTACTTCTGCACCCAGCATCATCAGAAGATCACTGCTATAGGTTGTCATAGGCTTAATTGCATGAAGTTAGACGAAGGCAGATGTTGTTTAATTTTCACGGGAGATTGGCCCAAGAAACTTTTTGAGACCGTTTTTTATTTGGCTGCCGCAGCTATTTTCGCTCATGGCTGTCCGTTTAAACTGAAGAGCAGGGTGCCGCCCATAAACAAGCCATACAGGATGGATACTGAGAAGATGGCAGCTATCAAACACATCGCCAGTCCGACCAGACTAATGGCTCCATCATCGTGCAGGAGTCCGAGGCCGGTGACGAAAATGCCGATAGCAGGCAGGGTATTGGTACCCGGAACGGGAACCATCATAAAGAGTGCCATCAACGCAACCGCGCAGCTGATCAACGCGCGACCCGGTCCGCTTGAGCATAAGGGAGTCAGCCGCGGTTTTGTCAAGCCCTCGATGCGTCGTATCCAGGGAATACCGTGCTTCACGAATGCCTGCAACCGGCTCAAGGCGATTGGCCGGTTTATGATCCACCCTGGCAGCCAAGGACTTTTGCTACCGATCAGCAACTGAACCGCCAGCAAAAACAACACCAATCCAAACGGTAGGGCATAGCCCGCCGCCGGAACCGGGAGTGCCGAGGGCAGTGCCAGCAAGACAAACAAAAAACCGAAGGTGCGCTCACCTGCCAACCTCAGTACATTGGCCAAGGTAAGTGGATCGCCAGGCGATTCTTCAAAAAAATAACGCTGAAGGTCTTTGGAAAGCTGAGCCATAATCAATACGGTAATTTTATGTTGGAACCATGCAACTTGCATCCTTTGTGCAAGATCGTAAGATTAACACGTTTCAGTTTGTTTAACAAATAGCCACCTTTAAGTTACTTTTTTCTGATTGAATTTCTAATACCGCAGCTCGATGCCTATAATAATTGTTATCTTTTGCTGCGATAATATTTCTCCTTCCTCTCAAAACCAGGAGGAAAGGTAAAAATTTATCGGGTTTAAGCCGGGTAATTATTGCCTGCTATTCCTTATTGATGCTAAGAGGTCCAATCGGCTATTTCCGGTTTGTCAATGCCATGCTGATAGGGGGTTCTTTCACAGGACCCTGTTAGTATGAATTCACGCAACACCATAAAGCCCTGCAATAAAAGAGCGGATAATAAAATGCCGGGAATCAAGGATCGTACCGGGGTTTTACTTAAAAAATCATTCATTCACTACAGCCTAAAAAGTATCAAATTGAGATTAAAAACAGGTTCATGCTCTTTCCCGAATCTTTCAGACCTTCATCTAAAATAAGCCGCAAAAATAAACTACAAGCGGGTCTAGATGAAAGTCAGGACTATTCATGTGAAAAGTAAAAGGGTCGCGCTCAGCGAGCTGGTGATAAGAGCAATCCGAATCCAGACGACGATTTTAGATGATTCGGCCAGCGCCAATCGTCGCTCCTGAACGGTGGAGTATGCCCGTCGCGAAACAATTTTCGCCATGCGCATGAGATAAACCATTAAGCCAATGGCGATGGTTAAGCTGCTCCAGAAAAAGATAATTTCCGACGTTCTCTTAGACAGATGGAAGGCCCACTCAAAGAAATGTTCGGCTATTGATTCAAAAAGCTCGAACAGTATATGCAAAGCATGTCCGAGCGCTATAAGACCATGTCCGAGCAACGATAACAGGGTATCGCCAAACAGGAACAAAGTGGGGATACCTAGCACAAGGCCAACTGTGATGCCACCCAAAAAGCGATACAGGGTTCTTGCGTAAGCAATCAACTCTGTTCTAAGCAGTTCAATTTTTGTCATGAAATTTTCCTCGCAATCACTCGGTAAGCGAAACACCAGCTTTTGACATTTACTTGGCTAACAATCATCGCGTTTTGCCATTGGGTTCTTTACCGGGGCAGGTTCCTCGCTTCGTATGATTTGGGAAAATCGGAACCTACGCTGATCATAAAGCTGGTGACTTCCTCAAAATTCAATTCCGATTTAATTACCTTGGATTCATGGATAATCACTGTGAAGCCATTGGTGGGATTCGGCGAGGTAGGAATATAGAGCACATAGCGGTCGTCCTCCCGGTTGGTTACGTAGGCTGGCACCCATACGCCGTCTTTGGGGTATTCCACGTAGACCACTTCCCGCACCGGATTCCCGTCTTGACCGCGGAACATGTCGATCACCTTCTTGCTGACCCGGTAGACGCCGCTCAGGAACGGTACCCGCTCGATGAGCATGTCAAACAGGGATATGATCAGGGACTGCCGGTATTTCGCCAACTCCCGACCGATATACACCAGCAGTGCATAGACGGCAATGAACACAGCGGCGGTAATCCAATAATGCCCCATCCATTCCCTGACATCGAAAACGGACTGCAGCACAAAGCTGACCAGCCAGACGAAGATCTGCACGACGATATAGACGGGCAGGATTGCGAATGCTCCCACCAGGAAGTGATTGAGCGAGAGTTTGACGGATTTTAAAAGTTCGGACATCGATAAGCTCCAATAGTTTTTCTTGGCTAGGGTTACAGGCATCACATCAAGTGCGACTCCTTAAAAGCAAGCGCCGGCAAATAAATTCAACGGTCCGGTTACGAAATAAATAATTATCGCTCAGACGAACTCAATGGTTTTATGTTGACACCTGCACTCCCTGACATTGAGTCAATTCTGCAATGAGCCTCGGGTATATGGCACAGCACTTCCAGTTTTAGCCACTAAGTTTGTTTGCATTAATAAAATGCCAACACTTCTCAAACTTAATTCCGTGTTGATCTTGCCGGATTATTAGCGCGATAGTAATTCGAGGTCAGAGTAAATTTACTCTGACCCTGACCCCGGATATTTTGGGTTTTGAATTGAAAACAATTTATTGCATACGGAATCGCAGATGTCTTTGCCGTTTTTAAACTTTTTGATATAGATCTGCTCTTTGAAATACTGATGACTTTTTCTCAAAAATCTCACATAAGGGGCGGGTGTCAAGAAATGTCTTAGCAGGGTGTGCTGCTGAAGCACCTCTGAGACATTTTCAGCATTGCCCGCAACCAATGAATTAACTTCTATTTCTGACGCTGGTGATTCGTCGCTTTTTGTTAGCACTATATTGATGTGCTTGGTGCCATTTATAATTTGTACATCATCAATAACAAAGCCGAGTTGAAGCGCCAAAGCTCGAATTGTATTAGGGTTGTACCAGTAAAGATGACCGACATGAAATATTTTATTTGGTGCATGATAAGTCGCCTCGATATTAGGTATCTCCATTAGCACATGCCCGCCTTTTTTAAGTAGTTTGTGAATTTGTAGCATTGCTTCGCGAGGATTGGGCAAATGTTCGAACACATGATTAATGGTTATTAGGTCATATTCGTTTTCAGTTGTTAAATCTCGAAGAAATCCAGTTCTTATGGTGTTCAAGTGAAGATTAGATAGTGCATAGTTTGCATACTCTTCATTAGGCTCAATTCCGTCAATTAAGATTCCCATCCTTTGTAAGATGTATGCGAAAAAACCTGCCCCTGAGCCTACATCAAGCACTCGCATACCATCTCTATATACAGATAGAAAGCGAGTGGTTCTATCTATGGCTCTCAGCGCTTCTCGATAACAGTGCTTGTGTTTTGGTTGAAAAGCCTTTTTGTACTGTTTTCGATACTCAGAAGAATAAAACTTTTCAGTACATTCAATAGTCGGCTGAGGATCGACCCAGACCAAACCGCAGTTTACGCACATTACGTTAGTAAGCGGCTGTCCATTTCGGTCTTTTTTGGCAATGATTTTTGTCTGATTGTTTCCGCATACTGCGCAAGGCAATGATGCTATACAGTGTTGTGCTGAGAGCACTTAATACCTCCTCAAAAATGTTAGGTTAAAATCGAGCTGAGCCACAAGACTGGCTTTGTTATTACAATTTCGGAGCTTTTCAATCAATAATTGGGATCAGTGCGGCTAGGCAAGGTCGGTCGTGTATTCCAGTGGGTGCTAATCCCTGTCCAGTAAGGCAGGCCAGTCGCTGGATAGAGAGCCTTAGGTCGGGGGAAGTAATTCCAAAGATTAAGCACAGGCCAATGCAAATTTAGGCTATGGCTTGCGTTTTTGCGGGTATTTTTGCCGAGGCAATTAACCCAGCCAAAAACAGTAGGTTAGGTGCTGCCAGGGCCACGTTGGCAATCCAGGCAGTCATGGCTGGCCTCCGTCGCTTAGGGGGGTGAGTGGATGCAATGGCGGATGGTGGTATTCATGACGATCTCCTCAAAGTGATCAATACACTGCCATACTAGCAATCGGCCATTAACTCATCCAATATATGTAATTAATGGATATGTTCTTTTTTGTGAATGTAAAATAGCTTCGCTTAATTATCACAGGGGCTACTTGCGTTATTTTGGATAATCGCCAACGATAGCAACCCGACTTGAGCTGCCAAGCGTCTGCTTGTTTCAAAGTCGGCACTCAGCAGCATCCAATTAGGTCAACTCGAAGACTCACTCGGACAAAAGCTATTCCAGCGCGACGGCAAACGCTTGCTATTGACCGAAGCAGCCTGGATTGCTCTTGATTATGCCAATTCCATCTTTCAAACTGGCGATGAACTGTTCAGTGCGATGCATGCCCGTTCTGCTGGCGAACGCCAGCTCCTGCGGATTGGCGCCCTATCTAAATTGTCGCGCAACTTCTTCCAGCTCGAATTGGTGCGATCCTGGGTATACAGCGCAGGGCTCTACGTGAAATACAGTGAGTACTACTGAGAAACCATAGCGATGAACAGTGAAGCATTATTCAACATGGCTTTAGGCCTGCATACTCCCTGGCAGGTCAACGATGTGACCGTTACAACTGACGAATCGGCGCGAAGTGAGCTCCATTTGCGGATCGGATTCGCAGCGGGCTCCCGCTTTCCTGATGAGATGAACGGGCGCTGTTCGATTCATGATACCGTTGAACGGCAGTGGCAGTATTTGAGTTTCTTTGAACAGACCTGTTGTCTGAATTGTGCAGTGCCGCGCATCACCTCGAGTAGCGGCAAGTTGCGGATCAATGAGGTACCTTGGGCGCGGCGACATTCCGGTGTACCGGTCGCACATCTGATGCTGGCGAACCATGGCGACAAACCGGTGCTGCCGTCTTTGTTTGTCTTGTGCCCTGCGGGTAAAAGACCCGCCGGACGAACAGTACTTTCTGGGGGGAAGTCCTTCATCGAGCCGCGCACCGCCTGTTGATCCGTCAAGTCCAGCTGACTGATCCGCACAAAGCGTCTTTCGTTATTGTCTGTTTCGGTCAACGCCACCCAGCGGCTGTCCTTCAAGGCGCTGGTGAAGTGTTTGCCTTTCTTGAGGATGAACTCGAAGTTCTCTTTCGACGTAAACCAGCATCGGTCAAGACACGGCGTGACTTGATGGCGTTCGCCACGCAGGTGGCGACCATTGGCCGCGTCAGTTCGTTCTTGGTGAACTTCGCCGCCCGCTTGACCTTGCGGGTTTTAATGTCGCAAAACGGATGCGGCTTCTTCACCACTTCGAAGGCGACCGGGATTGTCACGTCCCCGTTGTGGTATAACGCATTCAGCAGGTTGATGCCTTTGACCGAGCGGCCTTTGCAGTGGTCATAGTGCCAGCACATCATCTCGTTCTCGTCAGTAAACGCCTTCTCCTGGACGGTGTCGTCGAAGATCAGGCAGCCGTCGTCCCGCTCGATCTGACGCACGGTGGGTTTGACATCAACCCACAGGTCTTCGGTGGTGAATAGCCTCGCAGACAGGTGACGGGTTAATTGGTCATGTTTCACTTCACCGTCGAGCATCGCCGACCGGCTTGTCGCCGTTTCCAGGCCTTGGTTGAAAATCAGGTAGTCTGTATAGAGCGCTGTTCTTTCTTTATCCAGAAATGATAATCTTTTTGGGATGAGGCTGAGTAACATCAGCTTGTAAGTAAAATAACAATAATTATAAACAACATTAGGTATAAAATTGACAAGAGTAAAATTATCCAGCAATTCCCAATTTAAAACCCTGATAAAATGAGGGACACTTAAAACCAATCAATCGCAACATTAATAAAGCCATAGGTAGATACAAATGGACTTGGAAATAATTGACCTGATACGCCGCACCTTCGAAGACTTACCGGACTCCCGTAAGCCCGGCAACAATCAGAAATACCGGATAGAAGATGCCGTTCTGAGTGCCTTCTCGGTGTTCTTCACGCAAAGCCCGTCTTTTCTGGATTATCAGCGACGGATGGAAAAACTCCACAATCGAAATAACGCACAATCGATTTTTGGTGTT
>JAGXSU010000060.1 GCA_018333785.1 Methylomicrobium sp. | reverse complement strand
AAGCCACTGACGTGCAGGTAGTCGATAAAAAACGGCAACTGTCCCAACGGCGTTACGGCCGCTTGCGGATTCCATTCGACATGAATCCGCCCGCCAAATGTGTCGACCGTTACGGGTTCGGCTAAGGGTAACAATGCTTTTGATTGGCCTTCACCCAATGGGTGAGTCATGATCTCTTGCATAAGCGCCTCATTCTCAATTGATATCAATTACTTAAGATAGTTTAGCAAGTTTTAACTGCTCTTTTTAGGATGAAGGTTTTGATAATCCGGTAGAGGTTAAACGGTTCTTTATTATTTCAGTGCCAGTGACCATGCCATAATGTTCCGTTTCCAATGCTTCAAGATGTCCGGTCTGAGTGCCGCTAATAATGAATTGACCTGTTGTGTTGTCTGATTTGAAACTGATATTGCCAAATCCGTATCCGCCGTATCTTCCAGGGTCTTGACCGATCAGTCCTAGCCGGTGAAATAGTGTTCGCCAGGCATTAACAGGACACAGGTCAATTCCGGCAGGTAAAGGGGCATGAGCATGATGAAGCTCAAATTTGATGACGCCTTCTGGTTCGTTCATGGTGTCGAAGAATGGATGATCGCTTTCAAAAAGCGTTGTAGTTTAACCAATGCAGACAAAGGTTGAACAATTTTCAGAATTTTAAGGTTAATTAATATAAAATGTTCGGTTTTAAACGACTTAGCCACAAGCAGCTTTACTATTGGTAGTTGATTATGCGATGTCCATTTTGTGGGACACAAGACACCCGAGTCGTTGATTCAAGACTTTCTAACGAAGGCGACCAAGTCCGCAGGCGGCGTGAATGCATTGTCTGTAAAGAACGATTCACTACTTATGAGTTTGTCGAATTAAGCTTGCCAAGAATTGTAAAACGGGGCGGGGCAAGAGAACCTTTTGATGAAAATAAGCTGCGTTCCGGCATGTTGAGGGCACTGGAAAAAAGACCGGTAGGCAGCGATGCTATTGAAGCGGCGATCAACAGGATCAAAAAAGAGCTGATGGCGAAAGGCGAACGTGAAGTGACCGCCAATGAGTTGGGCGAAAAAGTCATGCGAGAATTAAGCGAACTGGATCATGTCGCATTTGTTCGTTTTGCCTCTGTCTATCGCAGTTTTCAGGATGTCAGTGAATTCACTGATATGATCAATCATCTACAAAAAAAGTGAGAAGATCTGTTGCTGGATAGTGATACTGAGTTGATGGCGCGGGCTATCAAGCTTGCCCAAAAGGGCTTATATACAACCGATCCAAATCCACGCGTTGGTTGTGTCTTAGTTAAAGACGGGCAGATTTTGGGTGAAGGCTGGCACAAAAAGGCCGGTGAAGGACATGCTGAAGTAGAAGCGCTTAACAATGCAGGAGACGTATCCGGCGCCACAGCCTATGTGACCCTGGAACCCTGCAGTCACTATGGCAAGACGCCACCTTGCGCGGAGGCATTGATCAGTGCAAAAGTCGCTCGTGTTGTTGTCGCCATGCAAGACCCCAATCCGCTGGTATCAGGACGAGGTATTTCAAAGTTAAGAGCGGCGGGCATTGAAGTTCGTTGTCATGTTTTGGAAGAAGAAGCTCAAAAGCTTAATCCTGGCTTTATCAAACGGATGCAGACGGGGTTGCCCTATATTCGCAGTAAATTGGCCATGAGTCTGGATGGGCGGACTGCGCTGGCCAGCGGTGAAAGCAAATGGATTACCTCGCCACAGGCCCGGACCGATGTTCATAAGCTTAGAGCGAGAAGCTCAGCTATTATGACCGGAATCAATACCGTTCTGGCTGATGACCCGCAATTGAATGCCCGCATTGATAAACCGCTGGTGCAGCCATTACGCGTGGTTCTGGATTCGCAGTTAAGAATGCCAGTCAACGCGAACATGTTAAAACTGCCTGGGCGCACCGTTGTTTTAACCTGTTGTGATGATGAAAAAAAAGCACAATTACTGGAACAGTCCGGCTGTGAAATTGTCAGAATCGGCCAACAAGGTGCAGTTGTTGATTTATCTGCCGCATTAAAATTTTTGGGGACCCTGCAAATCAACGAGTTGCTCATCGAGGCGGGGGCAATTTTAAACGGTGCCTTACTGAAGCAAAACTGCGTCGATGAATGGATTGTTTACCAGGCAATGTGTGTATTGGGCGATAAAGGTCGGGGATTATTTTCGCTGCCCGAGTTGGCCGGTATGGCCGGAAGAAAACAACTCAAACTGGTTGATGTTCGGCCTGTTGGTCCCGATCTCCGGCTCAGTTTGACTCAATTAATTTAAGCAATAATAAAGAAGCCATGTTTACAGGTATTATTTTGGCAATAGGGCAGGTGTCGGCCATTACGCCTAAAGAGGGTGATGTCCGTCTTAAGATTCAGACGGGCAAGTTGCCAATGGCGACGGTTCAACTCGGCGATAGTATCGCGGTTAACGGTGTTTGTCTGACAGCGGTAGAGCTGGGTACTGATTATTTTATTGCGGATGTGTCCAATGAAACACTGTCTCGCACAACACTAAAAGACGCTAAAACAGGGTTGCCTGTCAATCTTGAATTGGCATTAACGCCATCGACTAGGATGGGCGGTCATATTGTCAGTGGTCATGTCGATGGCATAGGCACGATTGTCGATAAAAAATCAGACGGGCGTTCCTGGCGTTTTCGTATCAAGGCCCCCGATAAAATTGCCAAATATATCGCCGAAAAAGGATCTATCTGTATTGATGGTATCAGTTTAACGGTTAACGAAGTTGACGGCGCTGTGTTTGGCATTAATATCGTGCCTCATACACTAAACGAAACAACATTGGGTACCAGTTACATAGGTACGAAAGTCAATCTGGAAGTGGATCTTCTGGCTCGTTACATGGAGCGCTTACTCCAGGGCGGCAGTGCCGAGCCATCAGAATACACGGGCGGCGTTACGGAACAATTGCTCATGAACAGCGGATTTTTTAAACATAAATGAATAGCATTGAAGAAATTATAGAGGACCTGCGCCAAGGCAAAATGGTCATTATCATGGACGATGAGGATAGGGAAAATGAAGGCGATCTGGTCATGGCTGCCTCGTTCGTCAGATCTGAAGACATCAATTTTATGGCGCGTTATGGCAGAGGATTGATTTGTCTGACCTTAACGGCTGAGCGGTGCAAACAATTGCGACTGCCGTTGATGGTCAATGAAAATAAAACGGCCCATTCGACTAATTTTACCGTCTCTATTGAAGCCGCTACCGGAGTAACAACCGGTATTTCTGCCGCTGACCGCGCCAGAACGGTTCAATGTGCTGTGGCAACTGATGCAAAAGCCGAGGATTTGGTTCAGCCGGGGCATATTTTTCCATTAATGGCACAATCCGGGGGCGTGTTGAACCGGGCTGGTCACACTGAAGCGGGGTGCGATTTGGCAAGGCTTGCAGGCGTGGAACCGGCTTCCGTGATTGTTGAGATTTTAAACGATGACGGCAGCATGGCAAGGCGTCCTGATCTTGAGAAATTTGCCGCCCAACATCAATTAAAAATCGGCACCATCGCCGATTTAATTCATTACCGGATACAAAACGAAAATACACTTGAGCGTATCAGCGAATGTAATTTTCCAACTGAGTTTGGTGATTTTCGTCTTTATGCCTACCAGGACAGGAATGATAATAAGTTACACCTTGCGTTGGTGATGGGTAAAGTCGCAGGGGATGAACCGGTTCTGGTCAGGGTCCATGCGCGCAATTTACTGGATGATTTATTCTCATCAAAGCGTAATGAAAATAGCGTGTCGCTGCGTGAAGCGATGCGGATTGTCTCGGCGGCAGGCAAAGGTGTTATTGTTGTTATCCGCCAGAATGAAGACAATAAATCCCTGGTGGAACATATTCATCAATACCGGATGCAGGATAATGGTATTGCTCCGCAACCTGCTATGGCAGGCACAGATAATTGGCGCATGACAGGAACCGGCTCACGCATTTTAGCGGATCTGGGCGTCAGAAAGTTAAAAGTGATAGGAACGCAGAAAAAGTATCTGGGATTGTCCGGTTTCAATCTGGAAGTGACCGATTATGCAGATCAGGACAGTTAAATAAACCGGGCGCATTAACAATTATCACACTAATGCTTGCCCGCTTTAGACATTTTTTAAATATAAAACTTAGAGAGTATCCATGTCGGCTATAAAAACCTTTGAAGGGCAGTTGTCTGCTAAAGGCGGAAAATTCTGTATCGTTGCCTCAAGATTCAACAGTTTCATTGTGGAGCAATTGGAAATGGGGGCTATTGATACACTGGTTCGGCATGGTGCCGATAAAGCCGATCTCTGTTTGATCAAGGCTCCCGGTGCATTCGAACTACCCATGGTGGTGCAGCGAGCAGCCGCCACAAAAAAATATGATGCAATAATTGCACTCGGTGCCGTAATACGCGGCGGTACACCGCATTTCGAGTACGTTGCTGGCGAATGTGTGAAAGGTTTGGCGATGGTGTCTCTGCAATACGATATACCCGTCAGTTTTGGCGTATTAACCGTCGATACGATTGAACAAGCCATAGAAAGAGCGGGAACAAAAGCCGGAAATAAAGGGGCTGAAGCGGCTATGTCCGCATTGGAAATGGTCAGTTTATTTAAGAATCTGGAAAACGCTTAATGAGTCAGGCTCGAACCAATGCTCGTAAATCAGCTGTGCAGGCCTTGTATCAGTGGCAGATGACCGGCCAGAATCTCAGTCAGATTGAGCTGCAGTTTCACGAAGATGACCGGCTCAAGGATGCCCAGAAGAGCTATTTTCATGAGCTCTTTCATGGTGTTCCTGCACAACTGGATAAAATTGATGAAGCACTGGCGCCGTTTGTCGACAGACCTATTGAAAAAATTGATCCTGTCGAGCGGGCTATTCTGAGAATTGGTGTGTATGAGTTGCTTCTGCGTCTTGATATGCCCTATAAAGTTGTTATCAACGAGAGCATCAATTTAGCCAAATGCTTTGGCGCTGAAGGCAGTCATCGTTATGTAAACGGTATTCTGGATAAAGTCGCTCAACAACAGCGCGCAGTAGAGATAAAAATAAAAAATAGTGGGGCAAAAAAATCAAGTGGCGCTGACTGAATTCGGTTTAATCAGCCGTTTTTTTGCCGGTAAAACACACTATCGCTCATCCACGCTTCTGGGTATTGGTGATGACTGCGCTCTGCTGAAGGTGCCCGATGGTCACCAATTGGCCGTGACCACGGACACGATGGTGGAAAATGTTCACTTTTTGCGTGGCACAGATCCCAAGCAATTAGGATTCAAATTACTGGCAGTCAATTTAAGCGATTTGGCCGCGATGGGTGCAGAACCTATCGCAGTGAGCCTGGCCTTGACGATGCCGGAAGCCGATGAGCAGTGGCTGTCAGAGTTTTCGGCGGGTTTTCAGGCGTTGGCTTCGCAATTTGGCGTTGACTTGATTGGTGGTGATACAACCACCGGGCCCCTGACCCTGACAGTTCAAGCCATGGGATTGATACCTTCAGATCTTGCTTTGCTCCGTTCCGGAGCTAAGCCCGGTGATTTGATCTTTATGACCGGCAGTCTTGGGGATGCAGGCTTGGGTCTCAAAATGGCCCAACATCTGACTAAAATAGACTGCCAAATAGCTTTGCAACGCTTTAATTGTCCAATGCCCAGAGTGCAGGAGGGCATTGCGTTGCGCACTGTTGCCAATAGCTGCATCGATATTTCCGATGGCTTGGCGGCCGATTTGGGTCATATTCTGGAGCTGAGTTCAGTTGGCGCGAACCTTGATTTTGAAAGGATTCCATTATCTGTTGGTGTTAATCAATACCTGAAGGAAAGTGGCGACTGGGCATTTCCTTTATGTTCGGGTGATGATTATGAGCTTTGCTTTACCGTTGCACCTGAGAAAGCGGATCTTCTGAATTTTGCTTGCACACAAATAGGCATCATCGAGACGGAGCCCGGAATAAGAATTTCACGTAATGGCTTGATTGATACATTGAAGGTAAAAGGTTTTGAGCATTTTTCTAAATGAAGCCGGACGAAATAAGTTATCGCGATCAGAAATTTTGCGGGACCCCCTTTTGTTTCTTGCCTTTGGTTTCGGTTTGGGGCTTTCCAAAAAAGCGCCCGGCACAATGGGAACACTCGCGGCTATTCCGATCTATTGGGCGCTGTCGGCCTTAGATCCCTGGCTTTATGGCTTTCTGGTCATTTTAATCAATCTGGCCGGAATCTATTTTTGTGACTATGCGGCCAAAAAATTGGGTGAGCACGATTTTGGTGGGATCGTCTGGGATGAAATTGGCGGTTTTTTAATTACGCTGTTGTTTATTCCGCCGTCATGGATGGCGGTCTTAATAGGTTTTGTGCTTTTTCGCTGGTTTGATATCTTCAAGCCTTGGCCGATCAGCTGGGCTGACAAGAAAATCAATGGCGGCCTTGGTATCATGCTTGATGACATCCTTGCAGGCGGCATATCCTGCCTGATAATGCTCTTTATTTTTAATGCCCAAGCCGTTATTCAACCGGTATAAAATAAATGAGTTGCTTAATCTGAAAAAGCGCTTATAATGTGTAAATCAATCGCGGGGTGGAGCAGCTTGGTAGCTCGTCGGGCTCATAACCCGAAGGTCGTAGGTTCAAATCCTGCCCCCGCTACCAGATATTAAAAGGCCCCTTTTGGGGCTTTTTGCTTTTTAGGGCTTTTGCTTGAGCCCTTGATATTTTTTAAGGAAGAGCCTTTGGCTCTTTTTTTATGTGCGAGAGAAAATGAGGCAGCAATATGAAACAGGCTCCTGAGCATTTGGTTAATTTAATTGAACCAATTGTGGAAGGTCTAGGCTATGAATGCGTTGGGATTGAATACAATCCTCATCCTCGCCATGGCCTGTTGAGAATATATATCGACAGTGATCAAGGCATTCTGGTTGATGACTGTTCCCGGGTAAGCCACCAAGTCAGTGGCATGCTGGATGTCGAAGACCCCATACAAGGAAACTATCAACTCGAAGTTTCTTCGCCGGGTGAAGACAGACCCTTTTTTAAAGTGGAACAATTTGAACGTTTTATAGGCAGTCTGGCGCAGGTTAACCTGTTCAGCCCTATTCAAAAAAGAAAAAAAATAACAGGTCTCATCATCAAAGTTGAAGGCCAAAACATCTTTCTTCAGGAAGATGATCAGATTTTTGAGGTTCCATTTGAAGCGATGAGTAAAGCGCGTTTGGCACCTGAGTATTTAAAAAATAAAGGAGTGCGCAGTGGCAAATAAAGAAATTTTATTAATGGTTGATGTATTTTCCAATGAAAAGGAAATCGATAAGGAAACAGTTTTTCAAGCCGTAGAATCGGCACTGGAGGCTGCAACTTCCAAGCGCTACAGTCACAACATTAGATCTCGGGTCAGTATTAATCGCAAAACAGGTGACTACGACACTTTCAGATGCTGGGAGGTCGTAGAGCCGGATTCACGATTTGAAAATGATTTGGAATTTCCCCACACCCAACTATTGCTGGATGATGCCAGGAAAATAAAAAGCGATGTCGAAGTAGGCGATGTCATCGAAGAACAGATTGACTCGATAGAGTTTGGCCGCATTGCCGCTCAAACGGCCAAGCAAGTCATTATCCATAAAGTGAGAGAAGCCGAGCGTCAAAAGATTGTTGAAGCCTATAAAGACAGGGTGGGTGAGCTGATTACAGGCATCGTCAAGCGCATTGAAAAAGGCAGCGTTTATCTCGATCTGGGTGGACACGTAGAAGCGTATATTTCTAAGGAAGATATGATTCCCAGGGAATCGGTTCGGATTGGCGACCGGGTAAGAGGGTATTTAAAAGCGGTACGCTCCGAACAAAGAGGCCCCCAATTATTCGTCAGTCGTGCGGCGGCTGAATTATTGATAGCTTTATTTAGATTAGAGGTGCCTGAAGTCGGTGAAGGCATGATTGAAATCAAGGGCGCAGCCAGAGATCCCGGCTCACGCGCAAAAATTGCAGTCAAAGCTAATGACCCGCGCCTGGACCCTGTCGGTGCCTGCGTAGGTATGAGAGGATCCAGAGTTCAAGCGGTGTCGAATGAATTGGCCGGTGAGAGAATTGATATCATCCTCTGGAATGACAGCGAAGCCCAGTTTGTAATAAACGCAATGGCGCCGGCCGAAATTGAATCCATCATCATTGATGAAGACAAGCACTGCATGGATTTGGCGGTAAAATCAGATAATCTGTCACAGGCCATCGGACGAGGCGGACAAAACGTCCGGTTAGCGACAGAGCTAACCGGATGGGAATTGAATGTAATCGATGCATCCAAAGCAGAAGCTTCCAGTGGAGCTGAAGCTGAAATAACCAAGAAATTGTTTATAGATGAATTGGGTGTAGATGATGAGGTAGCTTCCATCCTGGTTGAAGTAGGTTTTAATTCAATCGAGGAAATTGCCTATGTACCGGTCAATGAAATGCTTGAAATTGAGGAATTTGACAAGGAATTGGTTGAAGAGCTTAAAAATCGGGCCAAAGATGCACTTTTAATTAGCGCAATTGCTTCAGAGGAGAAAATTGAGGCTGCCGAACCAGCAAGCGATTTGCTTGAAATGGAAGGCATGGATAAAGATTTGGCTTATGAAATGGCCAGTCACGGAATTTTGACCATGGAAGATCTGGCGGATCAGTCAGTTGATGATCTGCTGGAATTCTCTGATGTAAATGAAGAACGAGCGGCAAAACTAATTATGAAGGCACGAGAGCCTTGGTTTGCTGGAGATCAAGGCGTATAGGACGAGGGTAAGATATGAGCGATAAAACAGTACGGCAGTTAGCCGAGGTAGTAGGCATACCTCTTGAAAAATTATTAGAGCAACTGAAGGAAGCAGGTTTGTCTGCAAGTGCCCCTGATGATGTCATTCAAGAAGATGAAAAGGTCAAGTTATTGATTCATCTGCGTAAACGACATGGCAAGTCCATTAGCGAAATTGAAAGCACGCCCACCCGCGTTACACTCAAAAGACGTAAGGTAAGCGAAATCAAGCAAAATACCGGGCCGGGTAGTGCAGCAAAAACGATCAGCGTCGAAGTACGTAAAAAGAAAACCTACATTAAGCGCACTGATACACCCAGCTCCGATGACCATAAAGAGACAGCGGCCGAAAAAGCTGATTTATTAGAAGCATCACCTGAGATTGTTGCCAAATCAGTTAAACCCACTGTTGCAATTGAGGTGTCGGCAGAAGATAAAACAGTTCATTTATCGCACCCTACCGTTGCTTCACCCGAAACGGCAGTGCAATCCGAAACTCCCGGATCCGTTGAGCCTGTTGCTAAAGAGGAATATGACGAAGAGATTATTCCCGCGGCAGCAGAAGAAGTCGTTCCTATCATTGAAATAAGCAAAGAACAAAAAGAGAAAAACAAAAAAGCCGAAGAAGAGCGCAAGAAGACAGTTGACCGTCAAAAACGGCATGAAGAAGCTGTCGAGCGTAACGCTGAAAAAGTCAGGCAACTGGCTGCGGCTAAAGTGGAAAGCCAGAAAAAACGTAAGCCCGTTATTCAGGAAATAGATAGCGAGGGTAGACGCACCGGCAAAAAGAAATCGAAACAGAAAGACCGTGGAAACCAATCGGATGCAAAGCATCAATTTGAAAAACCGGTTTTACCGGTAGTCAGAGATGTGACTATTCCGGAACATATCATTGTTTCCGATTTGGCTCAAAAAATGAGCGTCAAGGTGGCTGAATTAATTAAACAATTGATGAAGCTGGGTATTATGGCGACCATTAATCAGGCAATTGATCAGGATACAGCCGTCTTGCTGGTTGAAGAAATGGGGCATAAAGCCATCCTGCAAAGCGATGATGATCTTGAAGCTGAAATCCTGGCCGAATTGAAAGAAGAAAATCGCAGGGAATTGCCCAGAGCGCCGATTGTCACGATCATGGGCCATGTCGACCACGGTAAAACCTCGTTACTCGATTATATTCGTGAAACGCGGGTGGCTGCCGGCGAAGCGGGCGGTATTACGCAGCACATAGGTGCTTATCAGGTTGTTACTGACCATGGCTCAGTCACTTTTCTGGATACTCCGGGTCACGCGGCGTTTACCGCCATGCGGGCTCGCGGCGCAGAACTGACCGACGTTGTTATTGTTGTGGTAGCAGCCGATGATGGCGTCATGCCGCAAACCAAAGAAGCGGTTGAGCATGCCAGGGCAGCCAATGTGCCTATCATTGTAGCGGTCAATAAAATTGACAAGCCGCAGGCTAACCCTGAAAAAGTCATGCAGGAAATGTCCGTCATTAATGTCATACCCGAAGAATGGGGTGGTGATGTCCAGTTCATCAAGGTTTCTGCAAAAACCGGTGAAGGGATTGATGATTTGATCGAGGCATTGATTCTCCAGACTGAAATTTTAGAGTTAACCTCTCCGGTTGAAGGCTCTGCTTCGGGTATTGTGATTGAATCACGGCTTGATAAAGGACGGGGAGCAGTCGCTACCGTTCTGGTTCAAAAAGGTACTTTACAGAAAGGTCAATTTGTCCTTTGCGGTTACGAATATGGCCGTGTCAGAGCCATGTTTAACGAAAATGGAAAAAACCTTAAAGAAGCCGGGCCCAGTACGCCAGTTGAAATTTTAGGACTCTCCGGAACACCCAACTCAGGTGATGAGTTTTTAGTGGTTCAAAATGAGCGTGCTGCCAGAGAGTTGGCAGAACACCGTGAGGATAGAAGTAAAACCAGCAGAATGGCAGCTCAACAGGCCGCCAAACTCGACCAGGTATTTTCCCGCATGGCTACCGGCGAGATCGCATCACTTAATCTGGTGATCAAAACCGATGTTCAAGGCAGTTTGGAAGCATTAAGAGAATCGTTGGTTAACTTGTCAACTGAGGAAGTTGAAGTTAAGGTCATTTACGGTGGTGTTGGCGGCATTAACGAAGGCGACGCTAACCTGGCTCTTGCATCCGGTGCAATTCTGATTGGTTTCAATGTGCGTGCCGATGCTACTTCACGCAAGCTGATTGAAGAAAAAGATATCGACCTGCATTACTACAGCGTGATTTACCATGCGATTGATGAAATTAAAAGCTCAATCAATGGCATGCTGGCACCGGAGATCAAAGAAAATATCGTTGGTTTGGCCGAAGTGCGCGATGTGTTCCGTTCCCCGAAATTTGGTGCTATCGCAGGCTGTATGGTGATTGAAGGCAATGTTAAGCGCAATCTTCCTATCCGCGTATTACGGGATAATGTGGTCATCTATGAAGGACAGTTAGAGTCACTGCGCCGGTTCAAAGACGATGTCAGCGAGGTCAAAATGGGCATGGAATGTGGTATCGGTGTAAAGAATTACAACGATGTTAAAGCCGGAGACCAGATTGAGGTATTTGAACGTATTGAAGTCAAACGGGAATTGTAACGAGAATGGCTAGAGAATTTGGTCGTAACGCCCGTGTTTCATCACAGATTCAAAAAGAACTGGCTTTGATTCTTCAAAGAGAGTTGGACAGGATTCGTTTGGGTTTTGTGACGATTAATGATGTTGAAACAAACAAAGATCTGGCTGTTGCTAAAATTTACGTCACCATCCTGAATAAGGAAGGTGACGAAAGAAAGCAAAGTATGAAGTATCTCAATGACTCGGCGCCCTTTATAAGAAGTGAGCTTGCAAAACGAATGCGGTTGCGCATAGTACCGGAGCTCAGATTTTATTACGACACGTCTTTTGAAAACGGCATGCGGGTCGCTGAACTGCTGAGTGATTTACCTGACACCAAGCAAGATTGATGTTTGATGGCTAGACGAAAATCAGGACAGGCAGTTCACGGCATCATATTGCTTGATAAACGCAGCGGCGTTTCATCCAACAAAGCCCTTCAGGAAGTAAAAAGGCTTTTTGATGCCAATAAAGCGGGTCATACCGGCAGTCTTGATCCATTAGCGACCGGACTGCTGCCGCTGTGTTTTGGCGAAGCCACCAAAGTGTCTTCATTTATGCTGGATGACAACAAATGCTATCGAGTTGTAATCCAGTTAGGCGTTGTAACCGAAACGGGAGACAAGGAAGGGGCTGTTATTCAAACAGCCGTCGTGCCGGTGCTTGATGATCAATTAATCAGGCAGTGTTTGCTCCATTTCACGGGTGAAATAGAGCAAATTCCACCGATGTACTCCGCTTTGAAACATCAGGGAAAAAAACTGTATGAGTTGGCAAGGAAAGGTGTCACCGTTGAACGTAAAGCCAGGCGTATCACCCTTTATAAAATTGATCTGCTTGATAAAACAACCGATACGCTGACCCTGGATGTCTGGTGCTCAAAAGGAACTTACATAAGAACGCTGGCAGAAGATATCGGCCTATACCTCGGCTGTGGCGGGACTGTCAATGAACTGCGCCGTTTGGAAGCCGGTTGCTTCAACATTGACGATGCCTTGACGATAGAACAGTTGCAGGACATGTCATTGGAAGGCTTAAGGCTTGCACTTGTCCCAATGGACAAACCCCTTGAATTTATGGACTCCGTTCAAGTGAGCGAAGAACAAGCCGAACACTTAAAACAAGGAAGAGCTGTCAACTTTGACGAACATCGCACAGGTAAGGTTCGTATCTACAACATGCAAAACTTTTTAGGGTTGGGTGAATTATCTTTGGATGGTAAACTAGCGCCTAAAAAAATATTTAACTTAAACTGAATACCCGGTATTCACTTAACAACGGGCTCTGATTAATAGCAGACCCCAAAAAACATCTGTTTCTACACCCTATTGTGGAAACAATGTGAACCTCAGTCATGAAAAAATGACTTTTTTTATTTCGTTAATCTATAGGGATTATCAATGCCATTTACTGCTGAACACAAAAAAGCAATCGTTGAAGAATATCGTTTATCAGAAACCGATACCGGTTCTACTGAAGTCCAAGTCGCCTTGTTGACTGCGCGGATTGTTCATTTGACGCCTCACTTCGCAGAACACAAAAAAGACAATCATTCACGTCGCGGCTTATTACGTCTCGTTAATCAGCGTCGTAAATTATTAGACTACTTGAAGAAAACAGATCTGAATCGCTATCGTTCATTAATAGATCGCTTAGGTTTGCGTAAATAAATGATCAGACTTAGAACGGCACCTGTGTGCCGTTCTTTGCGGTTACAAAATGACTTAATTTATAACCTTTAACATAAAGGAACCTTATAGTGACTCTTGTTAGGAAAGAATTTCAGTACGGCGACCAGCTCGTCACACTTGAAACCGGTGAAATAGCCCGCCAGGCCGACGGTGCAGTAATTATTAACATGGGAGGGACAACCCTTCTGGTCACAGTCGTTGGAAAAAAAGATGCAAACGTTGGCGGAGATTTTTTTCCATTAACTGTGAACTATCAAGAAAAAACCTATGCCGCAGGAAAAATTCCAGGTGGTTTTTTCAAACGTGAAGGACGCCCCAGCGAGAAAGAAACGCTGACTTCACGCTTAATCGATAGACCTATCAGGCCGCTTTTTCCTGACGAGTACACCAACGAGGTTCAAATCGTTGCAACGGTCATGTCTCTCAATCCTGAGATTGACCCCGAAATTCCTGCATTACTGGGTTCATCAGCCGCATTAGCTATCTCCGGCTTGCCGTTCAATGGTCCGGTAGCAGCAGCTACAGTGGGCTATCAAGATGGTCAATATTTGTTGAATCCATCAGTTACGGCTCTTAAAGGATCGCAATTGTCCTTAGTTGTTGCCGGTACCGAACATGCTGTATTGATGGTTGAATCAGAGGCCCAAAGCTTAACCGAAGAAATCATGCTCGGCGCTGTTCTGTTCGGTCATGAACAAATGCAACAAGCGATAACCGGCATTAAAGAGTTTGCTCAAACAGTCAATAAACCCTTGATTAACTGGCAAGCTCCGGTCGCGAACAGTGAATTGGAAAAATTAGTGTCCGATTCGATTGAAGCTGATATTAAAGCGGCCTATCAAGTTGCTGAAAAACTGACCCGGCAAGATCAATTAAAAGAAATCAGAAGCGCTGTAGTCGCTAAACTGACGGCTGACGATCAATATTCAGAAAAAGACATTCGCGCAATCATCGAAAAGCTGGAAAAGAAAATTGTCCGCAGTTCGATTATCAACGAACACAAGCGTATCGATGGTCGCAATCTGGACAGCGTCAGACCTATTTCAGTCCGGACCGGCGTTCTACCTCGCGCCCACGGCTCTGCCTTGTTTACTCGCGGTGAAACCCAGGCCTTGGTTGTAGCCACACTGGGAACAGAGCGTGACTCACAAATTATCGATGCATTGGGCGGCGAGTATAAAGAAAGCTTTATGCTGCATTACAATTTCCCTCCGTATTGTGTAGGCGAAACCGGTTTCGTCGGATCACCGAAACGTCGTGAGATTGGTCATGGCCGCTTGGCTAAGCGTGGTGTTCAAGCCATATTACCGAATATGGATGAATTCCCCTATGTCATCCGTATCGTTTCGGAAATTACCGAATCGAACGGTTCCAGTTCCATGGCATCCGTGTGCGGAAGCAGTTTGGCCTTAATGGACGCCGGCGTTCCTACCAAAGCACCTGTGGCCGGTATTGCTATGGGATTAATCAAAGAAGGCGACAATTTTGCTGTTTTATCCGACATCATGGGCGATGAAGATCACTTGGGTGACATGGATTTCAAAGTAGCAGGTACGGAAGACGGTATAACCGCCTTGCAAATGGATATCAAAATTGATGGTATCACTGCGGAAATTATGAAAACCGCTTTGGATCAAGCCAAAATTGGTCGTATCCATATTCTGGGCGAGATGAATAAAGCGCTTTCTGAAACCAGAAAACAGATGTCAGATTTCGCTCCGCGTATTATTACCATTAGAATTGACCCCAGTAAAATTCGCGAAGTCATTGGTAAGGGCGGGGCGACAATTAGAAGTTTGACTGAGCAAACCGGAGCCAGCATCGATTTGACCGATGACGGTATCGTAAAAATTGCCTCGGTTGATAAACAGGCAGGAGAAGAAGCGCGCCGGTTGATAGAAGAAATCACCGCTGAAGTCGAAGTCGGTAAAACCTATGAAGGAAAAGTTGCCCGCTTGATGGACTTTGGCGCATTTGTAACTATTTTGCCAGGCAAAGACGGTTTGGTTCATATTTCTCAAATTTCAGATGAACATGTTGATAAAGTCAGCGATAAACTGAATGAAGGCGATGTTGTCCGGGTTAAAGTTTTGGAAATTGATCGCCAGGGCAGAGTCAGACTCAGCATGAAAGCAGTCGATATCAGTGAGTGATGATTTCGAATTAGCGAGTTAGCAAAAAGGGCCTTAACAGGCCCTTTTTTTTGCTTTTCTTATTCTCAGTTGAGTTGTACCTCTGCGTTTGGAAGCTGGGTAAAGGCCGGATTATTTAAGGCTATGTTCGCGTTAATAGTAGGCGTCGCCCCGGCAGGGATTGCCGGGGTCCAGAAGCCATGGATGGCGTTGGGCTTTCACATCCTTGTGACCTGGATTCCGGCAATCCATGCCGGAATGACGGTGTTGATCTACTTTCTACTACTAAAGCGGACATAGCCTTATTTAACCTAAACCAAAGCACCCATAAACAACAAGATTCAGGATAGTGAAAAGCAATTTAATCTATAATACGCGCCAAAAGTCGATTCACTCTTTTTTTAGCATAATGCTTTGACTGATTGAACTATCGTTTCACGACCTCTTCTGAATGTCGCGTAATTCGAATGTTAAGTATTTGCGTCGCTTCCTTACGAACCTTTTTTGTCCCTACTTTTTAATAATTATTTTGTGGTTGTGATTGATGGCCAGGACCTTTAGTACCAAATGAAAATTGCATTACTTTCAAGAAATTCAAAACTTTATTCCACGCGAAGACTGATTGAAGCCGCTCAGGCCAGAGGGCATGAAATTCATGTCATTGATGCTTTACGTTGTTACATGGAAATAACGTCCAACAGACCCGGCATCCACTATAAAGGCACCATATTGAGTGGCTTTGATGCCGTCATACCTAGAATAGGCGCTTCGATTACTTTTTACGGAACTGCTGTGCTGAGGCAGTTTGAAATGATGGGTACTTACACGCTAAATGAATCGGTCGCCATATCCCGTTCAAGAGATAAGTTGCGTTCATTGCAGTTATTATCACGAAAAGGTATAGGTTTGCCCGTCACCGGTTTTGCTCATAAGCCCGATGATGTAGAAGATTTAATTAAAATGGTAGGCGGAGCGCCCTTGGTTATAAAACTATTGGAAGGTACGCAAGGTATCGGCGTGGTTATGGCGGAAACACAAAAAGCGGCTGAAAGTGTTATCGAAGCATTTATGGGTTTAAAGGCCAATATTTTAGTTCAGGAATTTATCAAAGAAGCTGACGGTGCCGATATACGTTGCTTAGTTATCGGTGACAAGGTCGTTGCGGCTATGAAAAGACAGGCTAAAGAAGGTGAGTTTAGATCCAATTTGCACCGCGGCGGAACGTCCTCTTTAATCAGAATATCGCCTGAGGAGCGCTCAATCGCCGTTCGTGCGGCAAGAACCCTGGGATTAAATGTTGCCGGAGTGGATTTACTGCGTTCCAGTCATGGCCCGGTCATCATGGAAGTCAACTCATCACCGGGCTTGCAAGGCATTGAAACGTCAACTGAAAAAGATATAGCGGGTATGATTATTGACTTTATTGAAAAAGATTCAGTCAACAAATCCACCCGTACCAAAGGAAAAGGATAAATCCGGCTGCCATGGAATGATCCCAATAGCCGGATTATCAGGATATCTCGATTTTTTGACCGATTTTGGGTAAGTTGGCAGGCCAACCCAATCGATTAAAACAGGTCTGTAAGGAATGAGAGGCGCTTGTTTCTCCGTGAACCAAAAACAACCGGGGTTTGGGTCCTTCAAAGTGATTAGCCCAGGCAAGCAATTGACTTTGGTCGGCGTGAGCACTAAGTCCACCCAACGTATGGATTGTGGCTTCTACATGGATTTTGCTGCCCAGTATTTTTAAATCTTTCTGGCCGTCAATCAAGCGCCTGCCCAATGTACCTTGAGCTTGAAAACCGACGAAAACGATGTGTGCATTGCGTCGCCACAAGTTGTACTTCAAGTGGTGACGAATACGCCCACCCGTGCACATTCCGCTGCCAGCAATGATAACAGCGCCGCCAACAATCCGGTTAATCGCCATCGAATCTTCTGCAGTTTCCGAATAAGATAGACAGGGAAGCCAAGCTTGCCAGCCTTTTTGTGTTATTCGATTAAATTCAGGATCATCCTTGTTAAACAGGTGCTTATAATCAAAATAAATTTCACTGGCATTGATGGCCATAGGGCTGTCCAGAAAAACCTGCTGTTGCGGCAATGAACCTTCACGGTAAAGTTTGCCCAGCCAGTACAGCAAATCCTGAGTACGACCGACAGCAAAAGAGGGAATAATGACATTGCCACCGCTGTTGGCGGCTAACTTAAGTATCACTCTCAGCTCATCCAAGGTAGGGTCTAACGCTTTATGATCCCTGTCTCCATAGGTCGATTCCAGCAATAGCAGATCAGCATGTTTAACCGTTTCCGGATCAGGCAAAACGGGGGAGGCGCAATTGCCGAGATCCCCCGAAAAAACCAGTGTTTTGTTTTTACCGCCATCCTGTAGTTCAAGCTTTACGATTGATGAACCTAAAATATGTCCGGCGTCTAAAAACTGAAGCTTTATGCCGGGTAATACATCAATTGCCGTTCGGTAAGGAAAAGGTTTTCTCAATGTCAGTAAAGCTTCAACATCTTCAAGCGTAAACAGAGGATCTAGCAGCTTTTTTCCGGCTCTCTCGCGCTTTTTATTTTCCCATTCGGTATCTCTCAGCTCCAGAAATGCCGCATCTTTCAGCATCAGTTCCAGCAACTGGTAGCTGCCTTCCGTCAGGAACAGATCACCTCGGAATCCTTCTTTAACCAGCTTGGGTAAACGCCCGGAGTGGTCCAGATGCGCATGGGACAAAACGACAGCATCAATTGTTGCCGGATCAAAGGGAAAGTCTTCGGCGTTGAGCCGTTCTGTTTCCTTACTTCCCTGAAATAAACCACAGTCCAGTAAGATACGGTAGTGGCCTGTTTCCAGCAGGTAACAGGATCCTGTTACCTGCTCTGTGCCACCCCAAAAGGTCAGGTGAGTCATTGAGTAGCCTCTTTTGTCTAATACAGCGGCTCAGGTATTATGGCTGAATCAACTTTTGAGGCGCTCTACGATTCGCTGATAGGCGGTGTTGAGTTCATCAGCAATCACTTTGGTTTTGGCTATCAATTCATCTGTCGTCTCTTTGGTTTCATCCTTGATTTCGTCCGCTTTAATTTTTAGCTCATGCCATTTTTCTTCAGCTTTGTCCCACTCGGATTTCGCATCAAGTCCGGCCAAGTGCATTTGCACCATGATTTCATCGCGTTGAGTTTTGACTTTGTCTGAAATGTGTTCTAACTCTTTCAATAAATCCATTGTTATCTCCTCATGTTGTTTTAATAATAAAAGGTCTCAGGCTATTTAAGTGACCCAAGATTTTTGAAGTTAAAATGAAAATTTAAAAAATTGGTCTATAAGTTGGGGTTCCATTTTTGGATCATAGTCCTGTCTACCCTGACTAGGCAAATTACATTTCATTCGTTAAATCCTAGTTATGGAGATTTATTCAGTATCTATTTGATATTTAAGATCAATTCTTTGAGTTTCACCCGCTCTTGTCTGCAAGCTGAAATGTTTGCTTAATTGCTTTTTCAGCAGCACCGCATAGTTATTGGAAAAGAAACCCAGCGATAAACCGATATAAAAATCAGGACTGATGAATTTTCCCAAGCGCACGGCTGAATCTTCCAATCGCTCCTTTTCCTCGAACTCCAGCTCGTCAATGCCCAATTTGGCATTGAGCCAGGAAAGCTGACCGGCGCCATAGCTTAATGCTGCTTTTGCCAATGCTTCAGACTGACTTCCTCCGGCTGATTCCAGCGATCGTCCGGTAATGAGATACGCCAAAGCTTCCGATTCCGGCAATACGGGCTGACTGCTGACTTTTGTCTGCGGAGACTTTAACGGACCGGAGACTTTGAGAATCGCGGTAATGTCTTCGCTGGTTGCTTTGCGGGTGGCTTCGATATTCAACCAGGGATTATCCAGCGGTCCATTGAACAAAAACTCACCTTTGCTGACCGTCAAGTCTTGTCCATAGGCTTTGTATTTTGCCTCATTCATAGCGACCCGGCCTTGCATGCGTTGCTGATCGGGCAGACTGGTGTAGCGTAAACGACCGCTGAGATGGGTTGACAAGCCAAAACCATCAAATGTTATTTTGTCACCCAGCAATAATGAAATATCGGTTTTTAAGTCGATAGGATTTGACTTGACTGCGGCAATTTCGGTTTGTCCCAGAATAACTTCATCCTCGCTGGGTTGTACGGCATGTTCCGGCAATTCGTCAATCTTAAGGATGGCTTCGTCCAGGGTCACGTCGCCTGTAATCTCAATTCGATTATCTTTATGTATGACATTAAGCGTGGGTGATACTGATATTGCCGCTTCAGGTACACGGGAAATTTGAAAATTATTGCCGCCGATCTGAATGTCTGCAGGGAACCCCTGATCAGCATAAGGTGACATAAAGCCGGATAACAAAAGGTTGCCCGATCCTGATTCCATTTGCCCCGCTATTTTTAAACGGCCTTGTTGTGCATTGTCCGGGGTCAAAGCCAGCTGGATATTTTTGATTTGGATACCGGCTGCGGGAATATCCATCGCGGCATCGGTCAAGCGAATCAGCCCTTGAATAGCCGGGCGGTCGGTTGGGCCTGAAAAAGTGACATCGGCGGTGAATTGTCCCTTTACCTTTTCAATTTCCGGAACCAAAACATCCAGCAATGTTAAATCCCGTATGAGTGCTTCAATGTGGCCGTCAAGGGCGTGGTCAGGTCCGGATATTTGCGCCTTGATAAAATCCTGGCCTTCCAGCAGCATGACAAGATCGGCATTGATTTGCTTCCGCTGATAAGTTGCTGTTAACGTTGTGGATGTTAACTTGAAATCGATCGGCGGTTTGTCCGGCAAATTAAATTTAACGCCTGCACTTTGAATTTCCAGGTCCAGATTGGCGTTGATATTTTCACCTTTAATTGTCGAGTTGAGCTTTGTATTGAGCAAACCTTGGGTAACCCACTCTTCCGGCAACCAGAGCTTCAAGATGCTGAGATCCAGTTTTTCAAGTCGCGCCTGCGCCGTTAAGTCTTTTTTCAAATCCCCCTCCAGCTGGAAGCACAAGGCAGCTTCTGATCGGATTAAACAGGCTTCACTCATACGCAGAAAACCGCCTTGCCCAAACTGGCTCAAGCTCAAATTAACGGTTTGATCGAGCCGCCAGACATCCATCTTGGGGTGATGCAGATCTAATTGAGTTATGGAGCCTGTCCACCTTTCGTTAGCCCAGGAGCCATTAAAACTGGCCGTGACATTAGAAAAATTCGAAGCCACATTTAGGTTAACATGATGGCGATTTAATGGGCCGCTGCCTTTCAAGCCTAGCCTTTGGATCTGTTGACCGTTCAACAGCAAATCATTCGCCAGTAAATCAAGCGTTAATGGTTTTTGAGCAATTCCGGGATAGTCCAGCTTCAAGTTGATCGTTTTTAATGAGTAAGCAGCCTTATATTTTAAATCTGCTCCGGACAGATCCAGCTTGATTTGAGGCGTCTGGTAATTTCCATTCAAATCGATCAATCCTATTAAACTGCCGCCCAGTCCCGGCCAGAGTGAAGCAAGCACCGGCGCGTTGACTTTGGCTTCCAGCTGCATTTTGGATTGTGCCAAAATGCCATCGGCTTCCAGCTTGTTTCTGCCGGATTGTAAATGCAATTTTTCAATCGTCAGTTGATCATCTTTGAAGGCTAATTTTCCCGCACCTTCTATTGGGTTTTTGTGCAATGTGCCGCTCAGCTTGTTTAGCGTAAAGTCGCCACTCAATCTCCCGTCGGTTAGCGTGCCTGAAGTAGCGGCATCCAAATTAAGAGAACCCGGAACCTCTGCAATAAATTCCGCCGGATTGATGGCTTTGGCTAATAGATCCAGCGCATAACTGAAATGATCAGCCCAGGACAAATGACCCTTTATAGTTAATGATCCGGATTTTGGCTCCAGGGAAAGCTCGGCAATATCCAACGATTCTGCGTTGCCGGTGCCGTTCAATAGGAGTTTAAAAGGTGGTAACTGCTCGTTTTTTACCTGAGTGTTCAGTGTGATTTGATAGGCATTGGATGTTCCGCTAAAAGAAGTTTGCCCGGATAGGATCTGCAATTGGGGCGGGCCTGATAACGGCCATTGAAGCGTCTTCCAGTGGCCTTTTAGTTGGAAAGCCGGTTCAGATTGTCCCCAATTGATTTCACCGGTGAATTCGGCTTCTCCTTTTTCGGGTTTTATACGCAAGCTTTCCAAAGTAAGCGCATCGATGCCGCCAAAGCCTTTAAGATCAATAGTAATAAGCGATTTTTCAATCTGTAGGGGCGATTTAAGCTCAATAGTATAAGCTTGGCTGGTGCCTTTAATGTTCATCCGACCCTCGCCGGATTGAAGCGAAGGTGTTGATTCCGTCAATGGCCATTGAAGTTTCTGCCATACCAGGGCGACATCAAACGCCGGACTTGCTCCGGACAATTCGATCTGAGCATTATGTTTTATCGATAAAGGGCCGCTGACATCGCCTGATATCCTTAATGAATTTAGGTTGCCAGCTATTCGGATACCACCGTTAATCGGTGGCGTTTTCTCCAGTTTTAAACGCCAGTTCAATTCAGTTTGTAACGGAAAATGTTCGGCCAGCTCAACCACCCCGTGACCAGCGGTTTCCAATTGAGGTGTAGAAACCCTCAGATAAGCAACTGTGATTTGCTGATTTACTAAAGAAGCGCCTGTTTCCAGACGATTAATGACAGTTTCGGCATCCGCTGTTTTATAAGTCAGTTGTTCAACCAGAAACTGATTCAGATAGATTTCTATGGGGATGGCCGGAATCTTTAGCGCTACATCTTGTTGTGTTTCTGACTCGCCCTCGAAACCTGAAATGGCAAGGGCTCTTGCTTTGATTGATTCAATATGAAGCTTGCCCGCCAATAGCTCAATCGGTTGCCAGTCAAGTTGAAGACTGCCGATGTGTATAGCATCATTTCCCGATTGATACGCTATGCCTGTTAATTCGAGTTTTCCCAGCAAGGTCCCGTTGACTTTATCGACAGACACATTAAAATTCGACGTCAACACGCTGTTTTTCAACAGCCAGCGGGTGCCCGGTTCGGTTCCAATCAAAGTGAACGCCGCTCCAACAAGCACCAATAAACAGAGCAATAGAGCGTACAGTAATCCCTTGGCTAAACGCTTCATAGGACTGACCCTGCCGCAAAATGGATCTGAAATGATGATCCGGATTCATCGAGGGGTACTGCAAAATCAATTCGAACCGGACCCACCGGCGAAATCCACCGAACGCCTAAACCGACCCCGGTATTCAAACTGAAGTCATCGGTATCGAAGGCATTGCCGCTATCTATGAAGGCCGCGACGCCCCATTTGTCGCCGATAAATTTTTCATACTCAACACTCAAAACCCCTAACATAGGACCGCCGATGACCTCGTTGTCCTTATTTTTAGGGCCTAATTCCTTATATTCATAACCTCTTATGGTCTGAGCGCCCCCGGCAAAATAGCGAAATGAGGCCGGTAATCGGCTAAAGTCGCTGACCAGTGTGCCGCCTAATTCTCCGCGGGTTATGAGGCGCCCTTCCCAAGGCATCGCCGTCAGCCATTTAAACAGTCCGCTTGCCTGAACAAAACTGACATCGGAAAGCAGAGACTCATGGGCTCCCGAAACACCGAGATTGAGGTGGTAGCCTTCAGTGGCTCTGACTTCTGAATTGGATTCGGTATATTGAACGCGCCCCCCAGGCACCAGCAATAAAGAACTGTTTGCAGTATCAGCAGAGACATAATCCTCATAGATTAAATCCAGTGACAGGATGCTTTTCCATCGGTTTTGATGAATTTTCAAGCGCTGTCCAGACAATTTGAAAAGGTCTGAACTGAAGGTGTCCGGTTCCTCGTGTTTGTAGCCCAATCCCAGATTGAAACTGTCGGTGGTCGGATTCTGCAAAGGGATGCTGTAACGGGCTTCCACGGTTGATAAAACCGGCGAGATATCCAGGGCGGCAGAAACAGAATGACCGCGCAGATTGATGCGGCGATTGACGTATCCGGCACTGAATAGAGGGCCGTAGTTAGTGTCATAGCCCAGACCTACCTCATAGGTATGTTTTTTTCTGGAGTGCAACTGGATGACAACAGGCACTCTGAAATCGTCGGTGGCTTGATCGATTAACGGCTGGATCTCTATGCTGCTGAAATACTCGTTGCTGGAAAAGCTGTTATGAATTTGAGCCAGTTTTTTACTGGAATAGTATTCATCTTCTTCCAGGTTAACAAAGCGGGCCACCAAGTCCGGGTTTAAAAAATCCTGTTCGATCTTAATATCCCCAAAATAAAACCGCGGACCGGAATCAAAGCTGATTTCCACAGCAGCCTGGTGTTTTTCCAGGTCTATCAGCAAACGGCTTTTATTAAAACGGTTGGTTAAATAACCCCGCTCCAAAGCCAAAGATTGCAAATTACTTTTTAAATTTTCATAACGGCCATGATTTAGAGTTTTACCCGTTTCCAACGGATTTTTTGCCAATAAACTTTGAAAGGCGGGATCGGTTTCAGCAGAACCGGTTACTCTGACATCCACTGAAGTGAGTTTAACCGGTAAGCCTCGATCAACCGTAAATTCAGCGGTCCAACAATCGGAGGTGAATGCCAGCGTTTTAGTAATTTCCGGCTGGTAATAGCCCAAAGCTTTTAACGCACTACGAATATCATCATCCGCTTGTTTGAATAAAGAGTTAATCCGCCATTTAGGCGTAGAACACTGTTCCTTTGCCAATCTCAAAAAAGCGTTAACGTTTTTGTATTGGCTGCCCTTAAGACCCATGACTTTGATATCGGGACGTTTATCTTCAGCCTTACCCGCTTGAATCATTAAAAAAAACAGGAAGAGGGTGAGTAGTGCTTTTCTCTGCATCAAAAAAGGTTAATAGGCCACAGGCTTAATCTTCTAGAGGAAATACTTCTGTTGAATCGGCTGGCTGGACTGGGACTGGGGTAACTGCCGGTTGGGGGGGCGGAACTGAATTGACGCGTTGGCGGTAATCATTTTCACTTTCGCTGATCAGTTTTTTTCCTTGCTCGATTAATTTGTTGCCCTCAGTGATTTGAATATTACCTTTACTGATCAGTTTGTTGCCTTCGTTTACGTTATCACGGCCTTGGGCAATCATGTCGTTGCCAAATTGAACCAACTTATTGCCTTCATTCCATTTTGTACCCACATCGATGAGGTGAGGGCCTTGATTCATCATCAGATCTCCTTGGGTTGGTTTATTAGCCGGGCAACCGGCTAATAAATTTAGCACGAATAAAAGTCCGATCAATTTGAAAACTGTTTTTGCTAACATGGTATGACCTTGATAAAAATGGAGGTTAAAGCACTGGCAAACCTATTTAAAAAAGCATTGTTCGCGTATGGCTTGGGCGTCATCCCGGTGGGGATTGCCGGGATCCAGGATCCAGGGACGTGCTAAGCCATTGCCATCCATGGCTACTGGATTCGCTTACGCGGTATAAAACTACTAATGCAAACAAAGCTCTCTAACAAGCCTGGATAACCCTAAAAAACGTGGAAACTTCAGATTATTAATTTATGTTACCAATAACACTTGTTAAGTTAAAACTTAAATTTGTTTTATAGGTAGTTGATGTTTAAGGGTAGTGTAATTTTTCTCATGCCGAGAAGAGCCGCATTATGGCAATGAATCAGAACAGCTATCGAATCTAGCTGACATAACGTTTACACTCTTTATCAGACAAGAAGCGCCATTAGCCGCCGCCCCGCTAAGAACTTAAACGATTTGAGAGGATGCCAAGCCAATGCATGATGATGAATTTAAACCCATAGCCGAAGGTGGACTATTGGATAGACGTTTGTTTCTTAAAAAAGGACTCACTTTTACCAGTATTGCATGGTTAGCTCCCTCTGCTATGGCCGAAGCAGTGCGTAGCGATGCAATGTCTACGCCAGGGCGGGCTTTATCAAATTACGGCAACCCATCCAATCACGAAAACAAAGTAATACGCTGGACGATGGGTAATGCCGCAGCTCCGGTCAACGGGGTTTCATGGACGCCGCTGCATGCTTTGGAAGGGATGATAACGCCTAATGGTTTACATTTTGAGCGTCACCATAACGGCGTTCCGGATATTGATCCCGATAGTCATCGTTTATTGATTCATGGTCTGGTGAATCGGGCACTGGTTTTCAAAATAGAGGATTTATTACGTTACCCAATGACCAGCCGTTATTGTTTTATTGAATGTGGTGGTAACAGCAATGCCGGTTGGCATGCAGAGCCCATGCAAACCGAAGCGGGGTATTTTCATGGCATGGCCTCATGCAGCGAATGGACCGGCGTTCCGGTCAAAATGCTGTTCGACGAAGCCGGTATCAAAGGCAGAGCAAAATGGGTAATTGCCGAAGGCGCCGATGCCTCGATGATGAGTATCAGTTTGCCGTTGGAAAAACTGCTGGATGATTGCCTGTTGGCTTTTTATCAAAACGGTGAGCGAATCAGGCCGGAGAATGGTTATCCGGTTCGTTTATTGGTGCCGGGCTGGGAAGGAGTGTTGAATGTCAAATGGTTGCGTCGGTTACGTTTGACTAACAGACCGGTTATGGCAAGAAATGAAACGGCGAAATATACCGAATTGCTACCCAACGGCAAAGCAGAGCAATTCAGTTTTGTAATGGGTGTTAAGTCCCTGATTACTCGTCCGTCCTACGGCCAGCAACTTAATAAACCAGGCTTGTATCAGATTACCGGTCTGGCCTGGAGTGGTCATGGCAAAATCGTTAAAGTCGAAGTATCGGCGGATGGGGGGAAAAGCTGGGCGGAAGCGCAATTACAGGAACCGGTTTTGTCACGCTGTTTCACTCGTTTTCGCATACCTTGGCAATGGGAAGGAAAAAAGGCCGTATTAAAAAGCCGTGCAATTGATGAACAAGGCAATCAGCAGCCTGAGCGGCATGAACTTATCCAGGCAAAAGGTCAGCAGGGCTATTTTCACTATCACGCCATTGTCAGTTGGGCGATTGCCGATGATGGGAGTGTCAGTCATGTCTATGCGTAAAACTCTGCTATTCTTTTTTAGTGTTTGCTGGTCTGTGGCTGTCATTGCTGAGAGCAGTCCTGACTTGGGAGAAATAGCCACTGTTGATTTTCTCGAACAAGGCCGCTATGACGTATTTCCTGATGGCGAGGGTTTACCGCAAGGATCAGGCAATGCAACTCAGGGAGAAGCCGTTTACAACCAGCATTGCCAAACCTGTCATGGCCTCAAAGGGGAAGGGGGCAGCGCTGAAGAATTAGCCGGTGCAATGCACGGATTAACTGATAATCCGCCCGATAAAACTATCGGAACTTACTGGCCTTATGCCACGACTTTGTTTGATTTTATAAGACGTTCCATGCCTTTATCGGCGCCTGGATCGTTAACTGATGATCAGTTATATGCGGTGACCGCTTATCTTCTATACATTAACCACATCATCAAAAATGAGGATGAAATAAGTGCGAAAACCCTTCCGCGGATTACCATGCCCAATCATGAGGGCTTTATTAACGTATTTGACGGGCAAGAATGAATTCACACGTTATTAAAGAAACAGGCGATCACAACAGTTTGAAGAAAGTGGCCTGCCAATTTCAATTACACCGCATTCATCGTATTAGAAGCTTTTAGTTGCAATTTCATTAATTCATTGATCAAGTAACCTTTATGACTTATCTCTCAATATCTGACTTGTCGATTGTTCTGATCGAGCCTTCGGTAACCCAGCTGAAAATCATACTCAATCATCTGCATGAGGAGGGAGTCGTTAATATTCAGGGTGTCTCATCCGGTGAACAAGCGATGGCCGTGCTTGAAAATTATCAACCCGATTTGATCATCAGCAGCATGTATCTTCCGGACATGACGGCAACCGAACTTTTTTCATCGATAAAAAATTCGCATCAATTTGAGAACACAGTCTGCATGCTCATTTCCAGCGAAACCAATTTAGCGGCGCTGGAACCTATCAGGCAATCCGGTGTAGTAGCCATATTGCCAAAACCCTTCAGTCATTCGGATTTAAAGCGGGCTTTACGAGCGACCATAGAACTGGTCGAACCTGAAGAAATACATCTCGATTCATACGACATAGAGAGTATTCGCGTGCTGGTTGTCGATGACAGCATCATGTCGCTTAAACACATCACACGAATTTTAAACAACATGGGCATTACCCATGTATCGACAGCAAGAAATGGCAAGGAAGCATTGCAGATATTTTCGGATAACAACGAATCTTTCGATCTGATCGTGACTGATTACAATATGCCGGAAATGGATGGAGAAGCGTTGATTAAATCAATCCGAGATACTCTGGATAACCGTTTTGTGCCCATTCTGATGGTAACCAGTGAGGCCAACGAAAAAAGGTTGAGCCGAGTTCAACAGGCCGGTGTCTCAGCCATTTGTGACAAGCCTTTTGAGCCGATGAACATACGTGAAATGTTGTTTAGGCTGCTGGAACAGCATTAGTTTATGAGAAAAAAGCTCCTTATCTGACTTAATTTGACAGGAAAACCTGGAAAGTAGTCTCTGGCGTAGACGTGGATAAAGCAAAGTGAAATCCGGTCATTGACCATCTACTGCCTCCGCACGCCTGCAATGGCATGGGGCCGGGCAAATTCCAACCAAAACTAAACAGCCACCCGTAAAAGCGGGTGGGTTCGAATAACGGACTAAAAGTTCGGACAAAAGCAAGAAGACCCTCGAAGCAAACCCCATAACGGAAAAGCTGCCGTAAACTGTGCGGCTACATTTTTTTAAAGGGCTCTTGTGCTTACTGCCACCTTGGCAATCCGGTGAGACGTGACGAGGAATATCCCATAAAATTTATTCAAACTATTGGACACCGCCAGAGTATGATGATCAAGTTTCGTGCGTTTCATTGCTGAGAATGACATGACAAAGAGAAAAAATGACCGGATCAAACAGGCTGAACACTCGGGGAAAACAATAACCACCCTGCCGCCTGAGCGCTCCGGAGACGCCGACAATGCCATTGCCGCTAAGCCTTCGGCTGGTCAGTGCGCTGATGACTTCCCCATTGTCGGCATCGGTGCATCAGCCGGAGGTCTGGCGGCATTTGAGGCTTTCTTCTCCGCCATGCCTGCAGACACTCAACCGGGCATGGCCTTTGTGCTGGTTCAGCATTTGGCCCCGGATCACAAAAGCATCCTGGCCGACCTGATCCAGCGCTACACCCGCATGCAGGTCTTTGAGGTCCAAGACGGCACGTCGGTGACGCCTAATTGCGCCTATATAATCCCCCCCAATCGCGACATGGCCTTTTTGAATGGCTCGCTGCAACTGCTCGAACCCGCGGCCCCGCGCGGCCAGCGACTGCCCATCGACTTCTTTTTCCGGTCGCTAGCCCAAGACCAGCACGGGCGGGCCATCGGTGTGGTGCTTTCGGGCACCGGCAGCGACGGTACTCTGGGGGTGCGAGCCATCAAAGGAGAGGGCGGCATGGTAATGGTCCAGACCCCGGAGTCTACAGAATACGACGGCATGCCGCGTAGCGCCATTGCCACGGGACTTGTGGATTACGAACTGCCGCCGGCAGAGATGCCTGCCCAACTCATGGCCTATGTAACGCATGCCTTTGGCAAGCCGCCCCTGCCCGCTACTCCGCCCCCCAAGACCGAGAACGCACTCAAGAAGATCTTTGTCTTGTTGCGCGCCCAGACTGGCCATGACTTTTCTCAATACAAGCCCTCCACCATTCAGCGGCGCATCGAACGGCGTATGGCCGTGTACCAGATCGAAACCATGGATGGCTACGTCAAATTTATCCAGCAAACGCCCGAAGAAGTAGAGGCTCTGTTTCGCGACATGCTGATCGGTGTGACCAGTTTTTTCCGCGACCCCGAAGCCTTCTTAGCCTTAGAAGAGCAGGTCATTCCCAAACTATTTTCCGGAAAGGGCTCGGATGCCCCGATACGTATCTGGGTGCCCGGCTGTTCCACCGGCGAAGAGGCGTATTCTTTGGCCATTTTACTGGCAGAGCGGCAGGAGGCTCTGAGACAGAGCCCCGAGATACAGATCTTTGCCACGGACATCGACAGCCGTGCCATTGCCGCGGCCCGTGTCGGCATTTATCCGGCCTCCATCGGCACAGACCTCACGCCGGAGCGACTGACGCGCTTTTTCGCTGCCGAGCCGAGCGAATGTGCCTACCGCATCCACAAAAGCATCCGCGACATGTTGATTTTTTCGGAGCAAAACGTAATCAAAGATCCGTCCTTTTCCAGGCTGGATCTGATCAGTTGCCGTAACCTGCTGATCTACCTGGGCGGTGATCTGCAAAAAAATCTCATCCCGCTATTCCACTATGCCCTGAACCCAGGCGGTTTTCTTTTTTTGGGAACCTCCGAATCCGTTGGTGAGTTTGACGATCTTTACGCTGTTCTGGACCGCAAGCAGAAAATCTATCGACGCAAGGAAGACCACTTCGGCAAACAGCGCGCTAGCCTGGTAAGGTTCTTACCACCCATGATGTCGCCTGATACAGGGCCGCCGCGCACCGGCGAAAAAACGACCCTCATAAAGAAATTACCGCTGCGCGAATTGACCGAACAGGCCATGCTGCAACAACTTATCCAGGCCGGGGCGCTGGTCAACGCCCAAGGCGATATTCTTTTTCTTCACGGCCGCACCGGCATGTACCTGGAGCCCGCCCCGGGGGAATGCGGACCCAATAATATTCTGAAGATGGCCCGGGAAGGGTTGCGGCGAGACCTGACCACGGCGTTGCACAAAGCCGCGCAAACCGGTGAAACCATGGTGTATCCGAGTGTGCGTGTGAAGACCAATGGCGACTTCACCAACGTCAAATTGATTGTCCGTCCGGTGGCCGTTGCCCCGTCGGCTTCCCCCGAGCCGCCTTTGTACCTGGTCATTCTGGAGCCGGCACAAGAGCCCATGATCGGTGATAAGCCATCACTATCCGCTGATCCGCCCGGCAAATCGTCATCAGAAGACCTGTTAAGCCTGGATGTCGACGACCGCATCGCGGCACTGAAGCTGGAGCTGCGGGCCAAGGAGGAGTATCTTCAGACTTCCAACGAAGAACTGGAGACCTCTAACGAAGAACTCAAGTCATCCAACGAAGAGCTGCAGTCGGTGAACGAGGAACTGCAATCCACTAACGAGGAGCTGGAAACCTCCAAGGAAGAGTTGCAATCGGTGAACGAGGAACTGGCTACCGTCAACGCCGAGCTGCAAACCAAGGTGGCCGACCTTTCGCGCGTCAACAACGACATGAACAACTTGCTGGCCGGCACCGGCATTGCCACGCTCTTTGTGGACCACCGGTTGCGCATCCTGCGCTTCACACCTGCTGCCACAAAAATCATTAACCTGATCCAAAGCGATATTGGCAGGCCGGTGTCCCACATCGTCTCCAACTTGTCCGGCTATGACAGCCTGAAGGAGGACACGCAGGCCGTACTCGATACGCTGATCCCAAAGGAGCACGAAGTGCGAAGTTCCGTGGGCCGGTGGTACACGATGCGCATTCAGCCCTACCGCACCCTGGATAACGTCATCGAAGGTGCGGTCCTCACCTTTGTGGACATTACGGTAGCACGCAAGCTGCAAGAAGAGCTGCGGATGAACGAAGAACGTTTGCGGGTTGCCATCAGCAGTTCTGCAATAGCAGTATTTAATCAGGATCTGGACCTTCGCTACACCTGGATTCATAACCCCAACCTAGAAATCAATGCGGAATCCGTCATTGGCAAGACCGACGCCGATCTTCTTCCGACACAGGAGGCCGCAACCCTGACGGCTCTCAAGCAACAGGTACTGGACAGCGGAAAAAGCCTACGCCAAAACGTACAGATGACCCTTCAAGGCAAAATCGGTGTGTATGACCTGACCATCGAGCCGCTTCTTGATTCCAGTAGCCACATAGTCGGAATCACTTGTTCTTCTCTGGAGGTTAACAGCCCAAAAAGCCGGGAACGCGCTGATTCCGAAACAAAGGGTTCTTCGACATCCGAAAATATCGGAGGCAACCCGTGACTAACCCGGAAAGCCGCCCCATTAACCCTGAGGAGTTACGGCGAAAGGCTGAAATACTTGCCCAAGAACGGGCTGCCCGAACGCAGGAAGACAGCGAGACTCTCTCCCCCGAAGCAATCCGGCAAACACTCCACGAACTGCGGGTGCATCAGATAGAACTGGAGATGCAAAACGAGGAACTGCGCTCGGCCCAGATCCAGCTCGAAATCGGGCGGGCGCGTTATTTCGATCTTTATGACCTTGCCCCGGTGGGCTACTGCACATTGTCCGAGCAGGGACTGATTTTAGAGGCCAATCTGACGGCCGCCACTCTTTTGGGCATGCCTCGAAGCGCGCTGGTGAAGCAGCCGTTTTCACGCTTTATCCTCAAGGAAGATCAGGACAGCTACTACCTTCTCCGTAAGCAGCTTTTTGTTGGGAGCCAACCCCGGAAAGGCGAGTTACGATTGACCAAACCGGACGGCACGCTCTTCTGGGCGCAACTGTCGGGAATCGCTGCCCAGGCGGAAAACGGAGCAGCGGTCTGCCGCATGGTGATCAGCGACATCAGCGAACTCAAGCGGGCGGAGGACGCGCTGCGCAGGAACGTGAAGGATCTGAGAGAATCGCAGCGAATTGCCCATGTCGGCAGTTGGCATCTGGACATTGCAACCAATCAGGTCGTTTGGTCTGAAGAACTCTACAAACTTTATGGATTCGATCCTTCGTTTCCGCCCCCGCCTTTCAGCGAACCTATCAAATTGCTCACTCCCGAAAGCTGGGAGAGGTTGACCACGGCTATGGCCCACACCAGGGAGACCCGAATTCCCTATTCGCTTGAACTGGAAACTGTCAGAAAAGACGGAAACAGCGGATGGATGTGGGTGCAGGGTGAGGCCGAAATTGATTCTACAGGCGAAACGGTAGGCCTTTGTGGGACGGTCCAGGACATCACTGAGCGCAAGCGGCGAGAGAAAGAACTTCATTCTTTGTATGAGCGTTATCGATTTGCAAATAAGGCGGCCAACGATGTCATATGGGACTGGGATGTAATTAACGATACGCAGCAATGGAATGAGGCCGGAACAGCCGTGTTCGGCTGGACCGAGATTGTCGAGCGACCGGTGAACGCCCAATGGTGGCTGGATCGTGTGCATCCGGATGACCGAAAAAGTTTGCACGATTCGTTCTTTGCCGTTTTGAACTGTCCCGAACTGAATGTCTGGCATGACGAATACCGTTTTCGAAAAGCCGACGGTACCTACGCAGAAGTCATGGATAGAGGTTATGTGCTGCGCGATGAACAAGGCCAAGCCATTCGAATGATCGGTGCCATGCAGGACATCACCGACCGCAAGCATGCGGAGGATGTGTTACAGGAGAGCGAGGAACGCTTTCGCAGCTATTTCAACCTGCCGCTGCTTGGTTTTGCCATCACCTCGGTGGAAAAAGGTTGGATTGAGGTCAATGAACGGCTCTGCGAAATTTTCGGCTATCCTCGAGAAGAATTGGTAACGCTGACCTGGACGGCGATTACGCATCCTGAGGACATAGCTCGCGATGTCGCGCATTTCAATCAGGTACTCGAGGGCAAGACCGAGGGCTATTCGCTGGACAAACGCTTCATTCGCAAGGACGGTTCCGTCATCGATGCTTCGATTTCTGTGTGCTGCTTACGCAAACCCGACCGGACGATTAACTACTTTGTTGCGCTGGTGCAAGACATCACCGACCGCAAGCGGGCCGAAGCCGAGCTGGAACAGCACCGTCATCACCTGGAAGAACTGGTGTTGTCTCGCACCCTCGAACTGTCCCACGCCCGTGACGATGCCGAAGCAGCTAACCGCGCTAAAAGTATCTTCCTGGCCAACATGAGCCATGAGCTGCGCACACCGATGAATGGCATCCTGGGCATGACTGACCTGGTTCTGCGCCGTGCCACCGACCCCCAACAGATTGACTGGCTGAACAAAAGCCAGGGTGCGGCAAAACATCTGCTCGACATCATCAATGATATTCTTGATCTATCCAAGATCGAATCAGACCGGCTGACGCTGGAAGAGAAAGACTTTTCGCTGGCAGAAGCCATTGACGGCGCTTTGCAGATGCAGGACATGACTGCCCAGGCCAAGGGTTTGGGCCTGTCATGGCATATCGATCCGGCTTTGCCCGAGCGGCTGTGTGGCGACGCTATGCGGCTGCGTCAGATTCTACTCAACTTCACCAACAATGCCATCAAGTTCTCCTCACGCGGCCAGATCACAGTTTACGCCAGCATTGAAGAGGAAGACAGTCACAGCGTGTTGGTAAAGATCGAGGTCACCGATCAGGGCATAGGCATCAGCACCGAGCAGCAAGCCATGCTTTTCCGACCCTTTACCCAGGCTGATGACTCGATCAGTCGTAATTACGGTGGCACAGGACTGGGCCTGATCATCTCCAGACGCATTGCTCGCTTGATGGGCGGCGATGCGGGGGTGAGCAGTCAGGAAGGCACCGGCAGCACCTTCTGGGCGACCGTCAGGCTCAGGCGGGCGATTGACTCAAAGCCGATGGCGCCAATGGAAACCGCCGAGCTTCCGTGCGATGCTTTGGCCCGTCTGTTCCCCGGTGCCCGTGTGCTGCTCGCGGAAGACGAGCCGGTAAACCGCGAAGTGATGACCTACCTGCTTGAGGACGCCGGCCTCGCACCTGATACTGCTAACAATGGTCAGGAAGCGTTAGAGAAGGCGGGGGCCGGCTATGACTTGATTCTGATGGATGTGCAGATGCCGTTGATGGACGGACTGGAGGCCACCCGCGCCATCCGTTTGCTGCCCGGTATGGCGAAGATTCCAATTTTGGCCTTGACCGCCAATGCCTTCGTTGAAGATCGCGAGATCTGTCTGGCCGCAGGAATGGACGCCCATATCAGCAAACCGGTGGAACCGGACGCTCTCTATGCGATTATCCTGCACTGGCTGCGGAAGTCAGCCAGTAGGGTTCCAATTAAAACGTAACTGAATGGTTCGTCGTATTTTTCCGGTTAAGTGCTACTCTTATGTCACATGTAGCAAGGCCTTTTGAGAAAACACTTTGCAAGAAGACTTAATTACAAATTTATCGGTACTGGAAAGCCACCTGGATGGCGTGCTCGGCAGAGTCAACCAAAACAGCCGGTCATTTAAAAAGTTACAAGACTTTGAACGGCAGCTGATCAATGCCAGTTCGCTGGCTGAGATGATTTTGTTGGTTTTGCATGAGGGCAAAATCTTTTTTGATATTGATGTGCTGACGTTCAGCATCATTGATACTGACGGGGAATTAGCAGAAAGCCTGGCTGAAGAGGGTTTGGAATCCGACAATATTAAAGATTTGATTTTGTTGCAAGATAAAGAGTTGTTAAACCATACGTTCAGTTTAGCAATGAGGCCGTTTATAGGGCAATTTCGGCCTGATAAATGCGGCGATTTTTTTGCCAAAGTCGATGAAAAGCCTGTTTGTGTTGCTATTATCCCGCTATGCCGCCGAGGCACTGTCATGGGTGCGCTAAACTTTGGCAGTTATCAGTCTGACCGCTTTATTGACAATATGGCGACTGATTTTCTTGAACATATGGTCTCGGTAGTCAGTATTTGTCTGGAAAACAATCTGAATTATGAAACCATGCGGCGCACCAGTTACATAGATACGCTGACCCGGGTAAATAACCGGCGATTTTTAGAGCAACGGATGAGCGAGGAATTGGATCGCTGCCAACGAAGCAATGAAGCGCTTTCGTGCCTTTTTTTAGATATAGATCATTTTAAACAGGTCAACGATACTTATGGTCATCAAGCGGGTGACTATGTTCTAAAACTCGTCGCAAGCACCATTAAAAACCTGCTCAGAAATAATGATGTACTGGCAAGGTATGGAGGGGAGGAATTTGTTGCGCTGCTTTCCCATATCGATGATAAAACGCTAAAAAATATAGCCGAACGTATTCGCGCCACTATTCAGGGATTAACCATTGTATTTGACGGCCAAGCCATCTCCTTGACCCTATCCATTGGAGCTTCATCGTGTATTCCTTCCGAATCTAAATCATTAACAGGTCCGGTTCTTGCTGCTAAACTTATCGAGTCCGCTGACAGTGCCCTGTACAAGGCTAAGAACAATGGCCGTAACAGGGTTGAAGTATCGGAATGCGTCTCTGATTCATCTGAAATACACTGGAAACGTGCTTGAGAGGATTATTCTTGACGTCCTTGTAGTGCATAAATGCAATTAGCTTTGCTGATTTTAAAGTGTAAATCCGTCCAAAAGCATTAGAATATTTATCACTGTTAATATGATCTATCGAGATAAAACATGATTGAGCAAATGGTCAAATACTGCAACATAGTCTCAATAGTCGGAAATATTATCACTGTCCGAGTCAGTCCTTCCAATGAAAACTCTGAGATAAGAACCCGTTTTGGCGATTTGGCAAAAGTTGAAGACACGAACGGCACAGTCTCACTGGCGCAAGTCATAAAAATCGATGATCGCAACATCTCGCTGCAAGTTTTTTCCGGTACACGGGGCATTTCAACCGATGCTTCGGTTCGGTTTTTAGGGCATGGCCTGGAAGTCACTTATTCGGAAAATATATTGGGTCGCATATTCAATGGCGTTGGCAACCCTATGGATGGCGGATCCGATTTACAGCCTGACCCTAAAGTATCAATTGTCAGTGCTTCGGTAAATCCTTTAAAAAGGGTTTTGGCATCAAGAATGATTCGAACCGATGTGCCGATGATTGATCTGTTCAATTGTCTGGTGGAAAGTCAAAAAATTCCTATTTTTTCAATAGCGGGTGAGCCGTTTAATGCCTTTCTGGCGCGGATTGGTATTCAGGCGGATGCTGATATCGTCGTTTTCGCTGGATTAGGCCTTATTTTTGATGACTTTCATTATTTTAGAAACCAGTTCGAAACAGCCGGTGTTTTTGCCAGAACCGTGATGTTCTGTAATCTAGCTTCAGACCCCATCGTCGAACGCTTGATGGTCCCCGATCTTGCCTTAGCGGTTGCAGAGCGGTTTGCGGTCGAGGAGGGGAAGCGGGTATTGGTGCTGATGACCGACATGACCGCGTATGCCGATGCGATGAAGGAAATCGGCATTTCAATGGAGCATGTGCCGTCAAATCGTGGCTATATGGGCGATTTATATTCGCAATTGGCCAGGCGTTATGAAAAAGCCTGTGACTATAAAGGCGCGGGGTCGGTCACCATTTTAGCCGTCACAACCATGCCGGGTAATGATGTCACTCACCCTGTACCCGACAATACGGGATATATCACTGAAGGACAGTTTTATCTGCACGATGGAATGCTGGATCCTTTTGGATCGTTATCACGGCTCAAACAACATGTTATCGGTAAAGTAACCCGGGAAGATCATGCCCAGATCATGAACACCATGATCCGTTTTTACTCTGCGGCCAATGAAGCAGAACAAAAGCTGGCAATGGCTTTTGATTTGTCCCCGTTTGACAACAAACTGCTTAAATTTGGCCAATTATTTCGAAAGCGGTTTATGGATATTCAAGTTTCGATGACCCTGGAAGCAGCCCTGGACTTAAGCTGGCAAACGCTTGCCGAATGTTTTGATGAAACCGAATTGTTAATGAAACAAGTGTTGATAGACAAATATTTCCCTAAAGACCGGCATGAGCAAGCTATTACTGAGTAAGGCTTCTTTACATAAAGAAACCCATAAGTTATCGGTCTACCGGCAATATTTGCCTTCGCTGGATTTGAAGCGTCAGCAACTGATTATTGAAAAAAAAAGAATTGTTGCTGAAATGGCCGAAACGGAGCATGAAATTGCCGTCTGTGAACGCTTCGTGATTGAAAACCTTCCCATGCTTTCGAATCGTGATTTGGATTTGTCGGGATTGGTTAAAATAACCAAAGTCACCGTAGGTGAAGAAAATATCGTCGGTATTCAACTTCCCGTCATTACTGAAGTGGCACTGCTGACCCGGCCCTATTCGAATTATTCATATCCGCATTGGGTAGATCGGTTGGTCAAGGAGTTGGCGGCCATTCTAAGGCTTAAAGTGACGTTGACTGTGCAGCGTAAGCGTATGGAAATCATGGAACAAGCCGTTAAAAGATTGACGCAAAAAGTTAATCTTTTCGATAAGGTTTTGATTCCCAAGGCCAGTCAAAATATACGAAAAATACGTATATTTTTATCGGATACTGAGCGCGCGGGAGTGGTTAGGGCTAAAATTACCAAGCAAAATCGACAGCTCAGAGATCTTTAATGGCTATTGTCAAATTAAAAAAAGTGACCTTGTGCGGTTTAAGTGATGCAAAAACGCAAGCGCTCATTGATTTGCAACGTATTGGAATTCTGCATCTGATTCCAATGCAGTCGCCGCTGTCGTCAGAAAGCACCGAATGTTATCAAGCCGAACAGGTTATCGAAGCACTTAAATACCTGAATCAGTGCCCCCACAAACGGCATCAGATGCATTCATCGGACCAGTTCGATTTGGATGCCATTACGCAGGAAGTGCTCAGCGTCAAGTCAAGTATTCGATCGCTCTCCGATCAGCAGGATGCGCTTAAAAAGCGAATCGAGGAAATTGAACCCTGGGGTGATTTTCAGTTGCCTGGTCCGGAAGAAGTTGCCGGTCTCAAGCTTTGGTTTTACATTGTGCCCAAAAGATTGATGACTGATATTGCTGACAGTCTTATTTGGCAGTGCGTCTATCAAAACAATCAATTCGCCTATGTTGTGGTGGTTGCAGAAACTGAACCGCACAATTCAGCTATGCCGGTTGCAAGAACCCATACCGGCAGTATTTCTTTGTCGCAATTACGGCATCAGTTGAATGAAGTCACACTGGCTCTGGAGGACCTGCAGGCAGAGCGTGAGTCATTGACTCGCTGGATTGCGGTGATGATATTGCATTTGAATGAAGCGACAGATAACAGTGAACTGGCGCTAGCAGAAAGAATGACTTTATATGAAAGCGGCGTTTTTGCGGTACAAGGCTGGCTTCCTGAAAAGGACTTGGACCGCTTAAAAGCGTTTGCCGATGAACGGCAACTGGCTATTTTGATAGAAGAACCCACTGCTGATGATAAACCGCCAACGCTATTGGATAACCCTGCTGAACTGGCAGGAGGAGAAGACGTTGTCAATTTTTATCAGACTCCTGCTTATCAAGGCTGGGACCCTTCGGTAGCCGTATTCATTTCATTTACACTCTTTTTTGCCATGATTCTGTCCGATGCGGGTTATGCGGCAGTATTTGGTTTGATCCTGTTATTGAAATGGAAAGCTTTGGGACAAACGGAAAAGAAAAAACGCTTGCGTTTTTTGGCTGCAACTACGGTTGGCGTAGCTTTATTTTGGGGTGTTTTAACAGGCGGCTATATGGGCTACAGCCCCCCCAGCGATAGTTTTTTGGGTGGCATTAAATTATTCGATATCAATGACTTCGATCAAATGATGGCTTTGTCTATGGGCGTTGGCGTCATTCATATCAGTATGGCTAATTTGATTTTGGCGTATCAGCACAAACAGTCGTCATCGGCTTTTGGCTCAGTAGGTTGGGTATTGATAGTTTGTGCAGGCTTTGGCTCCTGGTTTTTGTCACGCTACGACAATCCATTAGTAATAGATATCTGTTATGGCGTTATGGGAGCTGGGTTTGTCATGTTGATATTATTCAGCAGTGAAAAACCTTTTGATTCATGGAAAAATCTCGGCGGGCGCTTGCTGGACGGCCTAAAAAATACGATAAGAATCACTCAGTTATTTGGCGATGTATTGAGCTATATGCGTTTATTTGCCCTCGGTTTAGCCAGCGCATCACTCGCCTTGACATTTAACCAACTGGCAATTCAGGTCTACCATGCCATGCCTGGATTGGGTTTGTTATTCAGCATAATCATTCTTTTATTTGGGCATGGATTAAATTTGGTGTTATGTCTTATGAGTGGCGTAGTTCATGGTTTACGTCTGAATTTTATTGAATTTTATAATTGGAGTGTGTCTGATGAAGGTTATCCTTTCAAAGCGTTTGCCAAAAAAGGAGGCCGCTAATGGCTGAACTGATGGTAATTCTCGGTTGGATTGGTTTGTATGCTCCCATGGCCTTGGGTGCAATTGGCAGCATTATCGGTTGTGCGGTAGCAGGACAAGCCGCTATCGGCGCGATGCTGGACACAGAAAGTGGTTACGGGCGCTATATAGGCGTATCGGCCATGCCTTCTTCACAAGTTATATACGGCATTGTGGTGATGTTTACCCTTAATAGACCAATAACTGCCGATGTTGCGCCCGGTATTTTTGCGATCGGCGTTTTGGCCGGATTAGCGCTGATGTATAGCGCCATCTATCAAGGTCAGTGTTGCGCTTCGGCTATCCATGCATCAAAAGCCAAGCCGGAAATATTTGGTTTATCCATAGCGCCCGCAGCAATTGTTGAGGGTTTTGCTGTTTTTGCATTTATATTTGCGTTGGTTATCAGCGGCGGTATTGTTCAATCGTAAGGGATTGTTTTCATGAAAGCAGAAAAAACCCATGTTGCCTCTTCCGGCGTTGAAGAGCTGATTAAACGTTTAAGGGATGAAGCGGTTAATGCCGGTCAGGAAAAAGCAGAAACAATCATTGTCGATGCTCAAAAAAGAGTCGACTGGATGCTTGAAGAAGCCAAATCTGAAGCACAAGCAATACTGTCAAAAGCTCATGCAGAAGCCGAAACCATCAAATCGGCCGGTAATGATGCCTTAAGACTGGCGGGGCGAGATGCCTTGATCAAATTACGAGACACCTTGCTGGGCAGTTTCAGTAAGGAATTGAAAGGCGTTGTGGGCGAACAGATGGCAAAAGAGGCCTTCATTGAACAGTTGATAATGGCTTTGGCTGTCAGAGTTCGAGAAAAAACCGGAATGGATCACAACAGCCGCATCACCTTTCAATTACCTGAAGATGTTATAGGGGTTGAAGCCTTAAAAAAGAATCCGGAAGAATTGAATCAGGGGATTTTATCCCGATTAACCGCAGCGATAGCGGCTGATCTTTTGCGAGAAGGCGTCAAATTTGAGATTTCGGATCAGTTCAGTGCAGGAATTCAGGTCAAACTCGACGATCAGGACATTGTCATTGACTTAACGGATGAGGCCGTTTCGGCTTTATTGCTCGAGCATTTACAGCCCAGGTTTAGGGCGTTATTGCAAGGGATTGTTAAATAATGCACGACCGCTTCAAATACATACTGTTACTGAGCAGTTTGCCTCTGCATCCTAAAAGCTTCATAAGCGCGAAACAAACGCCGTTATCAAGAATTCAGCTGGATAAGCGTTTGGCTTTGTTATCAGAAAGCGATGCGGCTGAGTTAGCCCGTATCGAATCAATCTTGCGTTGGGGAAAAAACATCGATGAAACCGATCAGTCCTCTGTTAAAGCCAATACTCAACTGCTCGCGTTAATTAAAAATCCTATCCTTAATCACATTGTCAGCTGGCGATTGGAATTGCGTACCGTTTTATCTGCTCTTCGCATACGTCAGGCAGGAATAAGTCCGGCAACAGCTGACGGGTTTTACGGATATGGTAAATGGCCTGAGTTGATTAAAAAAAACTGGCATGAAAAAGAATTCGGAATAGGTCATTTGATTCCCTGGTTACCTGAAGCCAATAAGTTATTTGAAGCCGGTGATTCATTGGAATTGGAAAAATTTATGTTGGATTTGGTTTGGCAATACTATGCCCGACTCGGAAACGATCATTACTTTGATTTCGTTGCTGTGGTCATCTATGTTTTGCGCTGGGATTTGATCAGTCGGTGGTCAAGTTATGACAGAGACGAAGCTAAACTTCGGTTTGATGAGTTGGTTAGCGCCGGACTTGTCGATTTTTAACACAAAATAAATAATCTTCAATGGAAAATCCAACCTCGGATAAAACATCGATTACAGCGCGTGTTATAGCTGTTCAGGATGATATTGTTTCAATTGAAACATTACCTGACAGTCATAAGCCACTGACCAAAAATGAAGTCATTTATATTCTGCCTTCTCGAACTGCAAAGACGCACCAAGAACATTTGAAAGCTGAAGTGCTGCGTATCAACGGAAATAGAGCCGATGCCCAGGTCTATGAAAGCACCATCGGAGTCGGTGTCGGTGATCCGGTCATACAAAGTGGTGAATTATTATCGGTGGAATTGGGGCCGGGATTACTGGGACAAGTCTACGATGGCCTGCAAAACAGACTGGATCTTCTCGCGGCTGAATTTGGCTATTTTTTGCCTAGAGGCGTTGAATATTCTGCTTTGGATCATAATGCCAAATGGGCTTTTACGCCCACTGTAAAAGTGGGTACTCAGCTCAAAGCAGGCTCGGTTCTAGGCAGCGTTCAGGAACGGCGTTTTTGCCACAAGATCATGGTTCCCTTCGATTGTGCCGGTGAAGTCACGGTGACATGGATTCAAGAGGGAAATGTGACTGTTGATGAGCCGGTAGCTAAAATAAAATCAGCGAACGGCAAAGAGCGATTAGTTACATTAAAACAGCGGTGGCCGGTGCGAAGACCGTTGCCTCAACAGATGCTGAAAACCAATCTTGCTACCCGTATCTATCCCGTCGAACCGCTGATTACTCACCTGAGACTGATTGACACTTTCTTCCCCATCGCACTGGGTGGAACAGGTTGTATTCCCGGACCTTTCGGGGCGGGCAAAACAGTCTTGCAGTCACTCATATCAAGAAATTCCGAAGTGGATATCGTCATTGTGGTGGCCTGTGGTGAAAGAGCCGGCGAAGTCGTAGAAACCATCACCGAATTTCCAATGATGACCGATCCTAAAACGGGTGGATCGTTAATGGATAGAACCATCATTATCTGCAATACCTCATCCATGCCCGTTGCCGCAAGGGAAGCCTCCATCTATACAGGGATCACACTCGGAGAGTATTACCGGCAAATGGGTTTGAAAGTTTTATTGCTGGCCGATTCAACTTCTCGTTGGGCTCAAGCGATGCGCGAAACATCAAGCCGTTTGGAAGAAATTCCCGGCGAGGAAGCCTTTCCTGCCTATCTGGATTCGGCGATAAAGAGTGTCTATGAACGTGCCGGGGTTATCAGAATGCATGATGGAACCACAGGCAGCATGACGTTAATAGGGACAGTTTCACCTGCCGGCGGTAATTTTGAAGAGCCGGTGACTCAGTCAACATTGAGTACGGTAAAGACCTTTTTAGGTTTGAGTGCCGACCGTGCTTACAAGCGGTTTTATCCTGCGGTTGATCCTTTGCTTTCCTGGTCCCGTTATTCGGAACAACTTAAAGTCTGGTATGACGAAAATCTTGATGCAGGCTGGACTGAGCGTGTTAGTGAAGTGTTGGCTTTGCTTAGACGAGGAGATGCCATTTACCAGATGATCCAAGTGGCAGGTGAGGAGGGTATTACTCTCGAAGACTTCATTCTTTACCAGCAGTCCTTGTTTTTTGATATGGTGTATTTGCAGCAGGACGCGTTTGATAAAGTCGATGTGTCAGTGCCTTTAGACCGGCAGAAAGCCGTGTTCAACTTGATCTATACGCTGATTTCATATCCCTATCATTTTTCTGATCAGGAACAAGTGAGAAGCTATTTTACCCGTTTGACCGGTCTATTTAAAAATCTTAACTATGCGCCCTGGCAATCAAAAGAATATGATCAGTTGATGGCTAAAATTGATCTGCTTGCCAATGAAAACGTGATTAAGTAACTCCCCTATTAAGGCCATGCATAAAGCTCTTATCATGGCGGCAAACAAAAAAGGCTTTGAATCATTCAAAGCCTTTTTTGATTTAAACAATGAAAAACATTGCCTGAAATTTTCAGTTAAATTTTAAACTGTCTAACAGCCTCTCTTAGCTGATTGGCGAGAGCTTGTAATTCCCTGCATGCCGTTGTGGTGTTTCTCGCGCCTATCGAAGTGTCGTGAGATACCGCGCTGATATTGCTGATATTACGATTAATTTCTTCTGCAACTAGACTTTGCTGGGCAGCAGCATTTGCAATCAGGTTATTCATATCATTAATGGTATCAATCTTCTGGCTGATGCTTGATATGGCTTCTCCTGCAGACGCAGCCTGTTCTACACTGTTAGTGGCCTGTTTTTTACCGTTTTCCATCACTTTAACCGCTTGTTCGGCCCGGGCCTGTAAGCGTTCTATGGTCTTCTGAATTTCCAAGGTCGAATTTTGTGTTCGGCTGGCCAATGTCCTGACTTCATCTGCTACAACGGCAAAACCTCTGCCTTGTTCACCGGCTCTTGCCGCTTCAATTGCTGCGTTTAAGGCGAGAAGATTTGTTTGTTCAGCAATGCCCTGAATAACTCCCAAGACCTCACCGATACTGTTACTGTCCGACTGCAATTCATGGATAACCTGAGCGGCATTTTCAACTTCCGAGGCCAACCGGTTAATGCCATCCACTGAAGCTGTGACTACATTTTTTCCGGACAATGCTTCAGCATCGGCTTTTGACGCTGCTTCGGAAGCTCTTACCGCATTCCGCGCAACTTCCTGGACAGTTGCAGTCATCTCTTCCATAGCCGTTGCTACCTGGGTAGTTTCAGACTGTTGTTTATCAACGCCTCTTTCGGTTTCTTCCGTAATGCTGGATAAACGAACGGAAGCTTGGGCCAGTTGATCGCTGGTTGAACTGATGCGCTCAACCGTTTTGGCTATCTTTTTGACAAAACTGTTGAAGCTGCCTGCCACCCAGGCAAATTCGGATTTGCCCGTAGTACTCAGCCTGGCTCTCAGATTTCCTTCGCCACCGGCGATATCTTGTAGCTTTAACGCCAGATCGGTCAGAGGGGCAATAATAACGAAATTCATTGTCAAAGCCCCAATAAGTCCAACAACAATCAGTGCTGCGAAGCTAAAACCCACTGCAATCATAAGCTCGCGTTTTAATTGGGCATTGATTTGGCTTAAAGGGCTTATTATTTCAAAAGCGCCGTGCAAATCACCAGCCCGTTTGTTTTCCATGGGGTAATCAAGAATATCAACCCCTAGAACATTTCCCCAGATCGCTTCAGAAGTTGCAGGGTCGCCATGACAAACTTCACATTGTTTGCTAAGTTTTACCGGTCTGAAAAAGCGCAACTCTTCTTTATCTTCATCGATATAAACGAATTCTTTACTGTCTGGATTATTTTGAAAAAAGGTTAAAGCATCCTGTTCAATGCTGTCAGCTTCATTAGCTGAATTTCTCGCCCCTATACGGGGAGCTTTAAATCGAAACTTTCCTTCTTTGGCTTTGGATTGTATGACGTCCCAAGCATTCATTACCGGGACTGTAGCTAACACCTTGTCCTTTTTTTCTTTTCCGGTACTGTTTTGAGCGATCTGCTTAACCAGTTCGGTTGAAAAAATTCCCTTTTCCCACTTGATGTTGGTGTTTTCTCGAACCGATTCAGATAATAAAATCAGATTTCTAGCGTTTTGAATTTCATTACTAATGAGCTTTTCTTTTTCTGATATGCCATAAATAAACAACAATACTACTGCGATTATCGCTAACGCTGTTGTGGTAATGGCCACCACTTTAACGCCAACTGAATGCCAATTCATGATCATATGTTTCTCCGGCTCATCCTTTTTATTCAATCTAAATTGGTTTTAAGGATTGGCAATTTTGGTTATAAGGTTAGTTCAGAGTCCCTTTGTTTATTGGAACGCCTCAAATTTTAATAAAAGGATAGCTGATAATTTTAGGTCGTCATTTTTTTTGAAGGAAATAAGAAAATATCAACATTATTTCGCTGAATCGATCAATTACTGCGATAGATATAACCTGCATTAATGGGCATAATAGCTATTTATACTTTGTAAGATTTCAGGTTTCACATGACCGAAGGTCGTTATTCCGGCATGGATTTCCGGAGCCGTTAGACCGCGTAAGCGAATCCAGTGCCATGGGGAGGGTTCGAATCTCGCCATCCATGGCACTGGATACCCGTTTCCGGGCGGTTATGATGGTCTTTCTTCTAATCTGACAAAGTAGAATTAAACGGCAGGTTAAGTTTTCCAATTCTAAAATTATTTTTTTATCATGAACCAAGTAAAAGTGTTATTTGTTTGTATGGGCAATATCTGCCGATAAAAATACTACTATGTAAATCAATCTCTTAGTGATCGCCCCAAAATTGCCCCAAAATCGCCCCAAAATAACCACTCTATTTGACGGCTATTTCAAGCCATTCAGCACCTCTTGAATCGTGATATACGTCGGTCATTTTCGCGGATTTGTGACCGAGTAGGCGTTGTGTATCTATACCTTGATCGCGATAGAGACGCTCAGCAAGTGATCGTTGTTCATGAAACGTCGGCGGCGAGCCATCCCATACCAATCCTGATTTTTGACGAGCTTTCTGAAATCCTTTGCTAACAGTATTAAGATGGACGGGGTCGCCAATTTCCTGATTTACTCCGCGGCGGGTGTGATGAACAAGGTATTGAGATAGGGCGTGCTTTCTGCATCTTGTTACGACATCACCCAGGCTTGTGTCGATGCATTCCAAACGAAGTGCTAATGGTATTTTGATCAATGCACGAGTCTTTTGTTGAGGCACATGCAAAAACTCACCGTCAATGAAGGTATAAGGCTTGATCGAATGAGGTTTTTTCTGAATGAATGCCGAAAATGCTGGCTCCCAGTCAGAACCGCGTTTGAAGCGTGCCAAGGCAATATCTTCGAGGCGTTGTCCAGTAAGGATTGCCAATAGCATGGCATTCTGCACCCAGGGTTGTAGTGACTCTGCGGAATCAAAAATTGTTTGCCAAGTTTCGAACGTCAACCTAGCGCGTTTCACGCGTACGGTTTTATTCTTTGTCATGGTTGCAGGGTTGGAATCTAACTCTCCAGCCTGTATGGCTTCTGCAAAAACATCGATCAACGTCGAACGTAAAGACTGTGCCATGCGCTCTTTTCCAGTGGCGCGGTACGCATCCAGATTTGTTACGATTTCTTTAACCGTGATTCCCTTTATTCCTTTGTCGCCGAAAATCTCCCCTAAACGTTTGACTAAATGGATTCGGGTTCGATAGGTGTTTGGTTTAATCTCTCCAGACTGCAAGCGGTCGTGGGTGATTTTCAGGTATTCGTCCACCCATTTTTTGAAGGGTATGCCCAAAGATTTGATGCGCGGCTGTTCGGCCATTATGCAATCGGTTGTTGCGGTTTGAGCTAGTTGGGAATAAATTGCCGCGTTGAGTTGTTTAGCGCGATTTTTAGCAGTTTCCTCGTCTGGACCAAGCCCCCAAAACTTCCCGTTTCGCGGGTCTTTGTACTGAAATGATAGCTTACCTCTTCGTTTGTCAAATTTTCGGTAGAGGTTTGGTATCTTGTTTAAATCTCGATTCGTTGTTGATCTTTGTCGAGGCGACATAATCTTATTGCCTACTTATTCAAAATAGCTAAAACCAATGGATCTACAGGCGATATTTCAAAATTCACATTGTTAGGAATTACAACAGGCTTTTGAGGCTTTTGGAAGATGGCGTCGCTTTGTACAAGCCAATCACGCCCTACTTTCTGAGCTGGAGGCTTGATATAGCCGTTCCTCGCCCAGACACGCAGGGTTTTAAGCGTATAACGCCCTCCGAATTTTATTGCGTTCCACTGTTCTAGAGGTACTAGCACGGTCATATTGTTACTCAAAGTCGCAAATGTTTCAGCTCAATTGTTAATTTTTTTCCAGGTTTTTTTAGCGTCGTCTAGATTTTGTAGCCATAGCCTCGGTACAACCGAAACCATGGCGTACTTTTGACTGCTAACCCGTTAAGGAATATCTGCCGTACCGAATTCTGCTAATAAAGCTAAATAAGTAGATACTTTCATGAAAATATTTCTTTCAACTTTTACAAACGCAGCAAACATTCTGCTGCAGCTCATTATTAATCAGTTTGGCGCTTCGGCAATGGTTACATCGCACCAGCTTTAAAATCCCACACTCTGACCATTTTGCAATCATCCAAGAATCAGAAAAATCGAAAACTGGTCTGACTTTATAAACAGTCAATATATATGCCTTGTATCGGCGATACGCATTAATACATCGCTGAATGAAGTCATCATGGATTTCAATACGAAAAAAAAACACAAATAATGTGGCTTCCTTCGTCCTTGAAAAGCTTTTATAGATAAAATTCGAGTTGAACTTTAACGGTCCTCTCGGTGGGGATCGTTTGTGCATATCGACAAACGCTTTGCGTAGAATCTTAGGTGACAACCCTGTCTCATCGGAGATGATGTTAATTCTTGCTTCAAGCGACAGAAGTTCAATAGCGGTAGCATAGCGATCAATGATATTCAGACTCATAAACCCCTTCCATGTCTATACTACCGATGACATTCAAAAATACGTCGATTTCATCTCCTTGTAAGGCAGCCAGTTTCGATGCGAACTCGGTAGTAAATCGTGGTTCAAAACAAATAACGCCAGAAGACGAAATTCGACGAATTTGTTCAATATCCATATTCGCAATGGACTCTATCATTCCAGAACTCAACCCAAAAATAATATGAGCCGCAGATGGATCGCGGCGTGATAACTCCCTGGCCTTAATAAGCAAATCACAAGTGATATCCGATATGTCGCCAAATGTTTTGCTGTCCCGAACTGCAACCCTGTCCAAATATTGGAAGGACTTTAAAAGCGCTTCTTCGTAAGCCAAATGATGGTCATCTGACAAATTCATCAAATGAACCCTGCTTTTTATGGTTTCGCTCCCAAACTCAAGAACCAGCGGGAACAAAAAATCTTGAAAGAAAACTACTGTTACTTTAGCGATTGAATCGAAATCTACTCGACAAATCTGATCAGAAGTCAACAATCGTTCAGTAACGACTCGGGAAAGATCAGATCCTTCCGAATTAAGCATTTTTCGTCTATATAACTTCTTTAACAAAATCACAACGCCTCCGAATGAAACGTATATTTTGAAAATATATCGTTAGCGTTTTTCTTGTTAACGTTCAGGTTAGGCGTTTTCCATTTTTGACGACCACTTGAATCAGTAATTGAGTCGCATATTGGACAAAGTTTATAAAGCTCTGGGTAATCTCGAATGGAAACATATGACGAATTGCATAGGGCGCAGCTAATTCCACCTATGTAAGCCATGGCAATCTGCTGTCCAATGTGCCAAGCCCGATTGATATTTAGTATCTTAGGATTGCCCCCAATAATTTGCTCATAGAGCATATAGGAAGCAAGGAAGATTTCGCCTTTTGTCGCATGTTTTGCGGTTTCGTTTTCGGTATTTTTTTTGGGGTCGAGGCTGCTAGTTTCCTTGTTCCCGACTTTGCCGATAGACGAAATATCTTGTTTCTCGCCATTGATCGCCTTTTGTGAAATCGTTTGAAAAACATTGAAATAAATTGAAGCATGTAGGCAATTTTGTGGCGCTTTGACTATCCAGTCAGGATCATAGGGCAATAGACCGGCTGAGGGCCCTTGTCCATGGATCTCTTTATGGAATTGAAGAGCGGATGCTTTTGATATCTGGCAAACAGCTCTCACAATCGAAGGTCGCCCCCCTTTTTCAATGATGCCTTTTGCCAGATCTAATTTGCGTTTTAGACCTAAAATGTCTGTCTCTTTGGGTGTAAGCCGCAAGTGAGATTCCGTTATCACTTAGCCCCCTTTAAGCCTGTGCGAGCGACGCAATTGGTAATAAGGCTGCGGCTATACTTGATGTAATACCGTGCGGCGCTGGCATGACGGACGGCATTCTAAAGACAGCCCTGCCGCATTCAGACAGGCTTTTGATTTCTTCCAGCGTCATGCTGGCAATTTTCTCGATTTCTATGTCATTAAGATTAAACCTCCAAATAGCCTCCATGGGATTATGCCGGGCGCATTCCCTGGCCAGCATCAAAAATTGGAAGTTAATAGCTTTTAAATCATCGTTAACAAGATTCATAATTTTAATCACATCTCCATATTATTTTTTTGGGTGAATTTTGGCTGAGGCATTAAAAATGCCATAGCGCGAAAAATCACCCAAAAGGGCAATAACCCGCGCAAGCCATGATGCGCAAGGTATGTAGGGTCACACATCCCAAATGCTAGTCACCCCAAAAATTATGTAATCAAAAAACCTTGTTGACGAAATATGTAAATATTGATCTACACAGGCGCGCTCCAATTCAAGAACCGATTGTGGTCAATTCGTCCTCTCTACACCCTCCAGAAATATCACGCATTTAGGGTCAACGAACGCTCAAAAATCGAAAGAGGCCGAAAAACAGCGTCTTTTGTGCCGATGGAAAAAAGCTGTTTCTCGTAAGATTTTTTCAACGTTAACCGGAAGAAAAATTGATGAGAAAACAATTAATAACCTGTGCTCTTGCTCTTTGTATGGCTTTGGCCAACCCGTCCCAGGCCAGAGAAATAAATTCAAAGTCTGATAACGATCAAACACTTAAAGCGTCCAAAACCTACTCTTCAAGGTCTTTTCCGCCAGAACTGATGATCGTCAAATTGATTTACAAGGGAGATAAACGTGCGTAGTTTTTATGGTTCGCACGCTATCTTGACGCTAGTCTTGATCGCGGTTTTTGTAACAGATGGGATAAAAGATGCTTTTCTAGTCTTAGTGCTGGCGATACTGGAAATAAGCCTCTCGGTTGATAACGCCGTCGTGAATGCCGGTGTGCTAAAAAACATGGAACCGATATGGCAGAAGCGTTTCCTTACATGGGGCATGTTGATTGCCGTATTTGGCATGCGCCTGGTTTTTCCAGTCTTGGTAGTGTCATTTGCAACAGGATTAAGTGTTCATGATGTGATCTTGCTGGTGATAAATTCACCCGAGCAGTACGCCCATCACTTACATCAGGCTCATCCGATGATCGCATCGCTCGGTGGCATGTTTCTGTTAATGGTCGGATTGAGCTTCATGCTTGAAGAGACGCGTGATGTCTTATGGATCGGGGCCATCGAAAAACGTCTTCAATCGCTGGGCAAAATCGATGCAGTAAAAACGACAATCTCGCTCGCTTGTCTATTGATCATTAGCGCCACAGTACCTTCTGAAATCAAGGCCTCGGTTTTGATCGGTGGTATTTGGGGTATATTCCTTTACGGATTCGTGAGCAGTTTGGACAGTCTGTTTGCGGTTTCCGAAGATCAAATGTCAATCACGCAAACCGCTAAACGAAGTGGTCTCATTGCGTTTTTGTATCTTGAATTGCTCGACGCCTCATTTTCCTTCGATGGTGTCATTGGGGCTTTCGCAATATCTCAAGAAATCCTAATCATCACGCTTGGCTTGGGGATTGGAGCTCTATACGTTAGATCACTGACCATTTACCTGGTCAAAAAAGGCGTACTCGATCAATACATTTACCTCGAACACGGCGCTCATTACGCCATTCTCGCACTGGCAATGCTCATGCTGGCCAGCATCGTTCATGAGATACCAGAAGTGATAACAGGAGTTACCGGCGCCGTCTTGATTGGTCTATCTCTCTGGTCCTCAAATTCATACAACAAACAACAGGCATTGCTTATTGCTCCGGAATCGCTCAAGCAGCGTTATCCCAACCTTCACAACAATTCTTAAACTTATAGGGGTAAAAAATGGCTTTAAGTTTGACCAAAGGCGGGAATATCAACCTGTCAAAAACGGACTCTTCATTAAAAAACATCATCGTCGGTCTAGGAGTCTGTCGGTCTTTCTGCTATTCCCTTTTATTGGGTTAGAATACTGTAGGGATTAACAATTACGAAAAAGGTAGAAAGCCCATCAGCAATCATTTTATCAACATTAACCGAAACGAGCCTATCAACGTGCCAGGAAACTGCGAGGGTTGGTTGGATGAAAACAGTCTGGCTCGTTTTGTGGTAGAAATTATGGAGCAACTGGACACTCATCCGATAGAACAAG
>JAGXSU010000059.1 GCA_018333785.1 Methylomicrobium sp. | reverse complement strand
TGTTCAGGTTTAGAGCCAGAAACTACCCGGAAACATTGAGCAATGCAGAAAAGGATAGATGGCGAAAATTCTGTTTTGAAAAGCTGGAGCAACACAAAGACAGTCATCGAATTGGATTTGATACTTATTTTAAAAAAATAGTGAAATTGTCGGAGGATGGACGATTAGACCAGCGTGCAAGTGAGGAATTGACCCACTATGGATTAGCAAAGAGAGATACTTTAAAGGAATGAAGCCGAATAGATAAACTGCGAGTGCAATCTTATGCTTATGCTGGATTGGCAACTTTATATCGTGTGGTAATCTTGCATAGTTTTTTTATTTTAAAAAATTAACGTAATAGACCCTTCTGATGATTTTACTGATATTTCTTTTTTGAAGGCGAGGTACTAATGTTTGGATTAAGTTCAAATCATGCCGCAACTGGAACAGCAAGCATTGTTGTCAACAAACCTATTGACCAAGTTTTCAAGTTTATCGGAATTGATTTTTTTGAGAATTATCCCCGGTGGTCACCAGAGGTGCGCGAATGTGAGCTTTTAAGCGATCCGCCATTACGGTTGAACAGCTTCGTGCGGCAAGTCCGGATTGATCAAGGTCAAAAAAGTGAGTCCACATTTAAGGTCACCGTCTTTAAACCGGAACGGCAGCTGGTATTTGAAGGTGTTTCTAATGCTTATCGATGCAGCTATGATTTATTGGCTCTTCAGACATCGACTGAGCTGATTTTTACTTTTGAGCTGCTTAAACTCGAATTGTTTATGCTGCCATTTGAAAAGCTTATTGGCATTGCGGTTCAGGATGGGGCTAAAAGAACGGTAAGAAATTTAAAAACGTTGCTGGAAGCCGATTGAAAGCACGTACTTCAGAAAAGATTATAGTCTCTCCAGTTTGTTTATATAAAAAGGCGGAGGAAAATGTATGCAATTTCAAGTAGAAAAACAAGACGGCATAATTCCTCAAATTCTGACTCAGATTTTGGATGGTTGTATCAACGGTGTAACTTTGTCAGACCCTGACATTGAGGACAACCCGATTGTATTCGCCAATCAGGTATTTGAAGAAATCACGGGATATACAAAAGAGGAAATTATCGGTAAAAACTGCCGGTTTCTTCAAGGCGCTCTTCGTGATCAACCTGAAATTGCTGAAATTAAAGAGGCAGTAAAAAATAGAACCTCCATCGAGGTTACGCTGAAGAATTTTCGTAAAAATGGCGAGCTTTTTTATAACCGCTTATCGATCAAACCCTTATTTGACGGTGAAGGTCGGCTGATTTACTTCTTGGGTGTCCAATACGATGTTACCCAGCAAAAGCTTGCGCAAACAGAAATTGATCAATTAAACAAATGCTTGGCGGCTTTTGAATAATGCGTCATGACACGTTTTAGTCGGCAAGTCACACTGAAATATTCGCCTGATCAGATGTACGATCTTGTTAATGATGTCAGCGCTTATGCCAGTTTTATTCCTTTATGCAGTCGATCTGAAGTCCATGAAAAGTCAGATAATAAACTGACTGCAACCATTGCTATTGCAAAAGGGCGAGTCGGATTTTCTTTTACGACCCTTAACCGCATGGAAAAAGGGCAACAAATCAGTATGCATCTTGTTAGTGGGCCTTTTAAATCTTTGACGGGACTCTGGAAGTTTAATCCTTCGGCGTCTGATGGCTGTCTGGTATCTGTAGAATTTGATTTTGAATTTGCCAATAAGCTGTTAGCCGTTGCGTTTAGTCAAATATTTACACAGGTTTGTGAATCAATGATTGAGGCGTTTAAAAAGCAGGCTAAGGTTCGTTACGGTCATCTTTAGTCAAACAGCGTTAACTCAAGCCAGTTCCTTAACGGCATCTTCTGTTCTAAAAAACAATTTTCCCGGTTTAAGCTGTTTAAAGAAATCGGTTTTTTCAAGCTTGTCAATTACAGGTCCTTTGGCTTCCGCAAGATTCAAGGTAATGTTTGAATTTTGAAGGACATGATTGAGATTTTCCAAGGCTTCAAGCGCTGTTGCATCGATATCGTTGACTGAAGTAAATATCAGTACAATGTGTTTGATGGCGGGTTGTTTACGTAACTCAGTGGTAATGAAGTCGTCGATAAAATTAACATTGGCGAATGTGATGCTTTCATCTACCCGGAGCAGCAAAAGATGATGCCATGTTTCAACCTGATGCCGTTTGACATTGCGATAATGCTCAGTATCAGGAATACGGCCTACAATAGCGATATGCGGATGGCTGGTTTTTCGTAAATGACTGACCACCGTCAGAATAATACCTAACGTAATACCTTCCTCTATACCCAGTGTTAACACGCCAATCAGCGTGACCAGTTCCGCAATGCCGTCACCCCTGTCATAGCGCCATGTGTGAATAATAGACTTGATTTTTACCAAAGGCACAATAGCAACCAGAATAATGGCTGCCAATGCGGCTTTGGGTATGTTATGAAACAAAGGGCTGAAATAAACAACAGCCAAACCCAAAAGACTCGCCGCAATCAATGTCGCCATTTGAGTTCTGGCGCCGGCAGAATAATTTACCATTGTCCGGCTGAAGCCACCGGCAACGGTCATGCCTCCGGAAAGTGATGTAACGAGATTAGCCGCGCCCAGTGCGATCAACTCCTGATTGGCAGAAATTTTTTCATTACGCAGATTAGCCGTTACTTTGGCAATTGCCACACTTTCGACATAAGCAATCAGCGCAATAAAAGCAGCGTAAGGCAAAAGAGGGCGCCAGTGTTCAACCGACAGAAAGCCCATGCCTAGCGATGGAAAACCGGATGGCACAGCGCCAACGACGGCAACGTGCTGGTCGAATAAATGCCATTTAGTCACAATAAATGTGGCGAGCATGATGGTTAAAAGCGGTCCGCATTTACTGATCGCAATGATCATTTGGGTGGGTACCCGCGCTTTCTTTAACAATGCGGTCAAAGGCTTTCCAAACAAAATGAGCAGGGCCAACGCAGTCAAGCCAATAGCGATGGTTATCGTATTGGGCGCGTTAAACAAGCTACTGAAGCATTGAACATCGATACCGCATTCAACCGGATTGAATCCCAGTAGCGGAGGCAATTGACTGGCTATGATCAAAATCGAAGCCCCGCTGGTAAAACCTGTCAGTACTGGGTGACTGATAAAGTTAACCAGATTACCCATGCGAAGGAGCGACATGAATAACAAAATGACACCGACCATGGCGGACAGAACTAACGCATTTTCTTCACTGTTTCCAAGGAGTTTGATCTCGGGAGAATTGAGTGCGCTGGCAATCATGATTGCAGCTATGGATACCGGACCGACCGACAGGGTTCGACTGGTTCCCAGTACGGCATAACAAATCGGCGGCAGAATACTGGCATAAAGCCCTAATTGCGGCGGCAGACCGGCCAGTAATGCATAAGCTATACCTTGAGGCACTAGCAAAATTGCAGTGATTATTCCCGCGAACAAGTCATCCCCAAAGTCTTTGCGGGTATATGTTTTAAGCCAACTCAGTATAGGAATGAACCGGTAAAAACGCGATTCTGTTGATTCAGGGTATGACATGCAAGTAATGTAATAAAAGTTTCTGTTACTGAAATCGGGACCGAGGAAACAGGGGTTATCAGAGTCTATGCAAACCGGTATTGCTGTTGAATTAAGCTGTTGGTTGAGGGGGTTCCGGTGCAGGTGGAGACTTATCCGCACTGAGCAAATAAATTTCCACCTGCATGAGTTAACTATCTTTGGGTAAAAAGAAGGAAGATGAGTCGGATCTAGTCTTTCCAATCAGAGTTGATCAGGCTATACCGTGCTGAGCCTCCATTTCATAGTGAGTCAAAAAAAAGCAGGATTTCGTCCGAAACAGTATCAATTATCGTCTAAAAATTGTGTCGCATACGTGTCTTTATGAGGAATATCAATGCGATAACCTTTGAGCATCATGTGCCAGTACATCCATGGGAAACCGGTCGTTTTACCCCACCACCAGATAAAGCGGTTTTGTCTTGGATCTAGAATGGGAAATGACGGCGTCACTTTGCCTCCATAAGAAAATTCAGCGAGCATGACAGTGCTAAGTGAAGTTGTTAAAGGACAAGAGCCGTAACCGTCATATTTATCGGATAAGGCTTTACCGCTGATCAAATTCAGTATGTTGTCAACGACAACCGGAACTTGTTTGCGAATCGCAGCCGCAGTTTTTGCGTTAGGTGTTGACCCCGCGTCACCTAGTCCGAAGATATTGCTGTATCGATTGTGTTGCAGGGTTTTTTCATGCAGATCCACCCATCCTGCAGGATTAGCCAGTGGGCTGTTTTTAATAAAATCAGGGGCACTTTGGGGTGGTGTGACATGGATCATGTCGAATTGTTTGGATACACGCGTCTTATTGCCGTCTGCATCGGTTTTTTCAAAGAAAGCGATTTTTGCAGGCCCGTCAATAGCGACCAGATTATGCTGAAAATGCGTTTTAATACCGTAGTCTGCAACCACTTTATCCAAAGCTTTTGCAAAAAATGGAATGCCGAACATCGCCGGTCCTGCATTGCAGAACTCAACAGATATTTTATCGAGGATGCCTTTTTTGCGAAAACGATCGGAAGCCAGATACATGATTTTTTGGGGTGCACCGGCACATTTGATGGGCATGACAGGCTGGGTAAACAAAGCCGTGCCGGATTGCAGATTCCGGATGCACTCCCAGGTATATTCTACAGTTTCAGCCGAATAGTTACTGCACACGCCATTGTGGTTCAGTGTTTCCTTGAGTCCTTCTATTTTTTGCCAATCCAGCTGAAGTCCGGGACAGACAACCAGATAGTCATAACTGAGGGAAGTGCCGGAACGCAAAGTGACTGTATTGGCATCCGGTTGAAATGTCTCGGCATAATCTTTGATCCAGGTAACGCTTGGGTGAATCAGATCGGCCTCTTTGCGCGAGGTTTTAGCCATGGTATAAGCGCCGCCGCCGATTATGGTAAATCCCGGTTGATAATAATGAATTTCGGAAGGCTCAATCAAAGCGATATCGATTGAACTGTTTTGCCTTCGCATGTTGTTTGCGACAGATACGCCGGCAGCGCCTCCGCCTACGATCAAGACAGTATGGTGTTGAGTTGACATGAATTCCTCCAAACTTTTGTGGTGAGTTATGACGTGGCTTTATCTCTGTAAGCCTTATAGTTTTGTAAGCCGGATTGCCTTTGACCCATTGGGGACTGTCGGTATATCCGGCTTTTATTGCCGACGACAGAGATTAGAGTCCTAGGCGCATTTTTGCCAGGCTTCATAACCTCCGGCCATTGATAATACGTTTTTATAGCCCAGGTTTTGTAGCGTTAACGCGGCAAGTGCCGAACGGTTTCCGCTGCGACAATAGACCAAAACTGGTTTTGACTTATCAGCAAGATCAGGCTGGCTACCAATTTTAAATTCCAGTAGACCGCGCGGTATCGGTAACGCATTATCCAGATGGCCGACGGCATATTCGCTTTCTTCGCGCGTATCTATAATGACGACATTACCTTCAGCAATCAACTGTTTGGATTTTTCAACATTGATTTCAGTAATCTGCTGTTTGGCGGAATCGACCATTTCCTGAGTCGATGATTCGTTTCTGAGCGGACGCGTAGCTTCTCTTTGCGAAATGGCGTCTTGCCGTTCATTTTCCTCCAATCCGCAGTAACGGTTAGCGGGAACCGCTTCATCAATAAGCCGTGGTTTGGGCAAGTTGAGATTGTTCATGATCTCGATGAATTCCTCTCGCGATTTTCCGGCCAATCGAGGGTTGGTTGTGCGTTCCTGCATGATGTTGCTGACCCAGCGTCCCTGGTAATCATGACCCGGATACACCAGCGTGTCATCGGGTAAGGTAAATAAGCGTTGAGTGATGCAGTCATACAAAGCGCCTGCGTCTCCCCCTTGAAAATCGGTGCGTCCACAACCGCCTATGAATAAAGAATCACCGGTGAACACGCGGTCACGCCATAAAAATGAAATACTGCCTTTGGTGTGTCCGGGGGTCGCAATGACTTTAATTTTTTCATTTTTTCCGAATTCAAAAACATCCCCGTCCTGGATTTGAATATCGGCTGTTTCTGCGCCGCACAGTTGACTCACGGCAGTTTCAGTTCCGAGTTTTTGACGAAGCAAGCCGCTTGCCGTAATGTGGTCGGCATGCACATGCGTTTCCAGCGTATATTTCAACTTCAAGCCATGCTCATCCAGCAATCCGAGGTATTCATCGATGCATGTGTTGACCGGATCGATGATCACGGCTTCCTTGGCGTCGGTATCAGCGATTAAGTAAGTGTAAGTCCAGGTTTCGGGGTCGAATAATTGTTTAAAAAGCATGATGTGTCTCCTGTAGTTATTCTTCTAATTTCAAAGCTCTAAACTGCTTTTAAATAACAAAGCAATAGTAATGCCATAAGTTGAGATTTATGTAAGTAATTGAAATTAAATGGCAAGTTAAAGTTATGATAATGTGGCATGTAAAATCAATTCATATACTGATGTTTCACTGAAACATCACTGACTTTATACGGTGATTTATTTCACAATAATTTTTTGAGATAGCGTTCTTTAACTTAATTTTTACAAGAGCCAATGTTACGCCTTCTATTTTTTTAAAGGTAGTCATAGAAATGAGAACTTAGGCCATCCAATTGATTTAGTGATGTTTCATTTGAAACAATAGTGTTTCAAATGAAACATTAAACTGCCGGATGCATTCCAGAAATAGAGTTAAATTTATGAGCTATCAGTGTTCAGTGAATGGATTCAAAGTAAAAAAGTTAAAATTGAGCGTAATTTCAGTTATTCTGATCTGTCAGATTTTGATTGAAAAAATCCGGCAGTCGTGTGTCTGATTGTTTGGCGATGCGATGGCTTAGCATAAATCAGCTTTAACCTGGAGAATTCTTCATGAATAAACAACGTAGCTTTAACTTTCTAAGCCGCTTGATTGGCCTCTCTGCGGCTTTAGTGATAGTGGTGTTAAACCCAGTCGATGCAAAGGAAAAACCTCAATTTCAAAGAAAAGTACTTTCAGCGCATAAAGTTGAATTACCGTCTAATCAGGTTAATGCCAAAACCATCAAGGTGACTTTTCCGCCTGCTTTTAAAACGCCCGAGCATGTGCATGAAGGTCCTGGCCCACGCTATGTAGTCAAAGGTAAATTAAAAGTGATTGAGGGTGACCATGTTGGCGTTTATTCGGCAGGTGATACCTTTTGGGAAACCGGCAGCCTCATGTCAGTTGAAAATGTCGGTACGGGTCCTGCCGAACTGATTATTTTTGAGCTGGCGCCGGTAAAATAATCAGTTTAGGAATTATTCAACGTAGTTTGGCTTGGGCGATAGCCGTAAGCCAAGCTATCGGCTGCATTACATTGATTTTGTTGTTCCGCCGATCATTTACTGTTTTTAAGTCAAAATCCAACAGATAAAATCACCGGTAGGCTGTAACTGAACTGCTTTTCCGGTACCTTCAACTATGAAAGTCAAGCCTGATTATGCCATTTGTGAATTGGCAGATTTACAGAAACGACAGTCGTTATCTTTTACATTAAATGTTAAAGATGAAGTCGTGTCAGGCTTTTTGGTTGTTACTGAGCAAGGCTTTAGAGCTTATAAGAATTCCTGTCCGCATTGGGGTGTTGAATTGAACTGGAAGCCGGATGAATTCTTCAATGTGGATTTTACGCATTTGCTGTGTTCAGTGCATGGTGCATTATTCAAACCCGATGATGGCGAATGTGTCTTTGGGCCTTGCGTCAGACAGCGTTTGGAGCCGATTCCGGTCAAAGTAATTGACGGTACCGTTTATTATTCAGGAAAGTAGCCTGGATTAGTGGGAGGGAAGCCGGAAAACCTGATAAATCCATTTCCAGCTATGCAGGGTCTGGCTCAGGTTTGGAAGTTGAACCGTGTAAAGTAATTAAGCCGTTCGTATTTGAACTATACTAATCCACGTTTTTACAGGTTTAACAGCGGCTCCAGGCTCACTTAGAAGTGAAGAGCATTTCGACGGCAGTAATAAAACATTATGTAGTGCCGAAAAGTTTTGCTTCATTCAAGCTATTCGGAGTTTGGGTGTAAAGCCTTTCCTTGATTTTCAACAGGTAAGTTTAGTGCTTTCTTCCTTTAAAATTCCTTTTATCAAGTTTACTGTCCATCAATTATGAGGGGTTAAGAATGGATATAGCGTCCTTATTAGGTTTTATCATCGGTATCGCGATCATAGTATCAGCAATCCTGGTGGGTGGCGATGTCATGATGTTTGTCGATGTTCCTTCCATTCTTATAGTTTTCGGGGGAACATTTGGCGTATCTTTGATGCGAATTCCGTTAGCAGATTTTTTTCGATCTTTTGGAGTAGTCGCCAAAGCGTTTTTTAATAAACGAGACGACCCTTATCAATTGATAGAAGAAGGTGTTCGTTTATCCGACATTGCCCGAAAGAATGGCTTACTGGCTTTGGAAGGTGAAACTATTACCAATGAATTTCTAAAGAAAGGTATCGGTCTGTGTGTTGATGGACATGACCCCGCTTTTGTGAGAAGAATGCTGGAGCAGGAAATCAGCCAGATGGTGTCAAGAAACGAAGTGGGTCAGGACATGTGGAAGGGGGTGGGTGATTTGGCCCCGGCAATGGGCATGATCGGGACTTTGGTGGGATTGGTGCAAATGCTTGCGAATATGGCGGATCCTTCGGCTATCGGTCCAGCCATGGCGGTGGCCCTGCTGACAACGCTTTACGGCGCGATGGTAGCAAACTGTTTTGCATTGCCTATGATCGATAAATTGTCAAAAGTATTACTTTATGAAAAAACCAATAGGGAGTTGATTATGGAGACGATCTCAGGGATACAGGAAGGTATGAATCCCAAAGTATTGGAAGTATTATTGAATTCCTATATTTCTGATAAAAAGCGTAAAGCCCAAGATTAACAGGTGATATATGGCTGATGAATGTCCTAAATGTCCTCCGGTAGGTGCGCCTTTATGGTTGGCTACTTTTGCCGATTTAATGTCGCTATTGATGTGTTTTTTTATTTTGCTGTTATCGATGGCAACGATGGATGCCAAAAAATTTAAAAAAATGTCTGATGAAATGCAGGATGCCTTCGGAGTGCAAAAAGATGTACCCGCTTATGAAGTTCCTATGGGAACCAGTATTATTGCGCAGCATTTTTCTCCGGCTCCGACCGAACCAACGGCATTGGAGGATGTGAAGCAAACGACGCAACAGCGATCGTCTACATTAGCTGAGACTATCGAAGAGAGTAAACTTGAAGACGCAGAAAAACAGCTATTAGAAAAAAAACTGGATGAAGTAAAAGAGCAAGCCGAAAAAGTTAAAGAATCATTGAAAGAAGAAATTAAACAAGGTTTGGTTTCGGTTGATGCGGTCAATCTCAATATTATTATCCGTATCGAAGAAAAAGGGTCTTTTCCTTCAGGTTCAGCGGTATTGAAAGCGGGATTTGAGCCGGTTATGAAAAAGATTTCCGCGGTAGTTAATGATTCGCCCGGAAAAGTGCATGTGGCCGGGCACTCAGATGATATTCCCATTTCCACGCAAGCTTATCGTTCCAACTGGGAGCTATCGGCTTCCCGGGCTGTGACTGTTTCACATTTTCTCTTTGAACAGACAGGAACCGATCCTAATCGTTTTGTAATTGAAGGTTATGCCGATACCAAACCATTGGTACCCAACAAAACACAGGAAGATCGAGCCAAGAACAGAAGGGTTGAAATTGTCGTCATGCAGGATGATCCTTCTTTATCAAGGGAGCAATTCCCTCAAGCGGAATAATCAAAAGAGATTAAGCCATGCAATTTAAAAACCTAGGATATTGACCATGACTCATGAAGAAGAGAGAAGACGTTTTTTCCGCATTGACGATGAAGTGAATCTTTATTACAAACCGATTGATGAAAAAATGGTCAATCGAACCAGTCATATCAGCGATAACGTGCTAGGAAATTGCTCTTTGGCGGCGGCTTTGGAAATGATGTCTCAAGAATCCAGATACATGATGTCCCGGTTGGAAAGGAATTCTCCCGAAGTGGCTGACTATCTGAAAATCATTGACAGTAAAATCGAATTGATTGCACAGGCGCTGATGCTGCAAGGGTCTGATTTTAAGGAAAAAGACACTATCAATGTTAACCTGAGCGCATCAGGCTTGGCTTTTGACTGCAGTGAAAAGTTAAATGTTGATGATTATCTTGAAATTAAAATGCTGCTGGTTTCCTGTATGGCGGTAATTGTAACTTACGCAAAAGTTGTTTACTGCAAGCCGAAAACGGATTCTTCTTCGGGATTCCCTTATGTGGCCGGGGTCGATTATATCAACATGAAAGATCAGGATAGAGAGCTTTTGATCAAGCACATTGTCAAACGGCAAATGCAACAAATCAGAGAAAGTAAAGAAGTGCCAAAAGTTTGAGTTTCTTCTCCGGATGTGAAAGTAGATCATAGTGTTTTTATCTGAAATGCAAAAAAAGATATTACAGCTTCTTGCCGATGGTCAATTTCATTCGGGTTCCAGTTTGTCGGTTGAATTAGGCGTCAGCCGGACTGCGATTTGGAAGCAATTAAGCAGTTTGAATGAGGTCGGCCTTGAGCTGATCTCTGTAAAAGGTAAAGGCTATCGATTAACCAGGCCGCTTGAGTTGCTGGATGCCAAGGCCATTTTGGCAAAGCTTTCCGGTGAGGTAAATTCACTGGTTTCGACCTTAACCGTACACGACCAGCTGGCTTCGACCAATACCTATCTTATTGAACAAGCAAAATTGGACAGCCCGTCTGGTTCGGTTTGTCTCGCCGAATATCAGAGTGCAGGCAGGGGCAGGCGGGGGCGTAACTGGGTGTCCCCGTTTGGTTGTAATATCTATCTTTCCGTGCTCTGGCGTTTTCAGGAAGGCCCCTCCGCTATTTCAGGATTGAGCTTGGCTGCAGGTATCGCAATAGTCCGGGCATTGGAAGCGGCAAATATTGAAGGCATAGGCCTGAAATGGCCTAACGATATCTACTGGCAGGGTCATAAGTTGGGCGGCATTCTGGTTGAGGTATCCGGCGAATCAAACGGACCCATCAGTGTCGTGACGGGAATCGGGCTGAATCTGTATATTCCTCAACAGCAGGCTCAAAAAATTGATCAGGTATGGACCGACCTGGAAAAAGTCAGTCAAACCCCTGTTTCAAGAAATCATCTCACCTCATTATTGCTTGAACATCTTTTGCCGGTTTTAAATCAGTTCAGTGTTAATGGAATTCAGGTTTACCTAGATGAATGGCGAAGTTATGATTGCCTGAAGGGTCAAAATGTAACAGTGTTTATCGGTAACGAAGCATTAACGGGGATTGCCGAAGGCATAGATGACTACGGCTTGTTTAGATTACGGGGCGAGGACGGGAAAATTAAATCCTTTGCATCGGGTGAGATCAGCTTTAGCAGCAAGAGTTAATGGATATTCTGGTTGATATAGGCAATACCCGAATTAAATGGGCCATCATGATCGATAGCGATGTGATTGCGCCTAAATCATTGGTTCATGGTCAGGCCGATTTCGAAAAATCGCTGGAATCCGAATGGGCATCGATCGGCAATGCGCCTGATCAAATGGCTGTCTCATGTGTCAGTGCAGAGCAGGTTAATCAATCGGTGAAACACATCGCCAAAAAACTTTGGCCTTCAATTGCCATTTACGAAGCCGAGTCTTCAGCAAACGGTCCGGGTGTCAGCAATGGCTATAAAAATCCGGCTCAGCTGGGTGTTGACCGATGGCTTGGCTTATTAGCCGCCAGACAAATGACACGACAAGCGGTCTGCATTGTCGATTGCGGCACGGCGTTAACAATTGATTTAATGAATGAACAAGGAATACATCTTGGCGGAGTCATTTGTCCCGGTTTGACGATGATGCGAAAATCTCTGTGCGCAGGTACCTCCGCATTGCCTTATGATGACAAGGATTACCCCGTCGGTTTATCTGATGCGACGTTGCCTGGAATTTATAGCGGTACATTTTTAGCGGCGGCTGGATTGATCGAACAGATTGTTTCGAGGCAAGCAAGAAGGCCTCATATCCTGTTGACCGGCGGCGATGCAACAAAGCTGGCCACTTATCTTGGCTATCAAAGCAGTTTGGTGCCTGATTTGGTGCTTAAAGGACTGGGAATTTTTTTGAAAACAGTATGATGAAAGTCCTAACCTTTATTTTTTTATTGGCCAATATTGTTTTATTTGCGTGGCAGTTTCAGCAGCCGCAGCACTATGCCGGGCAAAATCAGCATGAGGCCGAAATAATATCAGGGCTTGAACCTATATTATTGGTCAGTGAGGTTAAACCCCAGCGGGATACTATTGACGTCAAGTTGACAGAGCAATGGATGCAGAGTGAGAAACAAAAAGAATTCCCCTTTTTATCTCAAGATGCTGGTGCCCCTGATAAAAATAAAAGGGTTGAGCTGCCAGCAGACAAGACATCAAGTCAGTTAGCGCCCGCTGCTAAAGAAAAAGTCGTAAAGCCGGATGTGAGTCAAGCCAGTTCTAAAGAGCCAGTGCAATCCGAACAAAAATCGGTAACGCCGCTTGATGGCTCTAAAGAATTAGCTAAAGTTTCGCCAAAAGACAGTAAGTTACCAAGCAGTCAGCAAGAAATTGCAGTATCTCCGTCTGTTCAATCTTCCTCTGTGAATGGCACAGAAACCAAGACACCCCACGCGGTTGATGTTTCGGCCTATCAACAGGCTACTATGTGCTACGAGGCCGGGCCTTTCAGCAACCAGAGTTCTTTTCAGACCTGGAGAAAGTTGACAGGTATTGACGCCAAACAGATAAAACAAGTCACTCGCAATGTTGATGAAGCGGATGGTTATCTGGTTTATTTTCCGGCAGCAGAAACTTATGAGCAGTCTCTGATGAATTTTGATGGACTTAAACTTAAAGGAGTCAGTGATCTGTTGATCCATCGTTCCGGGGCAAATCAGGGCGAGATTTCTTTGGGTTTTTTCAGTAGTGAAAACAGAGCTTTATCGCATCAGCAAACCTTGAAAACAAAAGAAGTTGAGGCGTTAATTAAGCCCCGATATAAACCTAAAAAACGGATATTTGCCCAAATTAATATCGCTCCTGAATTAGAAGAAAACCTCATCGCCAGCAAGGCAAAATGGTCCGGTAATCATCCTGAGATACAAATATCCGTTTCTAATCAATGTGCCGTCAAAAGTCCCTAAAGGGGCTATAACACGCCTAATCTGATCGAAAAAACGTCTAATATACAGAAGCAGAGGGTGTGTTCGGCGTGGAGCTCGGCAGTATGAAAGAAGAAATATTCTGTGTGACATTTTATTCAATTATTTCATGACTGTTACTGAAAGGGTATAAAAACCCTGAAGATTGAAAGTCGTTAGTTATAAATCATCTACTCATTTTCCGTTACGCTGTAAAATGTCATTTGACCTTCAATTGGATTCTTTTACGAAATGACGACGAAATTAAATTTTGATGTAATTGTTGTGGGTGGCGGGATGGTGGGTGCTGCAGTGGCCTGTGCCTTGGGCGGTAGTTCGCTTTCGGTTGCGGTAATTGAGCAAATGGAGCCTCAGTCATTTGCCAAGGACCAGTCTCACGATCTCAGGGTTTCCGCGCTCAGTATTGCGTCCAAACGCATTCTGGAGACCTTAGGCGCATGGCAGGGCGTAATTTCCAGGCGGTATTGCCCATTCCGGCGTATGAGGGTTTGGGAGACTGCGGGCGATACAGAGTTTTGCAGCGATGACATCGGTTATTCAGAGCTGGGTTTCATCGTTGAAAATAGAATTACCCAACTGGCGCTACTGGAGCGGTTAAAGGATTTTTCCAATGTGACGCTCATCTGTCCGGCAGCCATTAAAAACATTGAATACGATCCTTTAGCTTCGGTGGAATGTTCAACCATTGTCCTTGACGATGGTCGTGAAATAACCGCAAAGCTTGTCGTGGCTGCTGATGGGGGGCAATCCAGAATCCGTCAAAAAGTCGGTCTGGGCGTTACCAGTTGGGACTACAAGCAGCATGCTATGGTCATTTATGTGGAAACACATTATCCACAGCAAGATATTACATGGCAGCGTTTTCTGCCTTCCGGTCCTCAGGCCTTTCTTCCGTTGAACGGTCCTTTTGCTTCATTGGTTTGGTACAACTCGGTTGATGAGATTCAGCGCTTGAAATCGCTTCCTCATGCACAATTGATGGTCGAGTTGAAAGAGGCTTTCCCGGAATGCTTGGGTGACTTAAAAGCTATTCTCGGCACGGCCAGTTTCCCTTTAAAAAGGCAGCACGCGCAAGATTATGTCAAACAAGGTATCGCCCTGGTGGGTGATGCAGCGCATATGATCAATCCTTTGGCCGGGCAAGGTGTCAATATCGGCTTGCTGGATGCGGCCGCTTTAGGCGAAGTGGTGCTGGATGCTTATCGAAGCGGAGAGTTTATCGGTGATATCCAGGTACTGAAGCGTTATGAAAAAACGCGTAAGCTCGAAAATCTGCGCATGATGACGGTGATGGATGCTTTTTATCAGATTTTCAGCAATAAAATATTGCCGTTAAAGATAATTAGAAATTTTGGCTTGGGTTTGGCGGGCCGTATCAAGCCGGCAAAAAACAAAGTCATGCGATATGCAATGGGGTTGGAAGGGGATCTTCCCAAGCTGGCCAGAGGTGAGCCGATTCTTTAACTAGCTCGTTATTGGCGTAAACGACTGGTAAATCAATCGTCCGGGTCATTTAAGTTGGCATAATATTTATGAAAGGTCTGGCACATTCGTGTGCCAGACCTCTGTTGAAAGATGAAGTTACGACTGTGTTCGGCCTATTAGTCCACCTACAAATTTGAATATCAACTCTCTGTAGACAAACAGCAAATAAGCCAGGATACCTAGAACAAAGCCGGATATTAAGCGGCCTATAAAGGAAGGCTCATTTCCAGTTTGTGACGCAATTTGTTGTCCACCAGGTCCGACTACTTCAGTCATGACTGCCACTTTTCCCGGTTTATAATCCGCGTTCAAATCAGGTAAGCCCAGGCTTTTCCATGAGTCGTAGTCTTGCCACATGGGGTACGTTCTTTTCCAGAATTCTTTGGTGAAATAAGGCGCCAGACTCATACCGTGTGCTTTGGGTATGCCTCTTTCGTCAATGTAGTCTTTGTAGACAACCAGACTGATATCTCCGCCTTCACCCACTCCATCCGTAGTAAACGCCTTTTCGACATGGTCATGAAACATCCAAATGCCCTCGCCAAAGCTGTGCAGTCCGTCATCCGTCCCATCCAGTTCCAGATCGAGTCTTTGAGCCGGTGTGATGCCGTGAACGTCTCGGGTTATATAAGAACCGGGGCCATTGTCTACGCCGTCATAATGAGTAATTGTCGGTTTGTGGCCATGTATATGCATCGCCAAGGTTTCAGTTCCGCCATTCAAGATTCTTAATTTTACTTTTTCACCCACGCCCATTTCGATGAGAGATTCTCTTAGCGTATAGGGAAAAGAACGCCCATTCAGCATGAAATAATCATCCGTTGCGTCCGTGATGTCATACTCCATGTTTAAACGTTTGGCTATGATTCGCGGATCATTGGCTGATCTGGCAATATCCGAATGCAATTCCTTATCTGCGGTTTCGTAATGTAAATCATATTCCCGTTGATATTTTTCAAGTACTGCAACGGAGGGGCTACGTACTTGTCCTGCGCCTACATTGAAAGTTTGAACCCAGTTGTTCGGCCGGTTTTCTTCAACGACAAAGATGCCTTGTAAACCCATGGGGATATGGACATGAGGTTGTACGTGGCAGTGATAGTACATCGTGCCCGGTTGACGGGGTTTAATTACGTAAGTCTTGCTTTCTCCTGGCATGATATCCATTTCGCTGGTTTGACCAACGCCGTCATTGCCGCCGCCGCCGTGATCCATGAAGGGATGATCAATGCCGTGAAGATGAAGCGAATGAGGCAGATAATGGGTGTTTTCAACAACTATCCATACCGTGTCGCCCTGTTCAACCCGAATGGTTGGAGACGGTACTCTCAATAACGGATTTGCTTGCGGTTCATACAGGCTCAACGTTGACATGTCCCTGGTTTTTGGGGCAAATACCCAAAAAGTAGGTTGTACGCCGGGAGCAATATCAAAAGTGGTTGTGGGGTCGGTCATGTCCGGAGAATGACCGTTCAGTTCGACAATTTCCAGCTTTATTATGATGTGATCCGGATCGCCATCGCCATCTTCGTCGTTTGATTTGGTTATTGCGTCGGCGGCCAATTGAGTTTCCATGAGTGTATCCATGGAAATGTTGTTGGTGCCTTTGACAAAAGCGGCAATATCGGCAGGATTATCGGGAGTACAGACATTGGAAGCCTGTATCTTAATGCCGTCGGCTGTTTGTTCTTTGCGCCATTCTGGAGATATAAAATTTGAGCAAACCTCTTCCTGGGGACCCATTTCAACTTTTGCTGAAGGTGGCAGATCGGTTGCAGCGTTTACTCCTAATGGAATAACGAGCGCCAAGCCTCCGCAGAGACTGGATAAATAACGTTTACTCATAGATTAACCTCGGATGTATGCTCTTTCAGCGACGTACTTACGACAGTAGGCCCAAGTGAAAGTTTAATAGATTATCGTTATATGCTTACATTAACTTAATTTCAACCGGCAATTTTTTCGTAGTGTATCAGCAAAGTCAAGGAGGCAAATTGTAATTGTCCTAAATACAGGCTACAGAGTTTATATGAAGGCTGAATTCTCAGGCGGATCAGTCAATAAATCCGAGCGGTGATTTTTAATTTTCCCAATTGATTGGGTTAGTAAGGCTTATTGTCGGCGATGGCGCTTAATGGTGTTAATCTATAGCTTCATATTTATTCTTTAAACCCATATTTCTGCTGGTAAAATTATTTTTTTAGTCTAAAGTGGTTGTACCAGCAAGGTTACGATTTAGAGATTACTATGGAAAAAAAAATATACCCCCACGTTTCAATCCATTTGCCAGTCTTTATTACCAATATGGAAGGTATTCGCTTTAAAGTCGTTGCTTTTGATATGTGCAATGAGGGTTTCTCATTCAAATGCAGTACAAATCAACGCAATCTGATTACTCCGGGTGGATGCTTTATTCATAACAAAAGGCCTATGGAATTGGATGTCCGGCTGATTTTGCCAGCATCAGTCGATAATAATGGTTCTGAAGGTATCAGTGCGCAGTGCCATGTAATTTATTCGCGAAGAATAGCACGCGATGAGTGTGAAATCGGTGTCCGTTATTTTAATATCGAGGCAAGCGGTTATGATAAGTTGCTCAGTTTTCTGGATTCCCGGTTGGGCAAAGATGTGCCGGTAGAATCCATTCCTTCAGTCAACGCCGCCGTCAGGCAGATTCTCAGCGATACTGCGTGAAACAGGCATGCCCTCTGCGCTAATGACGGACAACAGAGGGCCTTGCTTAGGATCTTGTTTTAAGTGATCGATAGCAAGCTATTGATAATTTCATTTTCCAGCTTCGCCAACTTCTTCATATTTCTGATCGGTTTGGTTTGGTCGTCAGTAATATAAAACATATCTTCCGCACGGCTGCCGATAGTGGTAATTTTGGCGTCGTGTAAGCGTATTTCATTTCGATTGAAAATCTGCCCGATAGTTGACAGGAGTCCGGCGTGATCGGTCGTAATCAATTCGAGGATAGTGCATTTGTGCAGCGGGTCCTCATGAAAAAATACCGTGGTCGGTATTGGGAAATGTCTGGCCTGTCTGGATTGGCGTCGTATGTTCTTTTGTTTATTGATCGTATGTTCTTTCAGGTTTTTGCGTAATGAAGAGCAAATATGAATTTCTCTGTACAAGTCGATAATAGGTTCGCCGGTTTGTTCAAGGATCTGAAAGCTGTTAAGCACATACTGGTCATGAGTCGTTACAATCCGTGCATCTAAAATTGTCAAGCCCAGCTGATCCAGCGTTTCGGTGCTGATTGAGAAAATATGGTTTTCATTATGGGTATAGACGAATACTTCGGCGCTGCCTCGCTGTGTTTGAGGGCGAAGCAGGACTAGCGGCAAGTCTTTTTCATCGCAGGATGAGATGGCTATCGTATGCCAGGTAATCTCATCAACCGAATAACGCAAAAAATAGTCATCACTTGCATGTTTCCATGACGCCAAAACATGTTCCCGAGTTAAACCCAGCTTGATCAACTCTTCCAGGGCTTCATTTTTCGTTTCTTCAAGCCGGTCATGAATATTGATCGGAACTTTGAGGCCCCGGTGTAATGCGCTGTAGGTTGCGTTATAGAGTTCTTTCAGCAAGGCGTCTTTCCATGAATTCCAAAGCTCAGGATTGGTGGCCCGGATATCTGCGACAGTCAGTAAATAGAGATAATTCAAATATTCAATACTGCCTACACACTGAGCAAACTCATGGATGATTTCGGGGTCGCTGATGTCTTTGCGTTGGGCCGTCATGGACATGATCAGATGATTTCTGACCAGCCAGGTTACCAATTTAATGTCGTGTTTTGACAAGTCATGCTGTATGCAGAATTCTCTTGCTATATCTTCGCCTATGGTCGAATGGTCGCCGCCCATGCCTTTGGCAATGTCGTGGAACAGTGCCGCTATGTAAAGCAATTCCGGCTTGCCGATCATCAAATAAACATCATTACAGAAGGGGAGTTCGTTGATATGTTTATCCAGAGAAAATCGGCGTAAATTTCTGATCACAAACAAGGTGTGTTCATCGACGGTATAGACATGAAACAAGTCATACTGCATACGTGCGACGATATGGGCGAAACTGGGCAGGTAGGCGGCCAGAACACCATAGCGGTTCATGCGGCGAAGCTCATGGGTGATGCCCTGAGGCTGGCGCAATATTTCTATGAATAAATGGTTGGCATTTTTATCTTTCCGGAACGTGTCATCGATCAAATGAAGGCTTTTACGAATAAGCCTGATTGTTTTAGCTCTGATCCCTTTCAAAGAAACGTTCTGCTGCAAGATCAGGAAAATCTCAAGCAAGGCAAGCGGATTTTTCTCGAATAGCTGCTCGTTCTCAGCCTCCAGGTAACCGTTGATCACAATCAGTTTTGAGTCGCGGGTGTTGATGTAATGGTAAGTCGTTTCTGTGCAGAGGAATCGTTCGTTAAACAGTTGCAGCAACATTTCATTGAGACGTTCCAGGCCAACAACGGTCTTGTAATAGTACTGCATGAACTGTTCCACGCCATGATTGATGTTGGCATCAATAAAGCCGAACTGTATCGACAAATCACGTTGAAAATCAAATAGCAAGCGGTTTTCATCGCGTCCGGTCAGTAACTGCAGCGCGTATCGAATGCTCCAGAGTGTGCTGCGTAAACTGATCAATTCATCGTATTCCGATTCGGGTAAAAAATCGTATTTGATCAGTTCTTTAAGCGTGGTTGAGTTGTAATGTCGTTTGAACACCCAGGCAATAATTTGCATGTCGCGCAACCCGCCCGGACCCTCTTTGATGTTAGGTTCAAGGTTGTAAGCGGTATCATGGAATTTGAAGTAGCGCTGTTCCTGTTCAAGCAATTTGGCAGGAAAGAATTCTGCCGAAGGCCAGATTTCTTTCTTTTTAATGGGCTCCAGCACTTTTTCGTAAAGTTTTTGGCTGCCGGAAATAAGCCTGGTTTCCAAGAGGCTGGTCATCACTGTCTGGTCGTCTTTCGCTGCCTGTATGCATTCTTTTACAGTACGCACACTCAAGCCGGGCTTCAGGCCGATATCCCAAAGAAAATTACAAAAATTGGTCAGTCTATCCTGAATGTCTGGCGCCGAGTCAGGAGGAAGGAGAATGACGATATCGATATCGGAATGGGGAAATAATTCCTTGCGGCCATAGCCGCCAACAGCGATCAAGCTCAAGTCTTTTGCCGCAGTCGTCAGGTAATGTATCCAGGCGCAGACGAGTAAATGATCAACAAAATCGGCTTTTTCAATCAGCAAGTGCGAAACAGGATTTTGCGGAACGAAGTCCTGTTTAAGCGTGGCGTTCTTGTTTTTTATGATCTGTTTGAACTGAGCAATACAGTCGGGCTGATTAAATAGCTCAGGTGTTATGTCAGTAAAGGTCACTGTTCCTCCTTGCGAAGGGTTAGCACCTCATGTCCTTGATCCGTTACCAGGATGGTGTGCTCCCATTGGGCCGAAAGGCTGCGGTCTTTTGTGACGGCTGTCCAGCCGTCTGACAGGACTTTAACGTTACGTTTGCCCTGATTCAGCATGGGTTCTATCGTAAAAATCATGCCGGGCTCAAGCGCTATACCTTCTCCCTGTTTTCCGTAATGAAGCACCTGGGGTTCTTCATGAAAATTTTTGCCTATGCCATGACCGCAAAATTCACGTACGACCGAATAGTGATTCGATTCCGCAAATTTTTGAATGGCGTGGCCAATATCACCTAATGTAGCGCCCGGCTTGACTTGTTCGGTGCCTATATACAGCGCTTGCTGCGTAATTGATATTAAGCGCTTGGCATGCTGGCTCACTTTGCCGACACAGAACATTTTACTGGTATCTCCGTGGTAATCGTCTTTGATTACAGTGATATCAACATTGACAATGTCGCCTTCTTTTAATTTTTTTTCTGATGGTATGCCGTGACAAACAACGTGATTGATAGAGGTGCAAATCGATTTTGGAAAGCCCCTGTAATTGAGTGGGGCAGGGATGGCCATTTGTTGTTCAACGATGTAATCATGACAGATTCGATCCAGTTCATTCGTTGTAACACCTGGGACTACATAAGGTTCAATCATTTCCAGAACCTCGGCGGCCAGTCTTCCTGCGACACGCATTTTTTCAATTTCACTGGGGGTTTTTATTGAGATCGACATGAATGGATTGACAGAAAATGACAGACAATTAATTAGGATATGCTCAGCAACCCGGCATTCTACATGGAGTCAACTGAGAAGTTTATAGTTTGTAACGCTCCGCAGAATGGCGAGTTTAGCAGAAATCAAATTGTTGCACGAAATAATTTATGGTATAAAGGCAAGTTCATTTTTTAACCAATACTCACACTTATCGTCACGCTTGGTAGGGTGCTTGTTTTGTAATAAATTCAAAACAGGTTTCCAAGAGGGGTAAGTGGAGGCGTAACCCAACTCGAAACGCAGGTTTCGATCAATCAATCAGGAGAAAAATCAATGGCAGCAGTGTCAATGCGTCAAATGTTAGAAGCGGGTGTTCATTTTGGACACCAAACTCGTTACTGGAATCCTAAGATGGCTAACTATCTTTTTGGGGCTCGTAACAAAATCCACATCATCAATTTGGAAAAAACGCTTCCGCTGTTTAATGACGCAATGAATTACCTGGGTCAAATGTCTGCAAACAAGGGTACCATCCTTTTTGTAGGAACAAAAAAAGCAGCGCGTAAAGCAGTCGCCGAAGAGGCAAAGCGTTGCGGTATGCCCTATGTTAATCATCGCTGGTTGGGGGGCATGCTCACCAACTTCAAAACGATAAAAAAATCAATCAACCGTCTGAAAGAGTTGGAAGCAATGAAAGCGGATGGTTCGCTCTACCACAAATTCAGCAAAAAGGAAGCTTTGGGTATGGAGCGCGAAATGGAAAAACTGGATCGCAGCTTGGGTGGAATAAAAGACATGAAGGGCATTCCGGATGTGTTGTTCATCATGGATGTCGGATACGAAAAAAATGCCATCAGTGAAGCCAAAAAACTGGGCATTCCAGTAGTCGGTATTGTCGATTCAAACAATTCACCCGATAACATCGATTATGTCATTCCTGGAAATGACGACTCTATCCGTGCAGTAAAACTGTATTGCCAAAGTGTCGCTGATGCAGTTCTGGAAGCAAAAACAGCAATTTTAGATCTCTCAGCGCAAGCGGATGATTTTGTAGAAGAATCAGAAGCCGCTTCAGCTGAATAAGGTTTGATTTAAGGCGAATTGCACGCAAAATTCAAGAAACCTGAAAAACTATCTTACGCAACTCAGTCCGTTTTTCATATCTGTTCAAGGCGTTTATCGATTAATCCAAAGATTTGTTGAGTGCTGACGATGGGTATAAATACCAGGCTGATGCGGACGTTATAAAATTCATGTTTTTAAAGGTGTAATTCCTGATTTGACGTTTAACACAGCATCTTAAACGCCTCCTCATAGGAGGCGTTTTTACAGTTAAGAAATTTGAGGAAGAGTAATAATGAGTATTAGTGCAGGCATGGTTAAAGAACTGCGGGAAAGAACCGGTTCAGGGATGATGGAGTGCAAAAAAGCATTGGTTGAGGCCAATGGAGATTTGGAACTCGCAATCGAAAACATGCGTAAAGCCGGCTTAGCCAAAGCCGATAAAAAATCCGGTCGTATAGCGGCTGAAGGGCTGATCGGAGCTAAAATCGCAACTGACGGCAAAACCGCAGCGATCGTCGATCTTAACTGCGAAACCGATTTTGTTGCCAAGGGTGAAGATTTCATCGGTTTCCTGAACAGCATCGCAACCGCATTGTTGACTTCAGACGTTGAAACACCTGAACAACTTCAGGAAATGAAGCTGGAATCCGGCAAAACAGTGGATGAAGTGCGTCGTGAGTTAATCGCCAAATTAGGTGAAAACATTACCATCAGACGCTTTGAAACATACAAATTAGCTGAGGGCGGTGCTTCATGCTATCTGCATGGAAGCAAAATTGGCGTATTGGTAGAATTGGCCAAAGCCGATGATGCCTTGGGTAAAGACATTGCCATGCATATTGCTGCCTGCAAACCGGTTTGTGTATCGGATGACCAGGTTTCTCAGGACGAGATCAATAAAGAAAAAGACATTTTCTCGGCGCAAGCACTGGAAAGTGGCAAACCTGCCGAGATTATCGAAAAGATGATCAGTGGCCGGATTAGCAAATTTTTGGCTGAGATAACCCTGTTAGGCCAACCTTTTGTAAAAGATGACAAAATTACGGTAGGCCAGTTGCTGAAATCCAAAGGCAACAGCGTCGTTCGTTTTACCCGTTTTGAAGTCGGTGAAGGTATCGAGAAAAAAGAAGAGAATTTTGCTGAAGAAGTAATGGCTCAAGTTAGAGGCGCTTAATTCGATTCAATCCCCGCGTGACTGCGGGGATTTACTTAAATGACTAATGACCCTATGTGACTATGACAAAACTTATCTGCCAAAGAATTTTATTAAAATTAAGCGGTGAAGCATTGATGAGCGAGAAGGGCGGCAGCATCGATGCAGAAATTGTCAAACGATTGGCCACCGAGATAAAGGAGCTATGTGAAGCAGGTATAGAAGTCGGTTTGGTTATTGGCGGCGGTAACATTTTACGAGGCGCCCAAAAAGCATCTGAAGGCTTGGATCGGGTTACCGGTGATCAGATGGGAATGCTGGCCACGGTGATAAATGCTTTGGCTATGCAGGATGCGCTGGAATTTTTAGGTTTACAAGTGCGCGTAATGTCGGCGCTAAAGATAAATCAGGTTTGCGAGGACTATATTCGCCGCAGAGCTGTCAGGCATTTGGAAAAAGGCCGCGTAGTTATTTTTGCAGCCGGAACCGGTAATCCTTTTTTTACGACCGACTCGGCAGCCAGTCTCAGGGCCATTGAAATCAATGCGCAACTGATGATTAAGGCGACCAAAGTAAAAGGTGTTTATTCCGCCGATCCCGAAAAAGTCAAAGATGCCCAATTCTATCCAAGATTGACCTACGATGATGCATTGGATCAGCGCTTGAATGTAATGGATACGACAGCCTTGGTTTTATGCCGTGACAACAATTTGCCCATGCGGGTTATGAATATATTCGAACAAGGTGCCGTGATGAGGCTGATGCAGGGCGAAGACATTGGTTCTCTAATTGAACGTTGAAAGAGGATTTTAGAATGATAAGTGATATTCAACAGGATGCAGCGAAAAGGATGGGTAAAAGCGTGGAAGCATTGCTCCATGATTTCGCAAAAATAAGAACAGGACGTGCTCACCCCAGCTTATTGGATCAGGTCAGTGTTTCTTATTATGGCGTGCCCACGCCATTGTCTCAGGTCGCCAACATAGCGATAGAAGATGCACGGACGTTGGCTGTGACTCCCTGGGAACGAAACATGGTGCAAGCGATTGAAAAAGCCATCATGACCTCGGATTTGGGCTTGAATCCTTCAACGAATGGGTCGGTCATTCGTTTACCTTTACCGGCTTTGACTGAAGAACGCCGTCGCGATTTGGTTAAAGTGGTCAGGCATGAAGCTGAAAATGGACGCGTTGCCATACGCAATATTCGCCGTGATGCAAATTCTTTAATCAAAGAAGCGTTAAAAGATAAAAAGATTTCAGAAGATGACGCCAGAGCGGCAGAGGATAAAATCCAAAAACTGACCGATCAATACATCAAAGATATTGAGAAACATCTGGAAGTCAAAGAAGCGGATTTATTGTCTATCTAAAAGGATAAATATATGTCTGCTGATGCATCGACATCCCTACCGTCAGAGTCAAATCCTCGCCATATCGCCATTATTATGGATGGTAACGGTCGCTGGGCGCAAAAACGAATGATGCCGCGCGCCATGGGGCACAAAGCCGGTGTCAAGGCGGTCAGGGCCATCGTCGATTATTGTGCCCGGCACAACATCGAGGTTTTGACCCTGTTCGCGTTCAGTAGTGAAAATTGGCGGAGGCCGGTTGAAGAAGTGTCGATGCTGATGAGTTTGTTTATTTCGACATTACAAAAAGAAATTAACAAACTCGATAAAAATAACGTGCGTGTTCGTTTTATCGGAGACAGAGCGGCATTTTCAGAGCAATTACGGACCAAAATCACTGAAGGTGAAATTCAAACTCAAAATAATACGGGTTTAACCTTGGTCGTTGCCGCTAATTACGGCGGGCGATGGGATTTGTCTCAGGCGTTTCAGAAAATAGCGGGCAAAGTCAGTGAAGGCGAACTTTTGATCCAGAATATTGACGAACAGTGTATCGATCAGCATTTATCCACGGCAGGCCTTCCAGAACCGGATTTGTTTATTAGAACCGGTGGAGAGCAGCGTGTCAGCAATTTCTTATTATGGCAACTGGCTTACACAGAACTTTATTTTACCCCTACGCTTTGGCCGGACTTTAATCAGAATGCCTTGGAAGAGGCCATTAATAGTTTTAAAACGCGGCAACGTCGGTTTGGTCATACCGGTGAACAAGTGCTTAATAAAACAATTACCTTATAACAACAATTACTATAAAAATGTTAAAACAACGCATCCTGACGGCTCTCATACTCATACCCTTGGTGGTTCTTGCTGTTTACTTAATGCCGGTGCCTTACTTTGTGTTATTGGTTGGGCTGATCGTATTGCTGGCAGGTTGGGAATGGACAGCCCTGGTAGGCATTAATTGCTGGACAGGCCGGATACTATTTCAAGCCGGTCTGATTTTGCCGATGCTGGGCATTTATTTCTGGACCTACATTTTGGAGTTTGCGGCCCAATTAACCAATTTTCCGGAAATAAGAACTCAATCCGGCATTATTGAGTGGTTAGTGGTGCTTCCTGTGCTCTTTTGGCTGTTGGTCATGGTTCTTATCAGAAATACGCCGCAGGCCTTTTTAAATCTAAAAGTAAAACTGACCTACAAAGGACTGATCGGCTGGTTTATTCTGCTCTCTGCCTGGATGTTCTTTTATCGCTTGAAAGCATTCTACGGCGCGGATATGGCCATGTACTTTTTAGTGCTGATTTGGCTGGCTGATATTGCGGCTTATTTTACCGGAAAAAAATACGGCGATAGAAAATTGGCCCCTGAAATCAGTCCGGGTAAAACCTTGGCGGGCTTTTATGGAGCATTGGCCAGTGCTGTAGCCTGCGCAGTAGTGCTTAGTTTGATTTTTGAGTTTCACCTGATTGTGCTATTTGACTTCGCATTGTTGTCAGTTCTGACGGTGCTTGTTTCTGTATACGGCGATCTGTTCATCAGTGTCGTAAAACGCCAGGGCGGATTTAAAGACAGTGGTTCATTATTGCCTGGGCATGGCGGTATTCTGGACAGAATCGACAGCATTATTGCTGCGGCACCCCTTTTCTATGCCGGGATTTACCTGATGGGAGGTCAAATCTGATGAAAGGCATCTGTGTTTTAGGCGCGACTGGATCAATTGGTGTCAGCACATTGGATGTTGCGGCAAGGCATAAGGATTTATACAAAGTCATTGCACTCACTGCTAACAACAATATCGATACGTTGTACGAACAATGCCTGGTGCACACGCCCGAGTATGTTGTGGTCGTCGACGAAAACAATGCCAAATTGTTTGCAGAGCGTATTTCAACTTCACCTATTGATGGCATCAAGGTTCTGTCAGGCGCCGATGCATTGGAAACCGTAGCAACACTGGATCAGGTTGATTCCGTAATGGCGGCCATTGTCGGGGCGGCGGGCCTTTTACCCAGTCTGGCGGCAGCCAAAGCGGGGAAAACGGTTTTACTGGCCAATAAAGAAGCCCTGGTGATGTCCGGAGACCTGTTCATGCATGCGGTAAGAGATTGCGGCGCGCATCTGCTACCCATTGATAGCGAACATAATGCCATTTTTCAATGTATGCCGGCCCATTATGTTTCAGGCCAATCCGCTAAAAGCGTCCGCCGCATTCTGTTGACGGCATCAGGCGGCCCTTTTAGAACGATGCCTCTGGACAAACTCAAGGACGTAACTCCTGAACAAGCAGTTGCTCATCCAAACTGGGATATGGGCCGGAAAATATCGGTGGATTCGGCGACTATGATGAATAAGGGACTAGAGTTAATCGAAGCCTGCTTGTTGTTCAACATGAAGCCTGAACAAATACAAGTTGTGATCCATCCCCAAAGTGTCATTCACTCCATGGTCGATTATGTCGATGGCACTGTGCTGGCACAAATGGGTAATCCCGATATGCGGATTCCTATTGCCCATGCCATGGCCTGGCCGGAGCGATTCGATTCCGGCGCGGCGCCTCTTAATATCTTCGATGTCAAACATATGGATTTTGAAGCGCCGGATCTTGATCGCTTTCCGTGCCTGAGATTAGCCATTGAAGCCATCAATGCCGGAGGCGTCATGCCTGCAGTATTGAATGCCGCAAATGAAATTGCGGTAGAGGCATTTTTGAATGAACAGATCCGGTTTACCGATATTCCTGTCGTCATCGAAAAAACCATGCAATATTTTGAGGTGAGCGAAGCGGATACTCTGGAAAAAGTGCTGTCCATAGACAGTCAGGCCCGGGATGTAGCCAGGCAGAATCTGTTGTCGCTGGCTAACTGAACGCGTTGATGCATACCTTATTCTATTTCATCCTCGCCATCGGTATTCTTGTCTCCTTCCACGAATTCGGTCATTTTTGGGTTGCACGTAAAGCCGGCGTCAAAGTACTGAGGTTTTCAGTCGGTTTTGGTAAGGTTTTGTGGTCTTACAAAAAGACGCCCGATTCCACAGAATATGTCATTTCCGCTATCCCTTTGGGCGGTTATGTAAAAATGGTAGACGAAAGAGAGGGGGAGGTTGCATCTGCAGACTTGCCGTTTGCTTTTAACCGTCAATCCATTCTCGCCCGTTCCGCAATTGTTGCGGCAGGTCCAATATTTAATTTCATTCTCGCCATAGCGCTGTTTTGGTTTGTGCTGATGATCGGCGAAACAGGCTTACGACCGATTGTTGGGCAAATAATGCCTGAAACGCTAGCAGCACAAGCCGGGTTTGTTGAGAAAGATGAGATTGTTGCTGTAAATGGAGAAACGGTAAAAACCTGGAGCGAAGTGATGGAAATGATATTTTCATCAGCCGCGCAGCCTTCCTCTGACGGACTCAGTATTGAAGTAAAAAGTGCTGATGACGAGCGCCAGACTAAAGTGTTGCAAATACCCGAGGTATTACAGAAAAATCCTGAACAGCTGTATGAAAAACTGGGACTGGTACCCTGGATGCCGTCCATTAAAGCTATTTTCGGCAAGGTGCTTGAGGGTAAACCTGCAGAAAAAGCAGGTTTGAAGAGCGGTGATGTCTTACTGAAAGCGGATGACGTGCCCATTGAAAACTGGATGCAATGGGTTGACTATGTCAAAGAACGCCCTGATACGCCGATTGAGCTGACGCTCGAACGTGAAGGCGTTGAGCTCAACTTGACTATTACGCCTGAGAAAACTGAAGAAAATGGCGCTTTAGTTGGTAAAATTGGCGCCGCGGCATTGATACCCGAAGATCTGATTGCCTCTTTACAGGTCACGCATTCATTATCACCCTGGCCGGCAATGCAGACCGCGGTATCGAGGACTGTCTTTTTTTCAAAGGTTACTTTAAAAATGATGGGCAATATGTTGATCGGCAACGCATCGGTCAAAAATCTGAGCGGACCCATCAGTATTGCCCAGTTTGCGGGTATTTCTGCCGATAGAGGTTTGGTTGAGTTTTTGTCATTTCTGGCAAAAATCAGTATTAGTTTGGCTGTACTCAATCTGTTGCCCATTCCTGTCCTGGACGGCGGGCACTTACTTTTTTTTGCTATTGAAGCCCTAAAAGGCAGTCCGGTCAGCGAAAAAGTCCAGCTCGTATTTCAACAAGCGGGCATTTTGTTACTCCTGTCCCTGATGGCCTTGGCCATGTTTTTGGACTTGGAACGCTTGTTTCAGTAAATTGCTTAGTAACAGCGCAAAAAGTTATGAACGATAACTTTTTCGAGTAGTCCATTACCGAAATTAACTTACCTGGAAGAGTCATGCAGCAACTTATCAGAAACCTAATGCTTACCGGTGCAGTATTGAGCGCATCTATGGCTAGCGCCGATGAAAACGCTATCAAAGAGTCATTGAAAAAATCAATGCCGTCAATCAATCCCGAGTCTATCCAGCCTTCTGAAATTAAAGGTTTGTACGAAGTCGTGGTTGGCGCAAATATCTTTTACATGTCGGAAGACGGTAAATATCTGTTACAAGGGCGTTTAGTCGATGTGGCGGCAAGAACCGATTTGACCGAAGTCAAAATGTCACAAACGCGGAAAAATGCATTGGCAAAATTGGGTGAAGATCAAATGATCATCTTTAAACCTAAGGAAAGTAAGTACAAGGTGTTTATATTTACCGATATTGACTGCGGCTATTGCCGGAAGCTGCATTCTGAAATTGACCAATACATGGCAGAAGGCATAACCATCCAATATCTTTTCTTTCCCCGTTCAGGCAAAGATACCGATTCTTACAAAAAGGCAGTATCGGTCTGGTGTGCCAGTGACAGAAATGCGGCTTTGACCAAAGCGAAAAAAGGGGAAAACATCGAAGCCAAAACCTGCACCCATCCGGTGGATGCTCACATGCAGTTAGGTGTTGAGTTTGAAGCGCGCGGCACGCCGATGATAGTGACTGAAAACGGTAGCGTCTACCCCGGCTATCTTCCGGCAAAACAGCTGGTTGAAGTGCTGCGCGAAGAAAAAGGTAAGTAGATCCAAATTATCTGCATAACATCCGGAAACAGTTTTCAAAAATGGTTTCCGGATGAGTGTCCGAAAAATACCGGCTCACCCAAACTTGGTTGATCCGGTTGTAATTTTCCTCAAATCATCCCCTTAAGCCGGTAAAGCAATTCCAACGCCTGTCGCGGACTCAGTTGATCAGGATCCAGTTCTGACAGCAAAGAAACGGCCGGGTGATAGTCCTTACCGGTAAATAAGTCGAGTTGCTGGTTGCCTGCTCCGGCTTGTTGTTCCAGATAAGCGGTATTTTCCAGGTGATGTAATTTTTGTTTGGCTTTATCGATGACAACAGCCGGGACACCGGCCAGCGAAGCGACCTGTAATCCGTAACTTTGACTTGCGGGGCCCTCTTTAACCGCATGCAGAAAAATAATCTTATCACCATGCTCCATTGCTTCAAGGTGGACGTTGTGAATGGTTTTTTGTTCTTCAGCCAAAGCCGTCAGTTCAAAATAGTGTGTGGCAAACAGAGTAAACGCTTTAGTGATTTTGGCTAAATAGTCGGCACAGGCCCAAGCTAACGACAGGCCGTCGAACGTGCTGGTGCCCCGGCCTATCTCATCCATCAGGATCAGGCTTTTATCGGTGGCGTTATGCAAAATATTGGCGGTTTCCGACATTTCCACCATAAAAGTCGAGCGACCGCTGGCCAGATCATCCGATGCGCCGATACGGGTAAATACTTTATCGATGGGGCCGCAGCTAAAGGATTTGGCCGGAACAAAACAGCCGATATGCGCCATCAAAACGATCAATGCGGTTTGCCGCATATAAGTCGATTTACCGCCCATATTGGGGCCGGTAATGACCAGCATTTTCCGTTGACTGCCCAGGTTAAGGTCATTGGCGACAAAAGGAACGGAGGAGACTTGTTCGACTACCAAATGACGACCGCTGTCTATCTGTATGCCTGTTTTTTGCGTCAGTACCGGTTTGACGAGGTTTAAGGTATTGGCGCGTTCAGCAAAATTGACCAGCACATCGAGTTCAGCCAATCCATTTGCGCACTGTTGCAGCGCCACTAACGATTCAGCGATGATATTCAATAACTGCTCATACAAGGCTTTTTCGAACGACAAGGATTTTTCCTTGGCACTGAGTACTTTATCTTCAAAACTTTTCAGTTCTGCGGTGATATAGCGTTCAGCCCCTTTCAGCGTCTGTTTTCGTGTGTAGTAGGCAGGTACGTTATCCGCTTGAGAGCGCGGCACCTCGATGTAGTAACCGTGGACGCGATTGTAGTTGACTTTGAGGGTGTTGATGCCGGTTGCAGCTTTTTCGCGGGCTTCCATATCGAGCAGGTATTGATCTGCATGCTGGCTTAAGTTACGCAGTTCGTCCAGTTCAATATGATAACCGGGGGCAATGACTCCCCCGTCTCTTATCAGTACGGGGGGGTTATCAACCACTGCTTTACGGAGTAAATCCAGTAATTGCGGATGTTCGCCTAACTGGTTTTGCAGTCTTGCTATTTCGACGTCTTCTATTTGCGATAGCGCTGAATGCAAATCGGGCAAAACGGTCAGCGTATCGCGCAGTACCAGCAAATCTCTGGGCCGCGCCGATTTGAGCGCAATCCTTGAGCTGATGCGTTCGATATCCCCGGTTTGTTTGAGTAGACGCTGAAGGGTTTGATAACAACGGTCTATCATCAAGCACTCAATGCTGTTATACCGCGCTTTCAAACGTTCCTGCTGTCTCAAAGGTCGATGAATCCATCGGCGCAGGCAGCGGCTACCCATGGCTGTGACGGTTTTATCCAGCGCACCGAACAAGGTATATTGAAGTTGGCCCGACGGGTGATAATCCAGTTCCAGGTTACGGCGGCTGGCCGCGTCCAGAATGATGCTGTCGCTGTTATGTTCAACCTGAATGCCTTGAATATGCGGCAGAGCCGTTTGTTGTGTTTCTTTGACATAAAGCAACAAACAACCGGCGGCGGCGACAGCCACCGGCATGTTCTCGCAGCCAAACCCTTTCAGATCGTGGGTATTGAATTGTTTCAATACGTGCTGGCGCGCACTGTTGATTTCAAAATGCCAGGGCGCTCTTTTACAGATGCCGCGCCTCTGTTTTAGCGCATCGGGCAGTCGGAAATCTTCTGAAACCAGGAGTTCTGCAGGGTTGAGGCGTTCAATTTCACTTAAAAAGGCATCCAGCGTATCTATTTGCTGCAAGATAAATCGACCGCTGGTCAAATCAAGGCTGGCAATGCCGAATTTCTGTCCGTCAACATGGATGCCGACTAACAGATTGTCTTTTCGATCTTCCAGCAACGCTTCATCGGTTACTGTGCCGGGTGTCATAATGCGCATGACTTTCCGGTCAACCGGGCCTTTGGAGGTTGCCGGATCACCGATTTGTTCGCAGATGGCGACCGATTCGGATTGTTTCAATAATCTGGCAATGTAACCTTCTGCGGCATGATAAGGAATGCCGGCCATGGGAATAGGCGTACCGCCGGAGTGGCCGCGGCTGGTGAGTGTGATATCGAGTAATTGTGCTGCTTTTGCTGCATCTTCAAAGAACAGCTCGTAAAAATCGCCCATGCGATAAAAAAGCAAGGTATCCGGATGTTCCGCTTTGATGCGCAGATATTGCTGCATCATCGGGGTATGAGACGGCGTCGGTGAGACTGATGGCGTGATTTCTGAATCGATATTGTCGAGGGTCATGGGCAAGAAAAAGTTGTAAAGCCGGTCTTATAAAAGATGCATAACATGAGTTGAAGGATTAAAGTGACTCCATCCTCAATAAGAGGTTTATTTTAACATGATGGGATTGCCGGTTGGGCGGTCTTTGACACAACGTAAAATGATAACGAAATCCTGCTCAATTTAGGGTGGGGTCTTTCCGGCCGGGTAATGATAAAACCATGAGTAGTTCTTGCTTAAATCTGTTATTGCTGTCGTATGGCCATGATCCGTTTGAAGGGTATGACGGTTTACAACGTCATGATTTTGAGATTCAACGCTACCGGCTTACTCCCGCCTTTATCTGTGGGGCTGATTTTTCTGCGTTTAATTTGGTGGGACTTGATGGATTAATGCCCCCCGAAGCTATTCTCGAACTTTTGCAGACGCAGCAAAAAAAGGAAACGAGTAAATTTATTATTTTTAATTTGCAGGAAAATATTCACAATGCCGTTAATTATCTTCAGGCCGGTGCTCACGGAATTTTGACAGGTAAACATGAACAGCAAGAAGTGGCCGATATTTTTCAGGCGGTACACCAGGGAGCTATTTATATCGATAACGACGTGGCTCAGAAGTTGGCCATGCGGCATATCAAGAAGATTTTGGAACCCTTTGATACGCTAAGTTCCAGGGAATTTGATGTGTTTTGCCTGATTGCCGAGGATTTCCCGATCACGTACATTGCCAATCAACTGACTATTTCTTTAAAAACTGTATTTAATTGTCAAACGGCTATTCGGCGCAAATTAAATGTCCAACATAATGAGCAATTCAAGCTTATCGCTAAAAACAATGGACTGATTTAAGTGTCACGGTTAGAATTCCCGAAAATCGGGAATAATTCCTGATACCTCATTCTAAATCGCCTGGAGTCCAAAATGAAAAAACAACTAATCAGTGCTGCCATGTTGCTGAGTTTTAACGCTGGAATGCCTGTCTCGGCGGCAGGTGATCAGGCTCTGGAAGAGTGTCTGGCAGCGGTAAAGAAAGACAAAGCCGGAACCGTGTTAAAACTGGAAAAGCTGAATGTGTCCGGTAAACCTTTTTACGAAGTTGAAGTTAAAGATGCTAACGGGTTTGAATGGGAATTTATGTGCGATGCCTCAACCGGCAAAATAACAGAAACGGAAAGTGAGGTTGCTGATCCAAAAAGTCAGGCATTCAATCAAAAAGCTAAAATTACTGAAGAAGATGCTGCCGCGATAGCTTTAAAAGCTCATCCAGGAAAAATTGAAGAAGTCGAATATGAAATTGAAAAGGATGGCAGCGCCTCATTCGAATTCGACATAGTCAACGATAAGGGCGTGGAAACTAAAGTGGAAGTTGATGCCGCAACTGGAAAAATCATTGAAGTCTCCATTGAAGAATGGGAAATCGGTGAGGAGTCAGACGAAAAAAGATAAGCGATTTATTAATTAAAGCAATGCTAAGTTTCTGTTAACGGTACTTTTTCTCCTTGAGAGCGCCGGTAACAGAACAGTTAAGATGAGTTGAATAATTGCTTTTTCTTCAGGTTTCAAATTCCAAACGCAGGGTAGTCGGAGGATCAATGATCACTGTAAGTCGTTTTACAGTGATTTTGTTCATCACAGATTACTGTTTTCTTCCACGTCGGTTTGGCTTTCTTCTCAGCGGCTATGGCTTCTTGAGGTAGAGCCGGTAAGTCAGTATTTTCAGGTAAAGCCGAGGCTAATCCGCTTTCAATTTCAGCAATTTCTTCTGTTCTGTTATAGGCAACCAAGGTCAGCGTATTTCCATTTTGAGTGATATGAAAATACTTCAATGTATTCATGCCAATCAATACCTCGGTCAGATGCTGATTAATATGAGCATCAAGATTGCTTATTTCCGCGTTACCCATTTTCAGGGTATCTATTCGGGTTTGATGATCAAGAACCTGTCCACCCGCTGTATGAGTAGGAACCAGGTTTCCTAAAGGCAGTCCGGCTGTTTTTGCCATGTTGGCAGGAATCGAGGTGGTAGTCGCTCCGGTGTCGATCAAAAAGGGCATGGCGACATTGTTTATCAGCACTGTTCCTCTGAAATGTCCTTGTCGATCCGTCTTCAAAATAAGGCCTCCTGGAATTAAATCAGGAGATTTATGACGTGTTATCACAGAAACCGGTTGAATGGTTTTTACGTTTTTTACTTTGTCCAGAAGACGGTCAGCGCCATACCAGAGAATGGCAAGCGTCAAAAAGGGGGATAAGAGGAATTTAAGTGATGAGCTTATTTTTCCGGATGTGTTTGTCGAGTAGACTTTCTTGTCTCTTGATTTGTAATAATCGCGGTCCTGTAATCCCATTAGTACTCCGAAAAATCAATAGCCAATTTAAAAACTTCAGCATCTGCTCGCCCCCTCCAATGTTATTGGGTGCCGGTGGTTGATTGAAAAGGCTTCTGCAACAGATTGTATTTTGTGTTTTTCACGCTTTTCGTCGGCTATGCAGTGATTAAGAAAATAGCAGTTGAACTACTTCTCGCAAGCGCCTTGGACGATGACAACAAGTCTAGCTTCAGATCCGATTTTGTTCTGTGAATAGGGTTATTTAAAAAACGGTAAGATTATGATCAGATTAATTCAGCTTCAGTGTTTACAAGGGTTTGAGAGGTGTTGAAACAGTTTAAAGACAGGGTTATCCACAGATTTTGTGGATAAATACGGTTTTAATTATTTTCTTGAAAAAGGCAAGGAAAGCTTTTTTTATCAGAAAGGTTTTGATCAAAGCAGAATAAATTGCGTCTACGTATTTAGCCTGTGAGCATCGCCTGTCTTGATGATCTTAGTTTCAAGGCAAGTTGAGGATCGTCGGTGATCATCATCGCCACGTTGAGATCCAATGCCCTCTGTATTTCCGCCTCGCTGTTGCAGGTATAGGTCACGACCGTTTTGCCAAGTGCCTGTAAGTGTTCGACCAGCGACGAGGTGATGCCTGTAACCGGTAGACAAAAACCGGTCAGAAAAGGCTGTCTGCTTAATGCAAGGTCAACATCATGGTCTGTATGAGGGGCTTCCAAAATGTAAAAAAGAGGTGTTTTCCTCGAATACTGATACGCAATTTCCAGGCTTTGCAGATTGAATGATGATACAAAGACATCGTCGGCTTGCGACTCACCGATGATGTCCAGCGTTAGCTGCATTTTTTGCTGTTGCCTAATGACCGACTCTCCTTCCTGGTGTTTGACTTCAAGATTCAGAGTGCAACGTCCCCTGTATTTGCGGATAAAAGCCTCCAGACTGATCAATCCCTCATAATCCGGAGCTTGGGTAAAACGCATTGCCTGCAGTTGTTTGAAATCAAAATCGTCGATGCGCTTGCCGGGCAGGCCGAGTTTATCCAGAAATTGGTCATGGAACAGAACGGGAATGGCGTCCCGGCTTAACTGAACGTCAGTTTCTATCCCGTCGATGGCATGGTTCAGCGCTCGATCAAACGCGGCCACCGTGTTTTCTGGTGCTTGTCGGTTGGCGCCGCGATGGGCGAATATTTTGCAATTAAAAAGTGTGTTCATTAGTAAATACTTGAGCTACCCGATGTTTCGTGACTGAGTTTTAAAAATGCGCTTTCATAATCAGTGTGCCTGATTAGCGGTTCTCACAGAATCTCGTTTTTTCAATAGACCAGTAAAATGACCGGATTTCGGCCAAATGTCGGCGATGGTCAAAATTAACGCACCATGATAATGCATTCTATAGGATTAGGCCTCTGTGTGGGTGTTCAATTGGGGTGTATGCTCACCTGCGCCTGCAATTTAAAGCAAGAGAGTACTTACCCTGTGAACTAAAAATGAACATGGGTGTTTTTATCTGATCACTAAACAGACGGTATATGTTAATGCGCGAGACTGAAATCGCTTGTTCTGATCGTCATTACCAGTCTGGAATAAGTGGTCACACTCTGGCTGGTTTAATTTTTGCTTGCTCTACCCTGGTTTATGTAAAACACTGACTGACGAAATTGGTCTATTGTTTAATTTCAAGTTTTGTTGCATCACACTTAAGGCTAATCATGGCAATCAGCGTATTTGATATGTTTAAAATCGGAATTGGCCCCTCCAGTTCACATACGGTGGGGCCTATGCGGGCGGCGTTGCAATTTGCGCGAAAACTAGAAGAGTCCGGCCTTATCGAACAGGTTGAGACCATACAGATTGCGCTTTATGGCTCATTGGGAGCGACCGGTAAAGGCCACGGTACGGACAAAGCCGTCATGATGGGGCTGGAAGGAGAGTCCCCGGATTTGATCGATCCATCGATTATTCCCGGAAGACTCGAAGAGATACGGCATACCTGCCGACTTAATTTACTCAAGCGCCGGTTGATTTCGTTCAATGAAAAAGCGCAACTGGTTTTTCATCGAAAGCTACTGCCTTTCCATTCCAACGGTATGCGCTTTTCGGCAATCGATGCTGTAGGTAACGAACTTTTGCAAAAGGATTATTATTCGGTTGGCGGCGGCTTCGTCGTCACCGGTGAAAATGCCGCCAGTGACCGCTTGGTCGATGATGATACCTGCCTGCCTTATCCGTTTAAATCTGCCGATGCGCTGCTTAAACTGTGTGCCCGGCATAAAAAATCCATCAGTCAGCTGATGTGGGAAAATGAAAAAGCATGGTTGAGTGAGAAAGAAATCAGAAGCCATTTGCTGGCCATCTGGCAGGTCATGCAGGCTTGTGTCGAACGAGGCATGCATGCCGAAGGCGTTTTGCCCGGAGGCATGAAAGTCAAACGCCGGGCAGCGCATCTTTATCAGCAGATGACGCATCAGATTCCTCATGAGACGTCGGGAGTTCCTGTCGGTACGCTGGACTGGGTTAACCTTTTTGCCTTGGCGGTCAGCGAAGAAAATGCTGCGGGCGGCCGGGTCGTGACCGCGCCGACCAATGGTGCAGCGGGCATCATTCCCTCGGTGTTGCATTATTACTGGAAATTCTGCGAAGGTGCCAGTGAAGAAGGCGTTATCCGGTTTTTATTAACCGCTGCCGCCATCGGTATTTTATATAAGGAAAATGCATCGATTTCCGGCGCTGAAGTCGGTTGTCAGGGCGAGGTCGGTGTTGCTTGTTCAATGGCTGCCGGCGCGTTGGCCGAAGTATTGGGGGGAACGCCCGAACAGGTTGAAAATGCCGCCGAGATCGGCATGGAACATAATCTGGGTTTGACCTGCGATCCCGTCGGCGGTTTGGTTCAAGTGCCCTGTATCGAGCGCAACGCCATGGGTTCGGTCAAAGCGATTAATGCCGCGCGCATTGCTTTACGCGGCGACGGCACGCATTTTGTGTCGCTGGACAAAGTGATCAAAACCATGCGCGAGACCGGTGCGGATATGAAGACGAAATACAAGGAAACTTCACGCGGCGGTTTGGCGGTTAATTTGATTGAATGCTAACCGTCTGCTAACAGCATTTGACTTTGGCCAACTCGCTCCATTCGGTGGTGTACCGGCTGGATTTGTTGTTGATACTGACCTGCCAGCGCTGTCCCAGGCCCGTCGCTGCAACGGTGATGGCTTTATGAAAGCGGCGGTTGATCTGGTCGACAGTGTCCATCAGGACGGCAGCATTGTTCGTGCGGTTTCTATCGTCATATAAAAATAAATCGTCCTGCCTCGGCTGGGTTGCAGGACGGATGTCCGACAATTGTACGCCGCATTTTTGATAGCGGTAACCGGCCTTGAAGAGCGCTCTCAATAGCTGTTTGCCGGCACGGATAATGAGCCGGGTGTCTTGTGTCGCTTGCGGCAGAATCATGCTGGCCGAACGCTGGTAATAGGGTTCCTGGGCGTTATGCGGATTGGTGCGGATAAACACGCTGATCGATCCTGTTACAGACTGCTGATTTCTGAGTTTTTCTGCGGCGCGGCTGCAGAATTCTGCCAATGCTTCGGCCAGTTCATCTTCTTCGGTCAGGCGCCTTTTAAAACTGCGCGAGCAAACAATTTGCTGTTTGTCCGCAACAACCTCATCAATCATCAAACAGGCTATGCCGTTCAGTTCCATCACCGTGCGTGCCACGACAATATTAAATTGTGCTTGGATCCGGTCAACCGGTTGGCTAGCCAAATCCCAGGCAGTCACTATGTTCAGTGTATTCAAGCGTTGGGCCAGACGCGCGCCTATACCCCAGATTTCATTGACCGGCACTTGACGCATCAGTCTTGCCCTGCGCTCAGCGTCGGCGAGATCGACGACACCTGCGGTTTTCGGCCATTTTTTAGCAGCATAATTGGCAAGTTTCGCCAATGTTTTGGTCGGTCCCATACCGACACAGACCGGGATGCCGGTATTTTGAACAATGGTACGCCGGATGTTCTGACCGTATGCGAGAGGGTCCTTATCGCAAATGCCTGTCAAATCCAGGAACGATTCATCGATAGAGTAGACTTCCAGCGTTGGCGAGAAGTTTTCCAGCAGCGTCATGACGCGGGCGGACATATCGGCGTACAGCGTGTAATTGGAAGAAAACAGCGTGATGCGGTGTTGTTTTATCAAGCGGCTGATCTGATAGACAGGGGTGCCCATTTTTATGCCAAGCGCTTTGACTTCAGGGCTTCTGGCGACAATGCAGCCGTCGTTGTTGCTCAGTACGGCAACCGGTTTGATGGACAAGTCGGGTCTGAATACGCGTTCGCAACTGACATAGAAGTTATTGCAATCCACTAAAGCGATGCGTGTCTGAGCTGGCATAACCGTTAGACCGAATGAATCACGTTGGTGACCACCCCCCAGATGACCATATCCATTCCGTCCTGAACGACAATATCGGGATAAGCCGGGTTCTCGGCCCCCAGCACGATGACGTCACGTTCGCTTTTTAAACGTTTTACCGTCAATTCGCCGTTCAGTGCGCAAATAATGATTTTACCGGTGACAGGTTCCAGCGATCGGTCTACGACCAGAATATCGTTGGGATGAATGCCCGCACCGAGCATTGATTCGCCTTCCGCACGCACGAAAAAAGTCGCCGCCGGTCTTTGCACCAGCAATTCATTGAGATCCAGCGTTTTTTCAATATAATCGTCGGCCGGAGAGGGAAAACCGGCCGCCACTTTGCCGCTGAATAAAGGTAAGGCTGTCTTGGGTGCGTCTCTGTCAGGCCGGAAAGTTTCGAATGAAACCCGGGTTTGCTGATTTTGCTGTTGACGCTGCTGCAGCAGGTTTTTCAATTCAGGAATCATGCTTTCCGGTACCCGGATCGCCTGTGTCGTTTCACCGTAAACCGACGAGCCTTTTTTACGGCCTGCGCCGGATCTGGCACCGCCGCGTGCATCTTTGTGAGAGGGAAGAGTCATGATGAGCCGCTTTAATTATGTACACTTATCAAAATGACATACTATCACTGATTCTATCTTTTTCGCCATAACACTTAGGGTGTACCCAACTAAATTTAATGGAAGGTTATCCATGAGAGCAGGAATATTAGAATCTCGGAGATCATTCCGGTAGGCTACTGCTGGTAATCCCCTATCGCCATCCGCTTTTGGCAGTGATCCTTCGGAAAGCGGCTGCAATGCCAACGACAATAAATGAGCAACCTATGAAATCGCTAAGTTACCTGGGCGGCTATCCGGAGCCGGTTATTGAACGGGTCAAGTCATTGATCAATGCCGATCAATTGGGTGAGCAAATTTTAAAACGCTATCCGGCAGCGCATGAAATCAGGACCGACAAGACCTTGTATCAGTATGTCATGGGCCTTAAAAATGAACGTCTCAGAATGTCGTCGCCGCTGAGCAAAGTGGTTTACGACGATAAAATTAGCGTGCTGAATGATGCATTGGGCCTGCATACCCAGATATCGCGCGTTCAAGGTTCACGGCTTAAAGCCAAGAATGAAATCCGGGTGGCGACTGTCTTTAAAAAAATGCCGGTTGAGTTTCTCAGAATGATTGTGGTCCACGAACTGGCTCATTTGCGTGAAAAAGACCATAACAAGGCGTTTTACCAGCTGTGCGTGCACATGGAGCCGGATTATCATCAGCTGGAATTTGATACCCGTCTTTATTTGACGCATGTCGAGTTATCCGGCACGCTTTATTAACGATTTAACCGCCTTTCAGCAAGGCTGACAGCCGTTATTTTGAGTCTTGTTACCCGATTCATTCAGGGCAAACGCATTAAAACACTATAGAAAATAAAATAGTTAAAATATTCCTTTTTGCGGATTAACTATAAGATTCGGTTTATTTGAAACCTAAAAAAAGGCTTTGTGTCGCTATCGCGACGCTTATGTGGAGTCGGTTCGCGGACCGACAGCCGCGATACTTTTTCTTTGCTTGTCCAAAGAAAAGTATCCAAAAGAAAAGACACCCGTAGGCCGCTGCAACCTGCGCGCTGACGATTTTGCCGAGGGTTTTCGGAAGGGCTATCCCTAGCCCTCCGAAAACGAGGGGCATCCCTGCCGCTCCCCTAACGGGCTATTCTCGGCAAAATCGCCAGTGCTCGGCGCGGCCTAACGGGACCCAGGGAGGGGTGCCACCAGTTAAACCAAATTGACTATGGGTTCTAAGCAACCAGATAACCTATTGATCTATTAATTATTTTAATGCGTTTACCCTGGATGCTCATTACTTTGGACTACTTTAAAAGGCTTGAAAATGGTAACATAGCCAGCTGAAAAATTGCTTGCGACTTGATCCTTCGTACGAAGCCATAAGTCGGCGCAATCATGCAATTGACAAGCTTCGCTGTTGAGCCCATCTTTTTTCTTCATCACCACTTTATCGACCTCATTTCGGATACAACACCTTGATTTCTACTGCCAATATCACCATGCAATTCGGGGCTAAACCCCTGTTCGAAAATATTTCCGTCAAATTCGGCGAAGGCAACCGCTACGGCCTGATCGGCGCTAACGGATGCGGCAAATCCACCTTCATGAAAATCCTGAGCGGCGATCTCGATCCGACACAGGGCAATGTCAGTACGTCGCCAAACGAGCGTATCGGGAACCTGCGCCAGGATCAGTTTGCTTTTGAAAACTATACCGTTATCGATACCGTCATCATGGGCCACAAAGACTTGTGGCGGATCAAACTGGAACGTGATCGTATTTACGGTTTGCCGGAAATGACTGAAGAAGAGGGCATGCACGTTGCCGAGCTGGAAGTGCAATACGGTGAAATGGACGGTTATACCGCCGAATCCCGAGCCGGTGATTTGCTGTTGGGTCTCGATATCCCGATTGAGCAACACTATGGCTTGATGAGTGCCGTTGCACCGGGTTGGAAGTTGCGCGTGCTGCTGGCTCAAGCCTTGTTCGCCGATCCTGATATTTTGCTGCTGGACGAACCGACCAATAACCTGGATATCAACACGATCCGCTGGCTGGAAGGTGTGTTGAGCCAGCGTAACAGCACGATGATTATCATCTCGCATGACCGGCATTTCTTGAACAGTATCTGCACCCACATGGCGGATATGGATTACGGCGAGCTGAGAGTTTATCCGGGTAATTACGACGAATACATGACCGCTGTTACGCAAGTGCGCGATCGCTTGTTGTCGGAAAATGCCAAGAAAAAAGCCCAGATTGCTGAATTGCAAACGTTCGTCAGCCGTTTTTCGGCGAATGCCTCCAAAGCCAAGCAGGCTACTTCAAGGGCTAAATTGATCGATAAAATCAAGCTGGATGAAGTCAAACCGTCCAGCCGGGTCAATCCGTTCATCCGCTTCGACCAGGATAAAAAACTGTTTCGTTTGGCGGTGGAAGTTGACAATCTCGCCAAAGGCTACGGCGCAGAACCCTTATTCAAAAACCTGAATTTAATGATCAGTGTCGGCGAGCGTGTCGCCGTAATCGGGCCGAACGGTATCGGCAAGTCCACGCTGTTACGCACACTGGTGGGCGATTTGACACCCGATGCCGGTGAAATCAAATGGTCGGAGAATGCCGATATAGGCTATTTTGCCCAGGACCATGCCTCCGATTTTGAAGAAGATCTAAGCTTGATCGAATGGATGGGGCAATGGCGTAAAGAAACGGATGATGATCAAACCATACGCGGCACATTGGGCCGGATGCTGTTCTCGCAAGATGATATCAATAAATCGGTCAAAGTGGTTTCGGGCGGAGAGCAGGGCCGGTTATTGTTCGGCAAGCTGATATTGCAAAAGCCCAATATCATGATCATGGATGAACCGACCAACCATTTGGATATGGAATCGATAGAATCATTGAACAATGCCCTGGAAAATTATCCGGGTACGCTGATTTTCGTCAGTCACGACCGTGAGTTCGTATCATCGCTAGCGACCCGCATCATTGAATTGACACCGGACGGCATTAACGACTTTAGTGGTAATTACGAAGATTATTTGTTGAGCCAGAATATCAGTTAGATCAAGAAAAAGTAGCCCGCATGCAGCGCAGCGTAATACGGGTGCGACTACAATGTTGGTCTCACCGGTTCCGCTTTGCTCAATCCAGGCTACGTTTGTTTGAATGGCAGCAGGGTTTGTGCGTAATCGCGGTATTGTTCTATGTGCTTTTGCTCGCGATCAAGAAATCGCTTGATAGCCTGCGCAAAGTCCTGATTTTGCAGCCAGTGTGCGGAATGGGTCAAAACCGGCTCGAAACCTCGGGCGATTTTGTGTTCGCCCTGAGCACCGGAATCAAAATGGCTCAGCTTATTGAGAAGGCAATAATCGATGCCTTGATAGTAGCACGCTTCAAAATGCAGGCTGTTAAACTCCTCATAACATCCCCAATAACGGCCGTAAAGTGTCGTTTCGCTGTGCAGACTTAATGCTGCACCCACATAGCGCTCGTCTTTAACGGCCAGGATAAGTAATAAATTCTCCGGCATTGTAGCTGCAATGTTTAGAAAAAAATCCAGCGGCAAATAAGGCCGCATGCCGCGTTTGATATAAGTCATTTGGTAAAACAGGTAAAAGGCGGTCCATTGTGATTCGGAAATCTCGCTTCCTCGCAGGTGCAGAAAGTGAATGCCTTGTTCTTCTACGCGGCGCCGTTCGCGTTTGACCTGCTTGCGTTTAGCGGAAGAAAAACGCGCCAGATAATCGGCAAAATCCCGGTAACCCAGGTTATGCCAATGAAACTGCACATCCGATCTAAGCAGTAAACCGGCTCCCTCTAGCAATTCGGCTTGTTCGTTGACGGGAAACAGACAATGCCAGGATGAAATGCCTTGTATCGCGGACTGTTCCTGTATAAAAGCAAACAGTAACGCGAGGACCTCTGAGGGGTTGACTGTGTTCTGAATAATGATTCGGGGACCCTGGCAAGGTGAATAAGGAACCGCGGTCAGCCATTTGGGATAGTAGGCCTGGCCTTGGTGCTGATAAGCCTGAGCCCACTGATGGTCGAACACATACTCGCCTTGTGAGTGATGTTTAAGGTATAGCGGCATCAATGCGATCAGTTCATTATTTTCATAGACCAGCAGGTGTTTAGCTTCCCAGCCGGTTTGCGCGCAGACGGCACCGGATTGTTCCAATGCGTTCAGAAATTCGTGACGCAGAAACGGGTAAGTGAAACCGGTCAGGCTGTTCCACGGGTCTTTATCGATTTCACTGAGGCTAGCGAGCTGTTTTACAATCATCTTTAAAACTGACGGGTTAAATCGGAGTAAGTTAGAGATTATCACTTTTTGGAGCATTTGCGTTTGAATCAGCCTAAACCTTTCTCTCAGGCCTGTGAGAATAACAAAGAACCCATTTTGCACGTATTGCGACAGATATTCGTAAAGCCGGTAACCGTATGGGAAATTGGCAGTGGGACAGGTCAGCATGCATGCCATTTTGCCGGTCATCTGCCGCATGTGATCTGGCAGCCTGCTGACAGAGCGGAGTATTTGCCGGGTATCGAGCAATGGATAAGTGATGCCGGCTTGAGTAATCTCAAGCCACCGGTGTCGCTGGATGTGAATGACTTGGTCTGGCCATGTAGCCGTATTGAGGCGTTGTTTACCGCCAATACATTGCATATCATGTCTTGGCAGGAAGTGACGGTATTGTTTGCTCGCTTGAAATCCTTGTTGGCAAAGGATGCAACAGTCTGTATTTACGGGCCTTTTAACTATAACGGACAATACACCAGTGTCAGCAATGAATTTTTTGACCAGTCTCTTAAAGCGCGGGATTTATTAAGCGGCATCCGTGATTTCGAGGCGGTTGCGGCCGAAGCGCAAAACGCGGGATTGATTCTTGTCGAAGATCATGCGATGCCCGCTAACAACCGGCTGCTGGTGTTTCAGAAAAGCCGTTTGGAAACTGGCTAGCCGCACATTCAGCCGCGCGGAATTGGAATCCCGGATGCCTGATCGCTGCATCCGGTCTGTGGGTTAAGATTTGTTTTCAGTTGATGTCTCGACTGCGCTGGGTTTGCGCCGTTTGCCGATATTTTTCTTATCGCGCAAACGCACTTTCTCTTTCTTGACCGGTTTTTTCTCCGGCGCCGACTCTTTTTTCTTGGTGCCGGCCGCTTTACCGGATGATTTGAGTTTTTTCGGACCGGTATAGTGGCCTTCCATGCCTTTAATGGTTCTTCGGGTCAAGCGTTGATTCAGATAGCGTTCAATTCCGGCAAGCTGATTCCATTCCCTTGAGTTGATCAGAGAAATGGCCACGCCTTCATTTTCTGCGCGACCTGTTCTGCCGATGCGGTGCACATAATCGGTGGCATTGCGGGCCAGATCGAAGTTGATTATCAGATCGACCCCTTCAATGTCCAGACCCCGAGCAGCAATATCGGTAGCAACCAGGATATTGATAACGCCATCCCGGAAGAAATTCATCACCTTGTTTCTTTCACTCTGATCCATATCCCCATGCAGGCTGCCAACTCTTAATTTATGGCCGCGCAAAGGCCCTCTCAGTTTATCGACGTTGATTTTGGTGTTGGCAAACACCAGCGCTTTGCCGTAGGTTTCGTTGCTGAGCAGCCAGGTGAGTAATTTCTGTTTGTGTTCAAAATCATCGGCCAGTACCATTTGCTGATGAATCTGGCTGTGGACTTCCTGAATGCCGTTGAGATAAATCGGTTGAGGATCGTTCAGGATGGTGCGGGCGACGCCTTTTAAATTAGGATTGAGTGTCGCTGAAAAAAACAAGGTCTGACGGGTTTTGTTACATTGCTCGACGATGCTGACAAGGTCATTGCTATAACCCATTTCCAGCATGCGATCGGCTTCATCAACAACCAGCACACTGATGTTATTAAGGTTGGCGGAGCCTTCATTGATCAGCTCCAACAAACGGCCCGGTGTTGAAATGACGATATGTGTATCGTTACGGAACAGTCCGGATTGTTTTTTAAAATCTTCACCACCGGTGATCAGGCCGGATGTTATTGAAGTAAACTCGGCCAGCAGTTGGCATTGTTTATGGATTTGACGGGCCAACTCACGGGTAGGTGCAAGAATCAGGGCGCTGACGCCCAAAGCATTGAGCCGTTCATTAAGAAGACGCTGCAACAACGGCAACAAGTAAGCTGCGGTTTTGCCGCTGCCGGTTTTGGCGGCTACCCAGAGGTCTTTACCTTCCAGCGCTGCCGGAATGCAATGCGCTTGGACTTCGGTCGCTTGTTTAAAACCCATTTGTTCAGTGGCTTTTAACAGGCAATCATCAAGATTGAAATTTAAAAAGGTAACGGGCGATAACGCAGTATCGGAAAAGTTTGGCATAGATAGTTAGGGATTCAATTGAATGTGGGGCTTTAAAACAGAAACAACAGCGATGTATGGAGCCACTGGACTAGGGTATATTTCGTCCTGGCCTTGGCAGTGATCAGGTAGAGCGTTGGATACGAGGTGCAAACAAGTTTGCAACAAAAGCCATGTTAAGGTTGTTGTTTAAAAGTACCCCATGTTACGCGTAGAAGCCTTAATTATCAACTTGTCTAAAGCGCTGAATTGTGCGTAATGGATTCAGTGATAAGCTAGGTCTCGTTTACTTTTGGTTTGATCCTAAAAAGCTTTGCCTTTTGATAAAAATAACGACAGGAGTGTCAATATGAAATTGTTAGCCGGCTTTGTCATGAAGGGCCCATTTCAGGCGATTGCCGTCGCCGGTATGCTGGGTGCTTTGTCTCAATATGTGTTGCCTTTGGGCTTGATCAGTAGCGGTGTCATCGCTCTTTGCGTACTGACGCGAAAAGACCTTGAGTGGTTAATTGTTTTATCGGTGACCGTTTTAATCATTTTAATCAGTCAGCAATTTGTGGTTCCAAGGCCCGGGCTGGGCTATCCCTTGATCTTGTTTTTGCTGGGACCGGTCGTTGTGTGTGCCAAAACGCTTAAAGTGACCGAATCGCAGTCTGCGGCTATTTTTTTGGCGGTGATATTTGCAGCGATCACGGCCTTAGCCGTTCATTTTGCTTCCGGTAACGCCGTTCAATGGTGGTCGGATTGGCTGAAAATTGCTGTAGAAGGGGTTAAAGAAGCCGATTATGACGGCTTTTTAAAAAGCGGTACCTTGCTCTTAATGAACGGTCTGATCGGTATGCTGTTTGCTTTTGCGATCAGCGCATCCGTATTTATCGGACGCTGGTTGCAGGCCGGTCTTTATAACCCGGGCGGATTTGGCAAGGAATTCAACCAAATCAAATTTACCTGGACCCACGTGATTTCAATGGGTGTGGTTGTGCTGTTGGCAATGTTAGTCAAAGAGCGACTGGCGAATGATCTGATTCTGATTTTCGCAGTTGCCTTCTTTTTTCAGGGAATGTCGGTTCTTCATTACACCGTGGCGGCTCAGGATAAAAATAAATACTACCTTTGGCCGCCTTATCTGTTATTTTTTGTTATGCCTCACTATGTTGTTTTTGGTATGGCTACGGTTGGAATTGTTGATGTTTTGTTGAATTTTAGAAAATCTATCAGAGTAATTAAACGATGATACCTATCAGAGATACCGCTCCCTGCTATTCAAGACCTTATGTCACATGGACGTTGATGGCGATATGCATCGTGATCTTTATTGCGATGAAACTGATGCCCTTCGAGCAAAGTAACCGCTTGCTCTTTTTATACGGCATGGTGCCTTTGAGATATGGTAATCCGGATTGGGCGGCACATTTTGGTTTGCCGAATGATTACCATTTTTCGTTTATAAGTAATCTGTTTCTGCACGGCGGGTGGTCACATCTGATTGTCAACATGTGGTTCATGTGGATATTTGGCGATAACGTCGAAGATAGGATGGGCAAATTCAATTATCTGAACTTCTATTTGGTCTGCGGGTTGTTGGCTACTGCCATGCAATGGTATTTCGATCCGATGCTGGCGATTCCTGTCGTAGGGGCTTCCGGAGCGATTGCCGGTGTCTTGGCCGCTTACTTCTTTCTGTACCCGATGGAAAGAGTCATTTTGTGGGTGCCGATTTTCTTTTTGCCCATCATTATCCATGTGCCTGCCATCGGTTTTCTGGGTTTGTGGGTGATTATTCAGTTATACAAAGGCACCACTTCTGTCATCTTTGAAGGGGGTGCTGCAGATGTTGCCTGGTGGGCGCACTTGGGCGGATTTATTGCCGGCGGGTTTTTGTACCGCTTCTTTCTTAAAAAAGAGCCGCCGCAATAATGCATGAAATAAAATCGCTTTTATGTATAATACATCCCTTTTAATTAGCGCCTTTCATGCAATGAAAGTCAGATTTGGCTGGCTTGTGAGGTTACTCGATCCTGCCTGGGAATAGAAAAAATGAATAAATTAAATGTTGGGCTAGTAAGACTTTTTCAGTTTATTGTGTTTGTAGTTTTTGTATTTGTCGTGATCGTTTACTTTGGAGCAATGGTCTTGTTGCCTTTGGACGCGATCGTCATGTTGATCAAGTTGTTTAGCCTGATTGGTTTAAACGCCTTTATCTCCGCTTTTATCGCTATTCCCGCCGTTGGCTACCTGGGTCTTATCGTCTATAAAACCCCCGGTTTGTGCAAATTGGTTGTGGATACGGGCGTTGAACTGATTACGCTGGGTAAAGCAAAAGTCGAAGCGTTTAACGCCATAGCCGATTCCGTCAAAGCATAAACTGCGTTATTCAAAAAAACGTTTCAAATAGTAGCCTGTATGGGAGTTTTCCTGTCTGCATATCTCGGCAGGCGTCCCTTGGGCTACTAGCATTCCCCCCCCATCGCCTCCCTCCGGTCCCATATCAATGACCCAATCTGCGGTTTTGATAACGTCAAGGTTATGTTCGATGACAACCAGTGTGTTACCGTGATCCCGCAGGGTATGCAGTACTTTAAGTAATTGCTTGATGTCATGAAAGTGCAGGCCGGTCGTCGGTTCATCGAGTATATAAAGGGTTTTTCCTGTATCCCGTTTTGACAATTCCTTCGCCAATTTGACCCGTTGCGCTTCGCCGCCTGACAGCGTGACTGCATTTTGCCCCAAGGTAATGTAGTTCAAACCCACCTCAGTCAACGTATCCAGTTTCCGTGCGAGCATCGGCACTGCGCTGAAAAAATGTGCCGCATCTTCTACGGTCATATTCAATATTTCGCTGATGGTTTTGCCTTTGTAACGAATTTCCAGTGTTTCGCGGTTATAACGCTTGCCTCCGCAGTTGTCGCAATTGACAAAAATGTCGGGCAGAAAATGCATTTCCACTTTGATAACACCATCGCCTTTGCAGGCTTCACAGCGGCCGCCTTTGACATTAAAACTGAACCGGCCGGGTGTGTAACCGCGTGAACGCGCTTCCTGTGTGGCGGCAAACAACTCGCGTATCGGAGTGAAAATACCGGTGTAAGTGGCAGGATTGGATCGGGGTGTGCGGCCGATGGGGCTTTGATCGATGTCGATGACTTTATCGAAAAAATCAAGTCCTTCCACATTGTCGCAAGGCGCAGGTAATGTGCCTGCGCGGTTGATGGCGCGAGCCGCAAAGCGATAGAGCGTGTCATTGATCAGTGTCGATTTGCCGGAACCGGAAACACCGGTTACGCAAGTCAGCAATCCGACCGGGATTTCGATGCTGACCTGGTTCAGGTTATTGCCGTGTGCGTTGCAAATAGTGATTTTTTTATCAGGATTGACCGGCGTCGTGCTTTCGGGAATGGCTATCGTTTGAATGCCGGCCAGATATTGACCGGTCAATGATGACGGATTGGCGATAATTTCATCCGGCGTACCTTGCGCAACAATTTGTCCTCCGTGGACACCCGCTCCCGGACCAATGTCCACAACATGCTGAGCGGCTCGGATCGCGTCTTCATCATGTTCGACCACAATCACGGTATTACCCAGATCACGCAGCCGGAATAATGTTTTCAGCAGGCGTTCGTTATCGCGCTGATGCAAGCCTATGGACGGTTCATCCAGTACATACATTACACCGACCAGACCTGCGCCAATCTGACTTGCCAGCCGGATACGCTGCGCTTCTCCTCCGGAGAGCGTATCGGCACTGCGATCCAGCGTTAAGTAATCCAGTCCGACATTGACGAGAAATTCCAGTCTTTCGACGATTTCCTTGACGACTTTTGCGGCGATTTCGCCGCGTTTGCCGGGCAGATCAAGCGTTTCGAAAAAGCTGAGCGATTTGCGTATAGGGAAGCGGGTGGCTTCATGCAAGGGCAGTTCATTGATGAACACATTACGCGCTGCCAAATTCAGGCGTGCGCCGTTGCAGGTATTACAGGGCTTTTGCGAAAGGTATTTAGCCAGCTCTTCCCGTACCATTTGCGAATCGGTTTCATGATAGCGGCGTTCCATGTTGGCAATAATGCCTTCAAACGGGTATTTCCGGGTTTGGTGTCCATGGGGGCCGTTCATAAATTTAAAATGAATGACCTCCTGTCCGCTACCGAACAGCAAGATGTTTTGTAGGGTTTCCGGTAATTCCTGATAAGGCTGTTCCGGATCGAATCCATAATGCTCGGCCAGCGAACAGATCATTTGGAAGTAATAACCGTTGCGCCTGTCCCAGCCCCGAATTGCGCCGCCTGCCAGGCTGATTTCCGGATTATGAATCACTAATTGCGGATCAAAATGTTGTTTGACGCCCAAGCCATCGCAACTGGGACACGCGCCTTTCGGGTTGTTAAACGAGAATATTCGGGGCTCAAGTTCGGTAAGGCTGTAGCCGCAGTGAGGGCAGGCATAGCGTTCCGAAAAGAGCAGGGTGGTTGTATCGCCTTCTTCCATGCTGACTGCCAGAGCAATGCCTTCCGAGATGCGTAACGCGGTTTCAAAGGACTCGGCCAGACGCAAGCTGATGTCTTCGCGGACTTTAAACCGGTCAACGATGACTTCGATGGTATGTTTCTTTTTCGGATCCAGCGTGGGTGAATCGTCCAGGTCGACAACGACGCCATCAATGCGGGCTCTGATAAAGCCTTGCGAGCGTAAGTCCTCGAATAATTGCAGATGTTCGCCTTTTCTGTCGTTAATTACCGGTGCCAGCAGCATCCAGCGCTGCCCTTCGGGCTGGGCCAAAACGGTATCGACCATTTGGCTGATCGTTTGCGCGGCAAGCGAAACCTGATGTTCAGGACAACGCGGGGTTCCGGCGCGGGCATAAAGCAAACGCAGGTAATCGTAAATTTCGGTAATGGTGCCGACAGTAGATCGCGGATTGTGCGATGTGGATTTTTGCTCGATGGAGATGGCCGGAGACAAGCCTTCAATATGATCGACGTCCGGTTTTTCCATCATCGAAAGAAACTGACGGGCATAGGCCGAGAGCGATTCCACATAACGCCGCTGGCCTTCAGCGTAAATCGTATCAAATGCCAGTGACGATTTGCCGGAGCCTGAAAGGCCGGTAATCACTATGAGTTGATCACGAGGTAAATCCAGATCGATATTTTTGAGATTATGGGTTCTAGCGCCGCGTATGCTGATGGTGTCCATTAATTGTCCGTATAAAAAACAGCCTTGTACTATAAGGCTTATCACTGCGTAATTCAAAAATTAGGGCACAGCTTGAATGACTTAATGGGTATCTGATCCACCGCTCCTAAGATACAAGCCTATCGATTCATTACGATGGCCTTAACTAAAAGGTACTTCTTAATTTATTACCTGATTACGTATAAGCTTCATCCAAAACTGAAATAGTGTGATCCTATAAGTAATAAAGGTGGCGTCGCTCCGGCATGGATTGCCGGGGTCCAAACTGCATGGATGCGAGCAGGTAATCACACCACTCACAAAAAGATCGGTACATCCGTGTACACTGGATACCGGCAATCCATGCCGGTATGACGGCTATTTGACGGGCCATCCATTCCGCTGAAAGTCATAAGCAATCAGGATTTATTATGTCCTGAAGCCATGGATGGCGTTGGACTTTCACATCCTTGTAACCTGATTTTCTCGGCTCATTCCAGCAAGAAAACGCTGTAATTCGTGCTAACTGCTCTTTTTCGGTTTGCATTTTACTATTGCCGATATGCAGCGTTGCAGCAGTTTTCGCGTTTCTTCCAATACTAATACTGACGCCGCGATGCCCGTAGCCAAAAGCCAGTCGTTTAATGTCAACGGCACGGTATGAAAAATCAGTTGCGCGGGCGGCCAGTGTACAACCAGAATTTGTAATAACACGACACAAACCAGAGCCAGCCAGAGCATGTGGTTCATGAAAAATTGCCGGTTAAATGCCGAACGTTTTTCCGATCGGGCGTTAAATACGTTGAATATCTGAAACAGCACGAAAGTGGTGAAAGCCAGCGTGATGGCATGATTTTTATCGCCATTTTGCAGGCTGTAAGCCAAAATGCCCAATGTGCCGCAAGCCATGGTGAGACCATAACTGAACAAATTACCAAAGCGCGGCAATGACAGAATTCGTGACTTGGGTGGGCGAGGTGGCTCGTTCATGCAGGCGGGTCGGGATGGATCGATTCCCAAAGCAATGGCGGGCGGACCGTCCATAATGATATTGATCCACAATAATTGAATCGCCGAAAAAGGCACAGGCAGACTCAGTAGCGGCGCTGCGGCAACGGTCAATATAGCGCCGATATTGGTCGACAACTGATAGCGTATAAATTTGATCATGTTTTCGTACAGGCTGCGTCCTTCCTGAACGGCTCTGACAATGGTTGCAAAATTGTCGTCCGTCAGAATCATTGACGCTGATTCGCGCGCAACATCGGTGCCGCTGATGCCCATGGCAACTCCGATATCGGCATGTTTGAGCGCCGGTGCGTCATTGACGCCATCTCCGGTCATTGCAACGACTTCGCCGTTTTCTTGAAGGGCAGTCACAATGCGTACTTTCTGTTCGGGAGCGGTGCGGGCAAAGACCGCAATATGTTCGATTTGTTCAGCTAAAGCCTGATTATCCAGTTTCGCTAATTCATCCCCGTCCATTATATTGCCGCTTAAGCCTAATTCATCAGCAATCGCGGTTGCCGTCACTTTTTGATCGCCGGTAATCATTTTGACCTTGATACCTGCCTTGCGGCACAAAGCAATTGCTTCCCTGGCTTCCTGTCTGGGCGGGTCCATTAAACCGATCAAGGCAATGAAGCCGAGATTGTTGATGTGGCTTAGCAAATCACCTTGTGGATTAAAGTCTTCAGCGGCAATATCTGCCATGGCGACGGCGAGTATGCGCAGCCCTGTCGCAGCCATGCGTTCGTTTGCATTGATGATTTTGACATGCTCGACCGGGTTGTTGGAGCCTGAGCCATTCAGTTGATAGGTGCAATGCGATAACAGTATTTCGGGTGCGCCTTTGATAAATACCACGACCCTTTCGCCCTGTTCGTGAAAAGTCGCCATAAACTTATTGGTCGCATCGAACGGGATTTCAGCCAATCGTTTGAATTGCGATTTAACCGCCACACAATCCAGTCCGCCTTTTGCCGCCAATACCAGCAAAGCGGCTTCCATAGGATCGCCTATGACTTGACCCTCGCGCAGTTGACTGTCATTGCACAATACCAAGGCGTTTAACAGCGGTGCAAAGTCGACAGGAACGCAGTCGCTTTCCAGCTTGATTTCGCCCGTTAAACTGTAGCCTTGGCCGCTTACACCATAGTGATTGTCTTGATAGTGTAAGGCTCTTACCGTCATTTGATTATGCGTTAACGTGCCGGTTTTATCGCTGCAAATAACTGTCGTGCAGCCCAGTGTTTCGACCGCCGCGAGTCGTTTGACGATGGCTTTTTGCCGGGCCATCCGGTGCATGCCCAAAGCCAGAGTGACAGTTACAACGGCCGGTAAGCCCTCTGGAATTGCGGCCACTGCTAATGCAATAGCAGTAAAAGCGGTCTTGATTAAAGGTTCGCCGCGGAGCAGGGCACTTGCGAATAAGAGTAAAATTATCACAAAGGCAATAAAAGCCAGCCGCTTGCCCAAGCTGTCAAGCTGGACTTGCAAGGGGGTTGAACTTTCTGACGGAGCAGCCAGAAGGCCCGCTATTCGGCCGATTTCGGTCTGCATGCCGGTTTCGGTGACTATCATTTCAGCCCGGCCGTGAGTGACGACGGAGTTCATGAACAGTCGATTGCTTTGTTCGGAAAGAGGGCAATCCATTTTTTCGAGCTTCCCGGCCTGTTTAGCGACAGGAATGGATTCACCGGTTAACGAAGATTCGTCAATTTCCAAGCTGTGGGCATGAACGATAAGCCCGTCTGCTGGGAGTTTGTCTCCTGCCTCCAATAGCACTAAATCGCCGGGTACCAATTGTGTAACGAACAGCTCCTGTATATGCCCATCCCGTTTGACCTTGGCTTTTAGTGCCAGCATTTTTTTGAGGGCGGCCAGCGATTGTTCGGCCCGGTATTCCTGATAAAACCCTAAAAATGCATTGATCAGCACAACGGTTAAGATGACCAGTCCATCCCGTATATCCCCCATCGCTGCTGCCAATATGGCCGCAAGGATCAGAATAACAATCAGAAAGTTTTTAAATTGGGATAATAACAGGTAGCCAATCGAGACCGGAGGCGCTTCCGTCAGTTGATTGGGGCCAAATTTAATCCAGCGTTCGTCTGCTGATTTTGACGATAAACCCTGAGCAGAAGCATCCAGGCATTTAAATACTTCGTTGATTGCCAGGGTATGCCAATCGAGTGAGTGGGGTGGAGGTTGCGATGGGTGTTTTAGATGCTGTTTAACTCGTCGGCGCCTGACAAGTAAAAGTACGGTGAGTCCTACACCAAGAATTAGTACCAGGATGGCGATAGCCTTTATTGTTGCCGGGTTTAGATCGTTAAAATAAACAAGCCAATTATTCATCTGTATTTATGCTGTATTGCCTTCACTGATAACCCTGTAGACTGCCGAGGTTAATGATTCAAGCTGGGATGCGCTGATAATGAAGGGAGGCATCAGATAAATCAATCGTCCGAATGGCCTTAACCAGACACCTATCTCTACCAGTCGGGCCTGTATTTTGGCAACAGCGACCGATTCCCGCATTTCAACAACGCCTATGGCGCCTAAAATCCTGACGTCATAGACACCAGGTAAATCGCGGCAGCGCGACAGGCCTTTATTTAAGCCGCTTTCAATCATCGCTATGTTGGCTCGCCAGTCTGATTCCAGCAGCACATCGATACTGGCCGAAGCGATCCGGCATGCCAAAGGGTTGCCCATAAAAGTGGGGCCGTGCATGAAGCATCCGGCTTCACCATTGGAAATGACGCGGGCGATAGCCTGGCTGGTCAGCGTCGCTGCCAAAGACAAATACCCGCCGGTTAACGCTTTTCCGATACATAAAATATCCGGTGAAATATCGGCATGTTCACAAGCAAACAAACGGCCGGTGCGGCCAAATCCCGTAGCGATTTCATCTGCGATCAACAGCACCTGATAACGGTCGCAGAGCTTTCGCGCTGCCTTCAGATAATCGGGATGATAAAACCACATCCCGCCTGCACCTTGAACAACAGGCTCCAGAATCAAGGCTGCACAGTGTTCGTGGTTGGCTTTTAACAGCATTTCCAGTTGAGCGATATCATCAGGGTCCCAGCTGGCGTCAAAACGGCAAGCGGGGCGAGGCGCAAATAACTGCGTGGGCATTACATCGCCAAATAAATGATGCATGCCCGTCACAGGGTCACACACCGACATTGCGCCAAAAGTATCGCCATGATAACCCCCGCGCAACGCAATAAACCGGCTTTTTTGGGTTTTACCCTGCGCCTGCCAGTATTGAATCGCCATTTTTTGAGCCACTTCTACACTGACCGAGCCGGAATCGCAATAGAACACAGCATCAAGATTTTCAGGTGTCATCTCAATTAAACGCTGGGCAAGCTCAATCGCGGGAGAATGCGTTATGCCGCCAAACATGACATGCGACATTTTATTTAATTGATCGTTGGCCGCCTGATTCAAACGCGGGTGGTTATAACCATGAATCGCAGCCCACCAGGAGGACATGCCATCGATCAATTCTCGCCCATCTGTTAGCTTGAGCATGACGCCTGTAGCAGATTCGACCGCATAAACAGGATCCGGGGCAGTCAACGACGTGTAGGGGTGCCATATATGCTGGCGATCAAAAGCCAGCATCGAGTCATTTGAAGTAAAAGTTTTTGTCATGCGTTATGCGAAATCAGTTGAAAGCACGCTTAAAGATCAACCATGTTGAGTGAGGTAATCATCTTACCGCTAATCAACGGGAAAGTGAGTGTCCAGCCGTACAAAGGATCAGTTAATTAATTGTTCCCGGTTTACAGGATGGTTTTAGCATAGGCGAAATAGAAGACTCGCACTATACTCATGGCACTTTGAATTTATGTAAACGGTTTAGGTTTGAGTTGTATTCTGTTGGCAACCTAACAAGAAACTGAATTGATATACGAACATCCCCTTTAATGGAAAAACAACACGAAATTATCACCGTCTATACACCCAATGCTCGCCGTCAGTCCGGTCTTTTAGTCTGGGTGATCATGGTTAAATCTGTCTGGCAAAGCAGGGAGCTCATCCTGAGGTTGATGAAAAGAGATTTTGCTGTCCGCTACCGGCAATCCATTTTGGGTTATGTCTGGGCCGTTCTTCCGCAAATTGTCACAGTAACCCTATTTACCTTTTTGGCTAAACACAGGGTCTTTGACATGGGTGAAACCAGTTTGCCTTATGTCTTGCACGCATTATGGAGCTTATCCGTTTGGCAACTATTTTCAAGTTGTTTGGTGGGCAGCACCAACAGCCTGATCAATGCCGGATCATTGGTGACAAAAATCAATTTTACAAAAGAAGCCCTGGTGTTTGCTTCAGTAGGGCAGGCGGGTATCGATTTTTTGATACGCTTGGTACCGATTGCTGCCGTATTTATCTGGTACGGTTATTTGCCTTCAATGCATGCTTTGGCTATTCCCCTCATATTGATTTTGGTCATTATGATGGCGCTCGGTATCGGTTTTTTCATGGCCATACTCAACTTGGTGTTTCGTGATGCGGGTAATGCAATCAGTATGATCTTGACGTTCGGTATGTTTTTAGCACCGATTCTCTATCCGCCCCCGATCAGAGAACCCTTTGTATGGGCTAATACGTTAAATCCGTTCAGTCCTCTGGTCATTGCTACTCAGGAATTACTGGTCGGCCAAACGTTAAGTCAAATGACAGCATTGCCGGTTGCAGCGGGAATAGCCATAATGGTTTTTTTATTGGGCTGGCGGGTTTTTTACATTACCCTGCCCAGAATTGCCGAGCGGGCTTGAATAAAAGATATAATTTTGATGTCGAATTCTGGGTTTAACGGGTGTCAAATTCATACGAAGTTTTAATCAAAGCCAATAATGTCTTGAAAAAATTCTGCCGCTCGCTGAAACGGTCTATGCTTTATGGCATCGAAGACATCAGTCGCGACCTTGTGCATTTGCCGAACACCTCGGACAAATTACGCAGAGATGAATTTTGGGCTATTAATAAAAACAAAAAGTTCATGCCAACATCCTGCTGTACAAAGGCAAAGATGCAGCGTTGATTGGAGTTTGCGTGGGCTGTAACCTGATGTAGGCCATGCGCGTGTATATCTATGTCAATGCTACTATCCTTGATTGCTATTTAGGAACAAAGCCATGCTAAAAACCATACACGTTGAGATTGACCCAACTGGACATATCCAAGCCTTAGAGCCGATCATGTTCAAGTTAGAAGGTAAGGCGCTGCTTACGCTATTGGAAAGTGATGCGAACGAAGAATCCGATGCAACGTTAACCGAAACTAAAGGAAGTGTGTCTCGCACACTAAGACTTTTGGCATCTCCTCGTTTCCAGCACCGTCCAAGAGCTAACCTAGAAGAAGTACAACGACGCATTTTTGCTATTCGGGATGAATGGAATAACGACTGATGCTCCGACTAATTTATATTGACATGTGTTGTGTCATTTATTTGCTGGAAGATGCACAGCCTTTCAGCGGTCTTATTCGACAACACCTTGCAAATAACCTAGATGCTATTTTATGCATATCATCTTTAGTCCGCCTTGGATGCCTTGTAAAGCCGTTGATTGAAGGTAATCAAATACTAGTTGAAGATTATGAGCTATTTTTGGCTGACCAACGATGGTTAACCATCAATGCACTTTAATTGCCAGAGCGTTAAACTTGAGAGTCAAGCATAAAATTAAAACACCCGATGCGCTTCACTTAGCCACAGCGATAGAAAATGGCTGCACGGAATTTTGGACCAATGATAATCGTTTGAAAGAAGCGGCTAACAGCCTCGCTGTAAATATATTTCAAACGGCGAATCCATAACACGATACTCCCATGTCAAACTCAGACGACGTCTTAATCAAAGTCGAAAACGTCAGCAAAAAATTCTGCCGCTCACTGAAACGGTCTATGCTTTATGGCATCGAAGACATCAGTCGCGACCTGCTGCATTTGCCAAACACCTCGGACAAGTTACGGGGGGATGAATTTTGGGCGGTTGACGATGTGTCGTTTGAAGTCAAACGCGGCGAATGTCTGGGTATTATTGGTCGTAATGGAGCAGGGAAGAGCACCTTATTAAAAATGCTCAACGGCATCATTCTGCCGGACAAAGGCAAAATCACGATTAAAGGTAAAGTTGGTGCTCTGATCGAAGTCGGCGCCGGATTTCACCCGATGCTAACAGGGCGGGAAAATATCTATGTCAACGGTGCGATTCTCGGCATGAGCAAACGCGAGATCGACAAGAAATTCGATGAAATTGTTGCGTTTGCTGAGTTGGAAGAGTTTATCGATATGCCGGTCAAGCATTATTCGAGCGGGATGTATGTGAGATTAGGGTTTGCGATTGCGGTGCAGATGGAGCCGGATGTTTTGATTTTGGATGAGGTACTTGCAGTCGGTGACGTAGGTTTTCGTACAAAATGCTATAACGCTATTGCAAATTTGTTACCTAAATCAGCTGTATTATTTGTCTCACACTCTATGCAACAAATAACTCGAATATCCGATCAATCTTTATTACTTGATCAGGGGCAGGTGAAATATTACGGAAATCCAACTATCGCATCTATCGAATATGACAAAATATATTTGACGAAAAACACTGATGATATTCGAACCGGAACACAAGAAGCCGAAATAACATCGTTTGAGTATTTAGATGAGTTTAACAACAAAACAAAGGAGTTCACCTACGGAAAGTTAATACATATAAATTTGAAATTAATCGGAAGGACAATAGACGATTTGGTATTAATAGTTGAATTCAGAAAAGCTGATGGAGAGGTGGTTGCCGAATGTAATAGCCATTTAAATGAAGCAAAAATACTAGTAAAAGACGAAAAATTCATAAATGTTGATATAGTAATTGAAAATATTAATATAAATCCAGGCGCCTACAACATTGGTCTTATATTAATATCAAAAAAATATAATAAACATTATGATTGGATAAGATTTGCAGGTATTATCACTATAAAAGGAAATCAAATTGGCTGTGCTACACAGCAATTAACATCACATTGGAAGGTTACCAGCGTTAATAAAAAATATTCAACAAACAGTCATCGTGAAAAATAAACCACAGGCAAACAATAAATTATAACACAATCTATTTCATCCAGGCTTATGAAGGTCTATGATAACGATTTTTATACCATTAAAATGAAAATATAGAAAATGCTTTATAAATTTGAAGAAAATACTCAAAAATTATTAGTATATGCATCAACATCATTATCTAAAACAGAAATTCATTTCTGGAATAGAACGAGAGAAAGCCTTCTTAAATTAAACTTAGAATTTTTATTAATGGGTACTTCAACAAATAAAGAGGCTGAAAATAATTTATGCATGCCTTATTTGTATATGCCACCCATATTATCTTCATACACAAACATATACACATCCTTTCCCGAGGAAGACGTTGACAACATTGCCGAACTCCTAGAAATAGAAGAAAAGTGGTTTGGGAAAGGAAGTATTGAACTAAGAAAAAGCGGTGCAAGATATATACATAATTTATATATAGAATTAATAACCTCATTAAAACCAAAATCATGCATTATATGGAATGGTGAATTACCGACACAGATAATATTAAAAAATATATGCAATAAAATATCATGTCCTGTCGTGTTTATTGAACGTGGTCCTTTACCTGATACAATGCAGCTAAGCAAGTTAGGATTTAATGGTGGATTCAATGGAAGCCACCCAATCGCAAATAAAACGAATTGGGAATGGCCCGATGCACAAACTCAAAAAAGATCGCATAGCCTTTACTTATCTTACAAGAAACTATATAAAGATTGCAGCTTTACATGGCATCCTCAACCATCATCCAATAATAAATACATTTCAATACCAAAAAACAAAAAAGTAATTCTATTTTTTAATCAGTTAGATGAAGATACCTCTAACTTTTATTTTTCGCCATTCTTTAAAAAAAATATTGACGCTTTAAAATGGCTATGCGAACAGTTAAAAGCAAGAAATGACATCTACATAATAGCAAAACAACACCCATGCAATCACGATAAAACAGACGCTTACGAAAGAATTATAAAAAAACAAGGCATTTGGACCAATTCTTTATCATTAAAATCATGCTTAAACTTGGCAGATTATGTTGTAGGAGTTAATTCGAGCTCGTTATTTGAATCTTTAGTCCTAGATAAAGCGGTACTACAGCTAGGGAAATCACTTTTATCAAATAAAAACATTGTGTACGAATATAACCATAATGATCAAAATGTAATATCAAACTGGCTCGATAAGGTTGATTTAGAAACCAAACTAAAGAACTGGTCCGATTTTGCCTCATATCTCTTTTATGATCAGATGTATTTAACTAATGAAAACTGCGAAGATTATGAATCTTTCAGAAACATTAATGACATATCCATCTACTTGAACGATACATCGCAAAATCACAACGAAATATATGAAAAATTTTTTCCAAAAATAAAAATTGATTTGCAATACATAGCTAACATGCACGAATACATAAATTTAATCACCCCTAGAAGATTAAGGTATGGATCAGGTAGTTTAATGAGAAGAATTATTTATTGCCTTCCGTACCCTAGGCGAATGTTAAAAGCAATAAGGTACTGGGCCGAAGACCGATCAAATACCTATAAGTACTAATTCACAAACCTCTTAAAAGTATTTATTATTAACACTGCTCAGTCATAAAAATTATGACAAATAATGCACCGCTAATTACCGTGATTGTCCCCTGTTATAATCAAGCAAGATATCTAACCGACGCTATTCATAGCATAAAAAACCAAACATATGAAAAATGGGAATGTATTATTGTCAATGATGGCTCAACCGATAATACAGCACAAGTCGCAACAGAACTATCAAAAACCGATAACAGAATCAAGGTAATCAATCAAAAAAACAAAGGTCTGTCCGGTGCTAGAAATGCTGGATTAGATGTCGCATTTGGAGATTACATACAATTTTTAGATGCTGATGATAAAATCAGAGAAGACAAGTTTTCACTTCAATTAAGAGCGCTTTTATCTACAAATAGCCTCTGTCTTTGCTATTCAGATTATTTAATGGGTCTGGACGAAGATATTTGCCAAACACCTTTACAAATTCAGCGTTCTCCTTCAAGGTTGGTAATGAGAAATGCTCTATATGATGTTGCCTTGAGGTGGGAGACAAGGCTTAGCATTCCAGTCCATTGCTTTTTATTTGACGCCCGTTTTTTTAGTGAATTCAATATTAGATTCGATCAGTCGTTACCTAATCATGAAGATTGGGATTGTTGGATGAGAATATTTGCCTTAGCACCAGAGACCAAGGTAGTTCCGGAAGCCCTCGCTATTTACCGTAAAACTAGCGATAGTCTTTGTAAAAATAAAGAAGCCATGTACATGGGATTTAAACAAGCAATTGTAAAACAACATAATAACTTTAATAAAAACATAACAGTTAGAATATTATTGAAATATAAAATTAAAGAGCTAGAAAAATACTATATTTCAAAAAAAAATTTACACACAAGAGCTATATGGATTTTAGAAAAAATACTTTAGATAATACGCTTGACGTTTAAATATCAAAAACATATGACCAATCCCTCTGCAGATCTAAATAAAAGGATACGCGCAATTGCTTTATATCTGCCTCAGTTTCACCCTATTCCTGAAAATGACGTATGGTGGGGCAAAGGCTTTACCGAATGGACTAATACAGCTAAGGCTAAACCATTATTTCCTAGGCATTATCAACCAAACGTACCCGGTGATTTAGGATTTTATGATCTTCGTTTGCCCGAAGCGCGATTAGCACAGGCGGAATTAGCAAAAGAATATGGTATAGAAGCGTTTTGTTATTACCACTATTGGTTTGCTGGAAAACGTATACTCGAACGCCCATTCAATGAAGTTCTCGAATCGGGTGAGCCCGATTTTCCATTCTGCCTTTGTTGGGCAAATCAAACTTGGTCGGGTATTTGGCATGGTGCACCCAATAGAACGTTGATTGAACAAACTTATCCAGGGATGGGCGACCACAAACGTCATTTTGAATATCTGCTACGCTCATTCCAAGATCATCGATATGTAAAAGCTGACGGTAAGCCATTATTCGTGATTTTCCAACCAAGAGAACTGCCTGATTCACTAAGGGTGACCGATTATTGGAGAGAATTAGCGTTAAAAAATGGGTTGCCAGGACTATATCTTGTTGCTCAGCACGACGGATCAAATATTTGGGAACCGAAATCAGCTGGATTCGACGCGATTTATAATGTAAAACTTCCTCCATTAAAAACGGAAAAAGTCGGCTGGAAAAAGCCTTTAAGAAAAATACTTAATGAATATTATAAGTTATTAAATTATCCCTCCATTTATGATTATAAGAAATCTTTAGATGAAATGCCTTTTTATCAAGTCGAAGGGATAGACTCATTACCCTGTGTTATTCCTAATTGGGATAATACCCCTCGTAGTGGCATAAATGGTAGAGTTCTATTTGCATCAACTCCTGAACTTTTTAAAAGTCATTTAAGAAAGGCCTTGATGAGAGCAAAAAACCTACCCGACAGTCGAAGATTTATATTTATAAAGTCATGGAACGAATGGGCAGAAGGTAATTATATTGAGCCTGACTTGCGCTTCGGCAAAAAATACCTTGAAGTATTTCAGGCCGAATTAGAAAATTTCAGATAAAAACAATGGCTAATTCTAATTGTTTATTATCAATAATTATGCCTATATATAATGTTGATAATTATATATCAGACGCAATTGAGTCGATACTAGGCCAAGAATTTAATAATTTTGAACTTATCATAATTAATGATGGCTCCACTGATAATTCTTTATCAATTGCAGCGAATTATGCGAATACCGACAATAGAATTAGAATCATATCTCAACAAAACCTTGGACCGAGCGCGGCAAGAAATTTAGGCTTAAAAAATTCGGCTGGGTCTTATATTTACTTTTTTGATGGCGATGATCTATTGGAGCTTGATGCTTTAGCAATTTGCATAAGATCAATATTTAAATTAAAACTTGACTTAATTGTTTTTTCTGGAAGAGCCTTTTCTTCTATTCCAGGAGCTGAGAAGCATTTTAACTTCTACCAAAAACCGGATATTTGTAGACCAACAACTGGCTCGGGTCTATTTACTAGACTTGTTAGAGCCAATGCCTATTCGCCATCGCCATGTCTTTATTTGTTTAGTAAAAAAATTATCGACCAAAATAATCTGTATTTTGACGAAGGCTATTTACATGAAGACGAAGGACTTACCCCAATAATTTTTTGCTGTGCGCAGAAAGCAATTTCATTAAGCAATATTTTATTTAAGCGACGAGTACGAGAAAATTCGATCATGACCACTAATGTAACATTTCATAATGTAGAGGGCTTAGTGCAAAGCGCCTCAAAAATACAAGAGTTCATTAAGCAATCAAATCATTTAAAAGAAGAAACCTATAGGGCATTAAAAGGTGAACAACGTCGCTTACTAAGAAGATCAATCAAAAGCTCGGAAAAGCTTAATACCGATAAACTTCTAATAAACCTGATGCATTGCAAGTTCAATGTTTGCGAATTGCTTGACATTGATCCTGCTGTTCTTTTATTTCTTAAATTTCGTTTAATCTATACTATGCTACGCTCAATTAAACAATATGTTTATCCTAAAACAAAAATAATCATACTTTTGTAGCGACTAAAGCAGCTCCTATGACAAAACCTATATCAATAGATACAATTGCGGTCTATGTCTCTATTGACAAAATTGAGAGGCATATTATGCAAATCGCTATCGATCTTCCCAATGACTTTGTCGAATTTCAAACTGAAAACGACATTAAGCAAGAAATCCGAACCTCCTATGCTGTTTGGCTATATCAACACGAGCGCGTAACGCTGGCAAAAGCGGCGGAACTGGCGGGGTTCGATCTTTATGAATTCATGTGCATTTGTAAAGCAAACAAGGTTCCTATCATCAACATCACACGTGATGAAATTCTTGAAGAACTGAGCTGTTTCAAAACACCATGATCTTGGTTGCCGATGCTTCTGCTTTGATTGCACTTGCTTCCTGTAATAGCCTGTCTTTACTCGATAAACTTTTTGGCGAAGTCCTTGTACCCCAAACTGTATATTCTGAAATTGCTAAAGTCGATAAAGCACACTCATCTTGCTTGCAATCTTATCTGAAAGGCAAGGTACGTGTTGTAGATACGCAGCGGTTTGTTTATTTGGATGCTTTTGCTGACGCGGGAGAAACAGAGGCTATGCTTCTTTACAAGGAGGTGTCTGCGGATTATTTGCTCATTGATGATAAGCGCGGCCGTAAAGTTGCAAAAATAAACCAAATCAAAACTATTGGATCAGTTGGCGTTTTACTGCAAGCTAAACGCGCAGGACATATTCAATTAATTGCGCCCTTATTAGAGCTAATTGCCTCAAGCCCTGTATACATCAGCGAAAGTTTAATAAATACGGTACTCGAGTTGGCAGGAGAATCTCAACAACTTTAAAGTCTGTTTTTATAAATCCTGAAAATACTATTAACTCGACTATAAAGACTCTTGGCTTTAAATTTATTAACTTGTATGCACAATCCAAAACCGCTTGTTTCTGTCATCATCCCAACTTTCAATCGCCCACAATTCTTGGCAAGAGCAGTGAATAGTGCTTTGGCAGGAATGGATAGCAAGGATGTTGAAGTCATTGTTGTTCCGAATGGACCGGATCAGTCTTGGAGCAAAGCGTTGCAGCCATTTAAAAACAACCTGGCCGTACGAGTTATACCGATGCCGCAAGCCAATGGAAATGCAGCTCGTAATGTAGGCATGCTAAATGCCCATGGTAAATATATAAGATTTCTTGATGACGACGATTATCTGATATTTGCCGGGTGTGTAAGGCAGTATGAATTGCTCGAAAGCGATAACTTTGATTTTTGTTCGGGTTTATTGCTCAATATCGATATGGAAAATAAAGATCTGGGGCAAGTTAATTTTCCTGTTTCACGCGACTTTGTCTGCGCAAGTCTTATCATTTCTGGATTCACATTGCCTATTGGTAATGTTTATCTACGATCCTCTCTTAAGGAAGCTAGGTGGAATGAAAATGTAGTGCGTATGCAGGATATTATATGGATGATTGATTTGGCCGGATTAAGAGAGTGGCGATGGGTACACCTTGATGAGATTGTTGGCGTATGGTTTCAACATGACCTAGCTAGAGTTTCAAGTATGAATTTCACAAAAGACATCCCTTTTGATCTTGTTACATCTATTTTTACGCTCCATAATTTACTTTTGGAGCAAAACAGATTATTGGACATTAGACAGCAAGTCATAGTTAGAACTTTATGGTTTTTTATTCATACCTTTTTTCCTTACGCCCCTTATTATTGGCATCAAGTCGTAAAACAGACCAGAAAAATAGATAAAGACTATAAACCGGAAAATATCATTTTTTCTCATCCTTTTTTGCGACATCTTGACCCATTAACTGTTGAATGGATGATATTTCTATTACGAAGATTAAAAAACTTTTATATCAATAAAAAAAGAGTTGCTCTTAAAGACTATAGAAGAATATTGTGACCATCCAAAAATTGGTGGCTCCATGGCCTTCATATTACTTTCCATTTTTGGACTTTCGGAATCTATTTTCATGCCTTCCAACGTTTTTGCTGTAATCGTTACTTACAATCGCCTTCCCCTACTTCAGCTCTGTGTTGGGGCCATCCAATCACAGACCAAATCTCCAGATCACATATTAATTATCGATAATGCATCCACAGACGGTACTGATGCATGGATTCACGGAATCTCTTCAAATATTATTTACATACGGTTGACTGACAATCGTGGAGGAGCAGGCGGTTTCGCGGAGGGTATCCAACAGGCACTTGTTCATGGGGCTGACTGGATTTGGATGATGGATGATGATGCTGAGCCGTTACCCAATGCATTGGAAGAATTATTGTTTGTTTCGAATAACCCAAGCCATATCTATGGTTCGGTCGCTATTAGCGGAGAATATACTTCTTGGGGTTTGAGCTTAGTTAACAAAGGTAATATAGGCGTTGATCTGATTGAAGATATTCCTGATAGAGCTAGAGTACAATTCTTACCATTCCTTGGCTTCATGATTCATCGCGACTTGGTGAATAAAATGGGTTTGCCGGACGCAGGTTTTTTCATTGCTGCAGACGATGTTGAATATTGCATGAGGGCGGCGAGTTTTGGAGCCCAAGTCATCGTTGCTGGCAAAAGTCGTATTAAACACCCCAAAGCTATTACTTATACACTTCAACTGCCTGGTCGAAGTTTTACTTGTTTACAACTTCCTCCGTGGAAGCGTTATTACGATACTCGCAATCGCTTGTTTATTGCTCGACAATACTATGGCTTGCGTTTCTGGACTCATACAATACCTGCATCATTTCTGAGATTATTCGGCGCGCTACGTTATGAACCTCGTAAGTTAGCGCAACTTTGGGCATTTTTTACAGGTTTTTATGATGGTTTATTAAACATAAAAGGAAAACGACATCCTTTTTGGCATATTAACTAACTTTTTGCAATTGTATGGTTCTATTGAATATAGCTGATCCTAAATACGTTAATGGATGGCGAGCGCCGAACACATCCTTGTTCTCTGGATTCCGGCAATCCATTCCGGAAAGACGTTGTTGCTGAAGCATCTTTATAATCAGGATAACATTTGAGCATAACGCGTTCTTTCGGGCACAATTTATTGTCTTTATAATTAATTTCTTGGCTCAATTGGCATTAGCATGAAGATAGTTTTCCTAACCAAACGCCAATACATGCATAAGGACGTCATAGACGATCGCTATGCAAGAGTCTATGAACTGCCGAATCAATTGGCACAACAAGGCCACCAGGTACGTGGCATTTGCCTCAGTTATAGTAAGCGTAAAGAGGGGCGCTTTGAACACTACCTTGAAAATGGCGGCTTTCTGGAATGGTATTCATATAACTTGGGACATTTAATATTGCCGGGATTTTGGCGTTACTTACAAAATGCCAAATTATTGCTACGTGATTTCAAGCCTGATGTCTTGCTGGGTTGCTCAGACTGCCCTCATGCAGTGATTACGGCCTATTTGGCGCGCAGATTTAATATTCCTTATTTCATTGATCTTTACGATAATTACGAAAGTTTCGGTTTGGCAAAACTACCCGGCATATTGCCGCTGTATCGAAGCGCACTCAAAAACGCAACCGGAGTCAGTTGCGTCAGTGAACCTTTGTCAGACTTCATCAGGAAACGTTACAGGCATGCTAATGTATTGACGCTGGAAAGTACGATCAGCGGAGGTGATTTTTATCCACGGAATCGGTTCGAATCACGCAATCGATTCAATTTGCCCGAAAATGCCAAACTAATCGGTGTTGCCGGATCATTGCACCGAAATCGAGGTATCGATTTGCTCTATAACAGCTTTCTGCAACTGGCCGAAAGTGATCCGGCATTGCATTTAGCCTTGGCGGGACCTAATGATGCCTCTTGTCCTATACCAGAACATCCCCGTATTCATTATTTGGGCTTGTTACCCCATCATGACGTTAATATTTTTTATAATGCGCTCGATTTGGCTGTAGTTTGTATGCGCGATACCGAATTTGGGCGCTATGCTTTCCCCCAAAAAACGTACGAAATATTGGCTTGTAAAACGCCAATATTGACGGCACGTCTAGGTGCTCTTCAGCAAACCTTAAAAGATTACCCCCAATGTCTTTACGAACCTGAAAATCAGGCGGACTTATCAGAGAAGATAGTCAATTTACTTGATTACCCTAGTGCCGTGGATATTCCCATTCCTACCTGGAAAGATCAAGCTATGCGTTTGGCCGAATGGCTTAATTCATGAAAAAAAACATTTTAGTCGTCGGAGCTGGATTTGCCGGTGCAACGGTAGCCCGAGAATTAGCGGACAGTGGACGATTCAGAATCCATATCATTGATAAGCGCGATCATATTGCCGGTAATGCTTTTGATCCAGTTGACGATCAGTTAAAACTCCGATTACATCGCTATGGTCCACATATTTTTCATACGAATGACCAACGCATTTTTGACTACTTGTCGAGATTTACTCAATGGATACCTTACACACATCAAGTCCAAGCCTTAGTTGAGGGAACTGGATATGTGCCTTTACCAATCAACCGCATCACACTCAACAAAATTTACAATAAATCGCTGACTGATGAGGCTGAGGTTAAAGCTTTTTTGGAAACTTTGCGCTGCCATCATACGCAACCCGCCAATGCCCGCGAAATGGCCGAAAACATCTATGGCGTGGAACTGACGGAATTATTTTTTGCCCGTTACACGCAAAAAATGTGGGGAATGTCATTGTCTGATTTAGCTACTGAGGTGTTGGCCCGGCTTCCGGTTAGATACGATGATAACGTCAATTACTTCAATGATAAAATTCAGGCCATGCCTGCAGACGGCTATCTCGGTTTATTTGAAACGATGCTTGATCACCCGGAGATCTCAATTTCGCTGGCTTGCCAGTTTGATAAAGCCATGGAGAAAGACTACGAACATGTGTTTAATTCCATGCCGATAGATGCTTATTTCAATGAGCAGTTTGGGGCTTTACCTTATCGCTCCATCAAATTTGTCCACGAACAAATTGAGCAACACCATCAGCCAGTACCCACCATAAATTTTACCGATCAGAGTATTTTTACTCGCCAAACCGATTGGCGTTTATATCCCGGATGTAATTTAGGTGCTCATCAAGCGTTACATACTAAAGAAATTCCATGCAGTTATGAAGAAAATAATTTTGAAAGATATTATCCTGTCAAAACAGTCGATGGTGCTCCTCAACGCTTGTATCGCCGTTATTGTGAAGAGGCTCGGAAATTAGCGCATATGACCTTTATTGGCCGTTGCGGTCAGTATATCTATTACGATATGCATCAGGTAGTCGCAAATAGCTTGAAAATTGCTAAAGAATATTTGAGCAGTTAATGGCTCACGATTTTAAAAAAGCTGGCGTCATTACCGGCTGACTTAATGGCTGATAGCGGATGTGATTCAAAATTTGGTCAGAAAGAATTTTTCTAAACTCTCAATCGCTAGCACCTATTTCCGAGCAACAAAAACCATTTGATGGCAGTGATACGGATCGATTTTTTCCAGCATGGGTTGCATAAAGTTTGGGAAGGGGTAGAGCCCAAAACCATAGCCTTTTACGTCAGCGAACCCTAATAGGTTGAGATAACGGTGGAGTACCCGGTAACTGAATACAACCAGATGGCGATGCAAAGGTGTTTCGGATTCTGTGTCGGGCGTTAACTCGAGTCGACTGACTTTTAACAGTTCTTCGCTGGCAAGCAGTGCGTTGGAGTCTGGATGAGGACCGCTGGAAGGCATTTTACCGGCGATTAGCAAGGCAATAGTAAAAAAAGTGCTGATATTGGGTGTCAGTAAAACCAAAGTTCCATTTTGGGCGAGTGTTCGATGACATTCCTTCATAAATGCACAGCCATTGAGTAAATGTTCGAGAACAGATAAACCAAAAATGCACTGGAAGCTGTTATTTTCAAAAGGCAGTACTTTATTTAAGTCGGCTTGAATGATGTTATATCCATTTGCCTGGGCTCTTTCGCAAAGTTCCGGGCTCCATTCCACACCGGAATAGTTAGCTGTATCAAAAGGGATAGACTGTTGAATCCTTTTTAAGGAATTACCGGAATTTGCCCCACAATCAAGACATGAACCGCCGGATTTAAGCGCTTCTGCTATTTCGCGGAAAGCCAAATCGTAGGCCTCACGCATGGTTCTTTGATAGAGGTTCTTAAAGTAGAGTTTAATCATGGGTGACTTTGTTCTTGTATGTCTTGGTAAAAAAATTAAGTTCAAAGGCCTACTGCATAGTGGGATGTCAATAGAGCTGTTAACCAGCTTTTCCAGCCAAAAACTCCAACATGTCTTCGTTATGAACGCGGTCGTAGATAGATTCTACTGTTGTCGTCAAATCGATTGATTCAAAATTGACGTCGTCGCCTAAATAATAGTGTTTTGAAAACCAGCCGTCTTTCCGTCTAAGTACTTCAATGTCCACACAGTCTTGTTCGATCATGACATATTCTTGCAAACTTGGAATTGTGATGTAATTGGACAGCTTGGTTGTTCTGTCTTTTCTACGCGTTGATTTCGACAGCACTTCCACAATGATGACCGGGGTATCGGTAAAGTAAGGCTCTGATTCGTCAAAATCACAATCGACGATCACATCAGGGTAGAAAAAGTTTGAGCCGACCTTAACTTTCATATCTGAACCCAAAGGTTCGCAGGGCTGATTTTTTAAATGATTTTTAAATTCGGTCAAAATATTGATAGCTATGCGCTGATGATTTCGGCTGGTGCCCACCATGGCATAAACATGACCATCGATGAGTTCATGTTTAGTTTCAGCAATTAACTCGCCTGCCAAATACTCCTCAACACTGATTGGATTTCTGTTTTCCGCTTGCGTATGCATAATAAATCCTCCTCTATTTTGCCTGCCAATTGTTTGGCTTTCGCACTAAATTAAAGTCGATAGATAGAGAAAGGGAGTAAAGATAGTGTTGATAGTGAGTGCCCGCATAAATCAATCCCGAAAAGTAAGCATGGCCGCATTATCGTTGTGGATTAGATTTAGTGCAATATGCATCATTCGAAGCGAGCTCTTGCTAAAGAAAGTATGAGAAATAATGGACAAGGCAATTAGCCCATGATCACTGTGAATTTTTAGCAGAGGCGTGATCCCGGCAGAGCCTGCCCCGGTCAGGGAATGCTGAGGGATTGCAGGGGTACAGAGCAAAAGGATGTGCTACAGCATTCGCCATCCATGGCTTCTGTGTTTCGTCAATCCCGGCAGGATCGACAGGTTGGTTAATCCTGTTGAGCTGATTAGTTCTACTTTGTCAGATTAGAAGAAAGACCGTCATACCCGCCGGGAAGCGGGTATCCAGTGCTATGGAAGGCGAGCTTCGAACCCTCCATGGGAGCCTGCATTCGCTTATGCGGTCTGACGGCTCCGGCAATCTATGCCGGAATGACGACCTTCGGTCATGTGAAACCTGAAATCTTACAAAGTAGAATTAGGGTTCCAACTTTTTCTTCAGCCCGCTTAAACCGTTTTTGAAAAATTCATTCATCGCCTTGACAGCCGCTTCATCATTCAGGTTTGCGGGTGGCGTGTTGCCGGTATCGCCACGGTAGAAACGGCTTTTCAACGTCACTGTCGAGTTGCTTGCATCTTGTCCAGGACCCACCTGGAGTTCAATGGAGTAGGAACTGACCGGTAAGGCCTGAACATTTTCGGTTTTTAGCCGGTAGCTGTATTCGTGATCTTTGTCGCTGTAATAATCCAGTTCATCAATCAGATCAGCACCGTTTTGCAGGGTTACAGTCCGCATTCCGCCTGATTCGTGTTTGCCGTCGCCTTTACTGGCTTTGACATCCGGATGCCACGAAGCGATGCCGTCAAATTGTTTAACAGCATCCCATACCTGTTCGGCAGATGCATTGATGACGATGCTTTCCTTGGCTTTTTGTGGTGTCGGCCCGTGTGCATGAGCGAAATGTGGAAACAAGAAAATACTGATTAACACGGTCAATGGATAGTTCATGGATTTAGGTCAGAGTGGTTAAAAACACTATTATGGGTAAACCATGGCGTATTGACGTGGGTAAGTTTCCTGAATAACCCCGGGACATTGTCACGACTTTGCTCAAGCGTGTCATTCGTCAGCTGATATGGACAGGTTGATCAAAGTAAGGAAGATCAGCAGAATTATTCAACCGGAGTGATCATGTAAACGCCCATTCAAACCATTGATCAGACCTTGCCGGGACGCTAACAGCGTCATTTCGGCAATCGTTTTGACCCCCAGTTTTTCCTTGATTGAAGTCCCGTGATTACATATGGTCTTGTAGCTTAAGCAAAGTTTGTCGGCGGCTTTTTGAGTGGTGTAGCCATTGACCAGCAAACAGAACACATCAAATTCTCTGGGCGAAAGCGTTTTGATTTTGCTTTCTTCATCATCGCCTGTAACCATAGACATGGCGAGTTGTTGAGCGAGAATCGGGTCTACAAAAGTGCCTCCTTGTGCAATTTGGCAGACAGCGGTGACCAGAATTTCGGGAGCGCTGTTTTTGTTGATGTAGCCTTTGGCACCGGCTTTGATGGCGCGTGTGACATAAATCAATTCATTGTGGATGCTGAAAACGAGAATTTTACAATGCGGATCGCGGTTAATAAGTCGTCTGATCGTTTCAAAACCGCCGATACCGGGCATGGACAAGTCTACGACGACTATATCAGGCTTGTTCTTTTCATAGACCTGGCAACCTGTTTCACCTTTGTCTGCTTCGTAAATATCACCTATTTTATCGGACAGTGATAAGTAGGTTTTAAAGCCGGCTCTTACCACGGCATGGTCGTCGACGAGTAAAACGCTGATCTTGTTGGACACCGCTAAAAGCTCCCTTGAATGAATAACTCAGCATCATGCCCTTTTCCATTCATCAAAACTATGGGATGTTTTCCTGAATTATTGACCTTGATGATAGGGATCCAAATAATTCAGTCCGTCAACAGTGGGTGTGGCCCTGGTAGGGATTGCCGGGGTCCAGGAGCCATGGATGAAGTAAACAGCCTCGAAATTCACTCTGATCAGAATTCACGAAATTATCGATATCCGGTCACTTAAGTTCTCAAGTATCGGGAAATCTTCTTGGGATATAACTGACATATTCCCAGCTTAATTCAAGCCTTCTTCCGTAACGCCTGCAAAACGATCTGCGTAGAATTTGCTCGCAGTGTAGCCCTGTGTGTCGACCCCCCTTGCGAACTTAGATCAAGTAAGTTGGTTAACATAAATCGAATCATCGATATGCAGCGGCTATGCCTTAATTCACAGCAGAACAATAACTCGGAGGAATTATGCAAATGTTGAAATTTGCACGTAACGTGGGAACGTCCGCATTAATGGCTAGCGCCATTCTGGCATTGCCGGAATCGGCGCAGGCCAATAAAGAATTAGATAAATTGTCCCGTCAAAATACCAACTGGGTAATGCAGACCAAGGACTACAGTTCGACTCACTTTAGCGAACTTTATGACATCAATATTACCAATGTCAAAAATCTGAAAGTAGCGTGGTCTTTTTCAACCGGTGTTCTTAATGGCCACGAGGGCGGTCCTCTGGTTGTTGACGGTATCATGTATGTCCACACGCCCTATCCTAATAATGTATTTGCCATCGACTTGAAAGAGCCCGATAAAATCTTGTGGCAGTTCAAGCCGAAACAAAACCCGGCTGCCAGAGCAGTAGCTTGTTGTGATGTTGTCAATCGTGGCTTGGCTTATGCACCTCAAGGTAAAGATTATCCAGCGACTATTTTCCTTAACCAATTAGACGGTCATATCGTTGCACTCAATGCAAAAACCGGTGATCTGTTATGGAAAATGGAAAATTCCGATATTGCCATGGGTTCTACACTCACCATCGCTCCGTTCGTTGCTGAAGATAAGGTAATTGTCGGTACTTCCGGTGCTGAGTTAGGTGTAAGAGGGTATGCAACCGCTTATAACCTTAAAGATGGAAAACAAGCCTGGCGTGTCTATGCGACAGGTCCTGATGAAGACATTAAATTGTCCAAAGATTTCAATAAAGCCAATCCGCATTACGGACAATTCGGTCTGGGTCTGAAAACCTGGGAAGGGGATGCCTGGAAAATCGGTGGCGGAACCAACTGGGGTTGGTATGCCTACGACCCGGATTTACAAATGCTCTATTACGGATCAGGTAACCCTGCACCCTGGAATGAAACCATGCGCCCCGGCGACAACAAATGGACGATGACCATTTGGGGACGGGATATCAAAAGTGGTGAAGCAAAATTTGGTTATCAAAAAACGCCTCATGACGAGTGGGATTATGCCGGTGTGAACTACATGGGCTTATCCGAGCAAATGGTTAACGGCAAGATGACAAAATTGCTGACACACCCTGATCGTAACGGTCTGGTTTATACCTTGAACCGCGAAAACGGCGACCTGGTTAATGCATTCAAAATCGATAACACCGTCAACTGGGTCAAGCATGTTGATTTGAAAACCGGTTTGCCGGTACGTGATCCAGAATATTCAACCCATATGGATCATGAAGCCAAAGGTATTTGTCCTTCAGCAATGGGTTATCACAACCAAGGCATAGAGTCTTACGATCCCAATAAAAAGCTGTTCTTCATGGGTGTGAACCATATTTGTATGGATTGGGAACCGTTCATGTTGCCTTACCGTGCAGGTCAGTTCTTTGTCGGTGCAACATTGAATATGTATCCAGGCCCCAAAGGCACCCTGGGTCAGGTTAAAGCGATGAACTCGGTAACCGGTGAATTTGAATGGGAGGTTCAGGAAAAATTCGCGGTTTGGGGCGGTACAACTGCGACAGCTGGCGATCTTGTGTTCTACGGTACGTTAGATGGTTACATCAAAGCGCTTAATTCCAAAACTGGGGAAGAGCTGTGGAAATTTAAACTGCCTTCCGGCGTAATCGGTCATCCGATAACTTACAAACATGACGGTAAGCAGTATGTTGCTATCTATTACGGTGTAGGCGGTTGGCCTGGCGTCGGACTCGTGTTCGATCTTAAAGATCCGACAGCCGGTTTAGGCGCGGTAGGCGCGTTTAAAGAATTGGCACATCACACTCAAATGGGTGGTGGCGTCATGGTGTTCTCGCTCTAATCAAGAGGTAGGCCGGGCTAGTTCATTAGAGCTACCCGGCCCGCGTAGCAGTGTATTTTGAGGAAATAATGAAAATACAATTTTTCGTTTTGTCTGCTGGTTTATTCCTCATGGCTGGTTGTGGATCACAAACTGTCATGGCTGAACAGCAAACATTGAAAGTATGCAATGCCGAAAATGAAATGCCTTATGCCAATAAAAAAGGTGAGGGCTTTGAAAATAAACTGGCAGAAATTATTGCGGATGAGCTTGAGAGAAAAGTCGAATGGGTAACCTGGACTGACCCGCGTTATCTCGTTCGTGATTACCTGGACAAAGGCTTATGCGATGTTGTAATCGGTATGGATGCCGGTGATCCCAGGGTATTGACTACAAAGCCTTATTACCGCTCCGGCTATGTCTTTATTACCCGTGCGAATGACACCCCGGCAGTCGATCAATGGGACAGTGAAGTGCTTCAAAAAGCCGAGCGTATCGCCTTCGTTCCGGGAACTCCGCCGGAAGTGATGATGCGAGCCATCGGCCGTTACAACGATATGTTCAACTACATGCAGGAGCTGGTGGGTTTTAAATCCCGTCGTAACGAATACATCAAATACGAAACGGACAAACTGGTTTCCGAAGTGTCATCCGGCAAGGCAGAGGTGGCTGCTTTATGGGGCCCTGCTGCAGCGCGGTATGTCAAAGCGTCGGCTACACCGTTAACTATGTCATTGATACCGGATAACAACACCCGGGCAGATGGCGAAAAAGTCGGCTTTCATTACAGCACTTCTATGGCGGTTAGGAAAGACGATCAAGCGCTGCTGACAAAACTTGATAAAGCGTTGGAAAACCGGATGGATGACATCACGCAAACATTAAAAGCCGAGGGGATTCCATTGGTTGAGGAACCTGACCAGGTTTTAGTATCAAAATGAGGAACTATTAAAAAATGAAAATCAAAACGTTAACGGCAGGCTTCTGTGTGGCTCTGGCTTTGACCAGCACCCTGGCCAATGCCGACATCACGCTTCGTCATGCCTTGACAGGCGAGGCCCTGGATCTGAGTTTTGCCAAAAAAGGTGGCGATACCGAGGCATTCAAAGAGTTTTTAAAGACCGGTAAAAATCCCTACAACAGTAACGAAAAATTCGTGGCAGAGGGCAAAAGCTTGTACATGACAGGGTGCTCAGGATGTCATGGTCATGAGGCAGAAGGCAAATTAGGACCAGGCTTGGCAGATGATTACTGGACCTACCCCAGCGGATTGACTGATCAGGGATTGTTTGAGATTTTATTTGGCGGCGCCAACGGCATGATGGGCCCTCAGTATGTCAATTTCTCAACCGATCAGATGTTGCAAATTATGGCGTTTCTCCGCTCGATTTACACCGGTGACCCCCAAAAAGCGAAATGGTTAAAATAATTTAAGGAGTTAAACATGAACAAATTTATTGCTATCAGCATGATGACATTAGCTTCCGTTTTGTCATTTTCAGCCTCGGCGTATGACGGAACCAATTGTAAAGAACCGGGAGTTTGCTGGGAACCCAAACCCGGTTTTCCGGCGCAGGTAGCGGGAAGTAAATACGATCCCAAACACGATGTTAACGAATTGAATAAACAAGCCCAGTCGATCAAGGAAATGGAAGCGCGCAATGAGAAACGCTGGAAGCATTTGATCGAAACCGGCAAATTTGTTTACGAAATAGAAGAAAACTAGATTTTTTGCAAGGTGGAGTCAATGGTGCGAAGGTTGGGTTAGGGATAACATCTCCTCAACTTAAGAAACGTTATCCATCCGGCAAATACCGATTCTGCAAAGGACTGCGGATCCTAAATATAAAAGTAATCTGAAATTATGCAGAACCCCGCCGATGTGTTTTACAGCATCGGTTGATGTCTTCGCTCAATGGTTACAGGAATCTTTTATGTTTTCTCCGAAACCCAAACGCTGGCAGTCGTTGACGGTTTCAAATGTGTTATTAAGACTAATAGACCTTATAGCCCCGGCACAACCATGTACCGGGGCTTTTTTTAAAACTATGAAAACAGATTCTTTATTCACAGACTGGCGCGCTAAAGCGCTTCAGTTTGAAAAAAACATCAATCAAGTTGTCATCGGACAAACCGCCACAGTAAGAAATGTGCTGATTGCAATTTTTGCACGAGGCCATGTATTGCTGGAAGGTGGCGTCGGCGTCGGCAAAACCACTTTGCTGAGAGCGGTTGCGCAGGGATTGGGAGGCAGCTATCAAAGGATTGAAGGCACTATTGATCTGATGCCCGCCGACCTTATTTATTACACCTATTTAAACCATGAAGGTCGACCCTGTGTGGATCCTGGTCCCCTGCTCAAAGAAGGTGAGCAACTATCGACTTTCTTTTTTAATGAGATCAACCGGGCACGGCCTCAGGTCCATTCGCTGTTATTGAGAGCCATGTCTGAAGGCAGTGTCAGCGCCTTTAACCGAGAATACCGTTTTCCGCATATCCAGGTTTTTGCTGATCGCAACCGGGTTGAAAGAGAAGAAACTTTCGAATTACCTGCGGCTGCCCGCGACCGCTTTTTGATGGAAATCAATGTCAACACACCGGCTGACGATGCCGTTCTGGATGAACTGATGTTCAACCCGCGCTTTCATGACGTTGATTCATTGATTGCCGGTATTCAGCGCGATTCGCTCAAATATTATGAACTTAACGAGATTTCCGGTCTTATACAGAAAACACTGGAGCCCAGCCCAAGACTACGCAAATATGCGCTGGATTTATGGAAGGCCAGCGCTGATCCTGGTCAATACGGTGTGAAATTAAGTGATGTGGACATGCCTTCATTGATACAGGCAGGAGCAAGCCCGCGCGGTATGAGTTATTTCATTAAAGCCGCAAAAGTCAGGGCCTGGCTGGATAACAGAACAGTATTGCTGCCTGAGGATGTTCAGGCGGTTTATAACGTAACCATGGCGCACCGGATTTTTCTGGCGCCGGTTTATGCCTACCGGAAAGATGAGCTGATGCCCCAGCTGGTCAACGGCATTCTTGACGCCGTGGCTGCACCCTAACCCTAACCGTTCATGAAAGCCCTGCATTCGCCCCGTCAGATGAAAGTACTAGGTTTTAAGGAGAGAGCGGTCATTCGCCCGACAGGACGCCGTGAATACGTCCATGTAGGCTTGACGGCGGCTCCCTGCCGCCGACACCTGTCGATCGAGCAACCGCACCCTCTTTGGTTCGTGTACTTCCATGGTAACGCTCATGAAGGATTGGGCATCACCCCGGCAAATGAAAGGCCATTGTAGAGCGGAAAAGTCGCTTGTTGAATCCGCCAATGCTGTTGAAGGTGGATGTGCTGTCGCTTATCCATCTTACCAATTGGCCACCCTGAATTTTTTTGGACCTGTTTTTTCAGACTAACCGTAAGCCCATGAATTATCAAAAATACTTGGCGATTATTATTCCCAAAGCAGGATTAACGCATCTAAAAGCAACTTATTTAACCTGGGCCGGTGTCGGATTTATCGGCTCTTATGTGGCTACAGCGCTGGATGAATATGCGGAGGTGGCTTACGCAGCTTATTACACCAATGCGGTCAATGATGCGGTAGGTTATAAATTCTGGATATTGCTATCGGTTATCGGCTTGTTGTTACTTTGTGTCAGTTTACCGTTGGTCTATCTTGCCGAACAGCTCAAGCGATTTGAAAGGGTAGCGACCAGGTTGAGGCAACTGACCTATACCTTTTTCGTCGTGGCTTTTGATGAAGGCGCACTGATGATCGGTATATTGGTAGCCAATTTCTTTCATGCCAGCGAAAAAGCATCACTGCTGGCGTCCAAGTCATTTTTATTCAGTGATATTGGATTTTTTGCGTTGGTGGGGCTCTGTCTGGCCAATACGTTACTTTGGTTGTTGGGTGAAGCACTTTATAACCACAACGATCAACAGGTATCGGGCGTCATTGATTGGTTGATAAAAACACCGCTCAAATATGCTTTACCGGCTTACTTGCTGATCAGCGGTTTATTTGTTCATTTGATTACCCATCAATAACGCATTTTTATTGGTTTATCGATGACTTCCACCACACCGTTTATTTATCGTCTGGGCCAGCCGTCAACCCCTATTTATCCTGGAGCGCATCCGGGACGGCTGACCGGTGCCGGACAGTTGTTCAAAGCTCATGTTCCGTTGATGGCCAGTCCCGACACCCGGCGCATCGATTTGAGAGCCAGTCTGCTTGATCCATTCCAGTCCTATTGGGTCAAAGTCTTTCAGCAACATTCGCAAACCACACTGTACATGATAGCTGATTTGTCGGGGTCAATGGGGATTGAAGGACAATCAAGCGTGATGCAGGTCATGTCTCAATTTATGCTTTCTGCCGCGCTTTCGGCTTATCAGACAGGCGACCGCTTCGGGTTTATTGGTTGTGATACCGGTATCAGTTCGAAGTGGCATATTCCGGCCGGTCATCATTGGGGCATTGTCCAAAAAATGGCCGGACAATTAGCTGATTCAAAACCGGTTGGGACCAGTTCCGGCTTGCTCAAAACGCCTGCACTCATATCTTCACAAAACGCATTGATTTTTCTGGTTTCCGATTTTCACTTTGATCTGGCTGTGCTTAAGGCGTTGCTGCCGCAACTGAACAGGCATGCGGTCGTTCCTGTTGTGTTGTGGAATGATGTAGCTTATTCGGATCTGCCTGAGTGGGGAATCGTGAAATTTAAAGACAAGGAAAACGCAGTTACCCGTACTTTACTGATGAGACCGGCTTTCAAAAAACGGATTATCGATGCCTTCACGCAACGAAAAGCTGATTTGCAACAATGTTTCAGATCATTGGGTACCGAGCCATTGTTTATTAGTCAAGGTTATCAATCCGAAACAGTGACCCGGTATTTTCAGGCAAGAGCATTATGAAATCGTCACCATTCCTGCACTGCAAAGACTCCGACTTTAGTCGCCAAATAGTAAAATATGCCCGTTCTATTCTGGTGTATTCACTGTTTTTACTGGTTGCCTGTTCAGAAGGCTTGCCGCCTCCTATCGAACGATTTGAATTTGAGACGCCTAAACCTTTTGGCTATGTCATTGGCGATAAAATTCGCCATCGGATAGTGATTGAAACCCGTTCCGGTATTCAACTGGAACCGACGAGTCTCCCTGCCAAAGGTGATCTCAACCGTTGGCTGTCAATCGATCAAATTACTGTTCGGCCAGCTTCAAAGCATCTGACAGAAATCCAGTTGACATATCAGATCTTTTACGCGCCTTTGGAAGTCAAAATGTTGACTATTCCGGGCTTTAAACTGCGGTTCAAACAAGGAGACCAGGCTATTGAACAGGTTGTGCCCGAATGGTCATTTACCGTTTCACCGATTCATGAATTGGCTGTCAGAAAAGAGGAAGGCAACACGTATCGGCGGCCCGATGCAACACCCACCCTCATTTCATCGGAAAACGCTTGGCGCCTGTTATCGATCAGTTTGGCGTCAGGTCTGTTTAGCGGCTTGTTCTTGGCGTTTCGTTACGGTTATTTCGTTAGTTTTCCAAGGCGAAGCTTTTTTAGCCGGGCAAACAGCCGATTAAAAAAAGTGCAGCCCAATGAACTGGGTTTGGCTTTGGTGATTGTTCATCAAGCTTTCAATCAGTTAAACCATAAACCCCTGTTTAAGCACCGCTTGTCAGAGTTTTACAGACTACGGCCTGAGTTCAAAGAAATAGGCCCCGAGCTGGAGTGGTTTTTCAATTTTTCCAACGACTATTTTTTCGGCGGCAATCCGTCTGCCGGTGCTGATGAGTGGGCGGCGCTCAAAAGATTGTGTCAACGCTGTGTCGAACTGGAAAGAGGCTGATTTGTGCTGATTAATTTCGATACACCGTGGCTTCTTTCCGGATTGCTTTTGATGATGGTGCCTCTGCTGAGAACGGGCATCAAATCACAAGCTTATCCGTGGCTGGCTATCCTGCCAAAGGATACGCTCTCGTCGTCGCTTTCGGTTCTGATCCGCATCATCGGTATGGCTGCAATTGGCTTGCTGATTCTGGGCTTGTCCGGCGTTTATTTAAAAGAACAACGCATCGAGCGTATTGGTCAGGGTGCGCATATCGTGCTGCTTTTGGATAGAAGTAACAGCATGGACACGACCTTTGCCGGTAAAGCACCGATGAATGAACAGGAAGAATCCAAATCTGCTGCTGCAAGAAGATTGTTGACTGAATTTATCGACAAACGCAGCCATGATTTGATGGGTATTGCCGAATTCAGCACCGCGCCGCTGTTTGTCATGCCATTGACCGAAAATAAACAGGCTCTTCATGCCGCGATTGCCGCGACAGCAACTCCCGCATTGGCTTATACCCATATCAGCAAAGGCCTTGCCATGGCTTTGTCATTTTTTGACGAACAGCCGACAACCGGAACCCGGATTATCGTTTTGGTTTCCGACGGGGCTGCAGCGATCGATTCAGACAGTGAGCAAGCCCTGCGAACATTAATCAAAGAACAGCACATCCGTTTGTATTGGGTATTCCTGAGGACGTCAAACAGTCCCGGCATTCATGAGAAACCTGAAAATTCCCGTGATGACAATGCCCAGGCCTTGCCGGAAAAGTATTTGCATTTGTTTTTTTCGAGTTTGAATGTGCCTTATCAAGTTTACGAGGCAGAATCTCCTGAAGGTTTGCAATCGGCTATTGACGATATCGATAAACTGGAAAATCGTCCGTTACATTATTTTGAACGCTTACCCAAGCAGGATTTGTCAGGGCTCTGTTATCAATGGGCAAGTCTGATGATTGCTTTATTGCTGGTATTGAAACTGTGCGAGGTGAACCGGTCATGAGAATAATAAAAAATACCGTGTTGTGGGTAATATTCAGCTTCAGTATGCTGATTTTTATCATCGAAGCCTGGACATTGCTGCAAATTTATAATGAGAACGCCTGGATCAACCGGCTGCTGTCCGGTCACGATATTGCCATTGAAAAAGTCGTGAAGGGTTCGCCGGAAGTGCGTTTGGCGCGAGCTGTCTATTTACGGGAAAAAGGCCGATATGATGAAGCATTGGCGACGCTCAATTTAATCCTGGATCAGGGCAGCCCAAGCTTTCAGGCTAAAACTCGGTATAACCTGGGTAATCATTATTTAACGCAAACAGTTGAACGGGCTGAACAAATGGCGATCAACGATGCACTCCCCCTGGCTGCATTGGCAAAGCAGGCTTACCGGCAAGCGCTTGCGCTGGACAGTCAGTTTTGGGATGCGAAATACAACCTTGAGGTTGCGATGCGGATAGTGCCGGAAATGGACAGAATCACTATCAAAGACGATGCCAAGGAAAACAGCAAAACCCGGTTATGGACGACAGTGCCGGGCTTTCCGCGAGGTTTGCCGTAATGGTTGATAGTGCAGAGAGCAAGCATGTTAGCTAAACGTGAATGTTTCAAAGACTTTCGATTTTGGTGTTTAACCCTCGCCCTGGTGGCTTTGGTGATGCTGTTTCTGTTTCCCAAGGTCAAACAATCGGGTCCGGTCTATCAGATGACATTCATTGTTGATATCACCCGGAGCATGAACACCGAGGATTACCGTTATAACGGGGAAATGATCAGCCGTCTCGAGTATGTCAAAATGACCTTACGCGAGCTTTTGTCGAGCTTGCCGTGCCAGTCAAAAGTGGGTTTGGGCGTTTTTACCGAACGGCGTTCGTCACTGTTATTTCAGCCAATAGAAGTCTGCTCCGGTTTTAATGAACTGGATGCCGCCATTGCTGCATTGGATTGGCAATCGGCCTGGGCGGCTGATAGCCGGATTGCTCACGGTTTATTGAATACCCTGGATATGTTGAAGGATGACCAGGAAACCCGTTTGATTTTTATCTCGGACGGTCATGAGGCCCCGCCGCTCAATTCGCGTTATGGGCCTGATTTTTCAACCGTCAAGGACAAGATCAAAGGTTTGATCGTGGGCGTCGGGGGGTTGGAACCGAAACCCATCCCGAAATTTGATCAGCAAGGCAAACGTGTGGGGTTTTATGGCGCCGATGATGTCCCGCACCGTTCAACTTTTGGCGAATCGGATCTGAATCCTGAATCGATTCAAGGCTACGATGCCCGCAATGCGCCTTTCGGCAGTGAGGCTGCGGCAGGTTCGGAACATTTAAGCCGGTTGTATGAGCCTTATTTGAAACAATTGGCAGCAGAGACGGGTTTGGGGTATCAACGCTTGACCGAAACAGCAGCGTTTAATCAGGCGCTTCAATCAGAAGCATTAGCGCTTAACAAAGACATCTGGATCGACAGGCGCTGGCAGTTTGCTTCAATGGCCTTGCTGGCCTTGCTGCTGGTGTTTATTTAGGCTGAAATAGTCAAATCCCGATGTTTAAATGCCACAGTTTGCGTTGAGAGTTGGTGTCGCCCCGGCAGGGATCGCCGGGGTCCAGAGGCCATGGACGGTAAGCTTCGAGCTATCCATGGTGCAATCCCTGCCGAAATGACGCGGTCGGATAGGTAAAAAGAGTTAGAGCTGAAATATCTTTATAATCAGGTGTATTTATGTATTTGCACTTTATTCTACCTCCATGCTTTTTTGTAGATCAAAAAGCACTTGGTCTGAAGTGTCAACTTTAATAAGGCCGAGCCGCGGGTATTCAAGATCGACAATCACATAGATAGCAAGCGACATAACCGCAGAGAAAGACAAGATATGCAGCCAGCTGCGCTCTTTGTTGACGGACATGCTGTAGCCGACCAGCAATGCACCGATAAAGCTCAGTCCATAAAGCAAGATATAGATCTGTACCGGAGGATGATTCTTGGTTGCCATCTCTCTCGTTGTGGTGATGTCGATCATTTCATTTAATGCGGGAATCAGCAACATGGTTGCCTGGGGCCATGCGTCAGGCAAACGGCTTGCTGCCAATGACAAATTCCAAATCCGGGTTTGCAGATCAGCTACCTTGTCCTGTTTGATTTTCATGAGAGGCTTATTAGCCCTGTCTTCGTAAATGGTTGCCCTGACGCCGGTGTAGGTACGAAATAATTTACGAATTTCGGGCTGGGCTTCTTTGGAAAGCAAGTCAATACGCAAATAGGCCGTGCCGATGGCATTGGCTTCCTCGGTTATCAAATCCCGGCGCTCTTCCAGTCTCGTCGCAGCGCCCGAAAAGGTAAAAGCGATAACCAGTCCCAATAAGGCAAACACAGCACCCTCAGCTGCTCCGATTCCTTCTGCCAAGCCTTTTGGGTCATTTGCGATCCGTTTAAGGCCGATTCGCCGTCCAAGTTCAGAAACAACCACCATTAAAAGAAATAGGACACAGGCTGTGATTGTTATCAATAAGGTAAAGTCTATTTTGTCAGCCATTTTGAAGTTTTCCCAATTGCGATGGATTCCCGGCGGGTATTATCTTTTTTAAGCCCAAAACGAAAGGTTTGATGGAGACTACCATAAACGCAAAATAAGTTTAAAGGTAACTTTTCAGAGTAGCAATAAAACAAAGGTAATGCACCGCGTAGGTTGGGTTGGCAATAGCCAACCCAACATTTAAAGGTCATAGCGTAAATTGTTGGGTTGCGAAAAGCATGCAACCTAACCTACGCCTAACAATTACGACCCAATCAGCCCGCCCTTCGATAGACTGACAAGTGGCTACAGGTTAACGCAGTATGGTTTTACCGTATCCAAAACTTCAGGATTCCTGATGCAGATACTTCATCGCAAAAACGGCGGCGGTCGTGCGGTTTTCCACATTCAATTTCCGGAAAACCTGTTCCAGGTGTTTATTAACCGTTCGTGGGCTCATGCTTAGAATGGTGCCGATTTCCCGGTTGGTTTTGCCTCGGGCAATCCAGAGTAAGACTTCGGCTTCCCGTTCGGTAATGGGCAGCGCCGAGCGTAAGCGTTCGATTTCACTGGGACGCTGCAAATCAATCAGCCGTAATAAAAATTCGTTGGCACCGGTTTGGCCTATATAACGAATTTCCAGCGGCTTCTCGTTCACCTTGATGAGCAGACCTTTTTCTTTATTAAACTGAGGCTGCAGTAACTGACGCAATTGGTTGGGAAGATTTTCCTCCAGCCAGTCTATCGTGACACCTGCCGTATTGAACAGTTGATTGGCCTGGGGTGTAGTCCACAGCAAAGCGCCTTCCGAGGATGCGGCGAACAGGAATTGGCCGGCGGTGTCCAGAGCGGTTTGTGCGCTTAAGGTGAGCCTGGCATTGGCTAAATGGACTTGCATACGCGCAATCAATTCATCACCTTTGACGGGTTTGTTGATGTAGTCAACGCCCCCGGCCTGAAGGCCTTTGACAATGCTTTCAGTATCGGATAATCCGGTCATGAAGATGACGGGAATATGAGCCAGAGATCGGTTGGCTTTAAGCCGTTTACACGCTTCAAAGCCGTCCATGTGCGGCATGATCGCATCCATCAATATGATGTCCGGCGTGATGTTGTCCACAATGGTCAGCGCTTGAGCACCTTCCAGCGCAACCAAAACGGTCAGCCCGGCCTGATCGAGTGTGTCGTTAAGCATGCTCAAGGTTTCAGGGGAGTCATCCACAATCAAAACCACGTCTTTTTTCCGGCCGGTCTGCATCATGCCTGTTCCTTGAGTAATTTGATCAGTGCTGAAAACTGGAAATGATGCGTTAATTCTTCAAGCTGCTGCATCAGGTCGGCATCAATCTGATGCTCATTTTTAAGCTGTTCGAGTAATGAACAGATGCCATTGGCATAGCCGATTTGTGCCAACCGGATTAACTCGCCGCGCGCTTCTTGATCGCTTATCAGGTTGGTTTTTAACGTGTCGCTGATACTACGATTTTGTTGGGGTGCTGCCAAAGCAAGACCGGTTTGATTTTGGTCTTGTTCACAGGGTTTATAAAGCCAGGTGAGTCCGGTCTGTTGTTGAAGCGTATCCAGAAGTTGAGCCATGCGCAGGGGTTTTACCAAATAAGCATTATGGGGCGCCATTTGAAGCTGCTGCGGAACTTGCTCATTGGCGTTGGCTGATACCATCAGGATGACAGCTGAAGGTATACGCTTGCGAACAATATGAGCCAGTTCCCAGCCGCTGATGCCGGGCATGGCGATATCCAGCAGGAAAATATGCGGTTCGCATTCACAGTATTGCAGCATATCCAGGCAGGACAAGCCGTCCTGAGCCTGAATCACATTAAAGCCCAGTGGTGTCAGCATTTCCTGAAGCAGGCCTCGATGACTGGGTTCATCATCTACGACAAAGACGGTCTGCTCTTTGCCCGCGTAGCCGCAGACTATTTTTTCGGGCGCTGTATTGGCGGCAAGGGTCAGGGCGCTGCTCAGCATCAGGCGGACATGAAAATGGCTGCCCACACCCGGTGTACTCTCTACGCTGATATCGCCGCCCATGATCTCAGTCAGGAAGCGGGTAATGGTCAGACCCAAACCTGTGCCGGTGATATGGGGCGATCCGGCTTTGCGTATCCGTTCGAAAGGCCGGAAAATCCGGTCCATATCTTTGGATGCGATACCGACACCGGTATCTTTAATGGAAAATTCGGCGACCTGATTTCGATAACTGACCGAAAGGCTGACTTGCCCTTGATGGGTGTATTTAATGGCGTTGGAAATCACATTGATCAGGATTTGACGCAGGCGTTTTTCATCGGTGCGCACCGTATCGGGAAGCGGAGTCAGGCGTGTGTAATCAAAATGAATGCCCTTGGACATGGCTTGTACTTCAAACATGCTGACTATCTGATCCAGCAGACTGCCCAGCTGGACATCACTGCGCGACAGATGCAGACGTCCTGCCTCAATGCGGGAAATATCAAGCAGACCTTCGATCAAGTCGGCCAGATGTTCACTGCTGCGCCGGATAACGGCCAGCGCATCCCTCCGTTTTGCCGGAATGGCCGGGTCTTTTTCCAGCAGTTGCGCATAGCCCATGATGGCATTGAGCGGTGAGCGTAATTCGTGGCTGATTCCTGTCAAATAGCGGCTTTTGGCCTTGTTGGCTGATTCTGCGACCTCTTTGGCTTGCTGCAATTCCTGGTCGGTTTTTTTATGGGCGGTAATTTCGGCCATCAGTAATTGCGTCTGGCGCCGGGATTCTTCCTGGGCAATCTTTCTGTTTTCGTGGACCAGTGCGAACATCCAGGCCACGACGCCCGATACGATCAAAAGTATAAAGAAAACATTGATCAATGCCCTGGCGACCACCTTTTTTTCAACCCCTTCATCCAGTGTGATTTGAAAATACACCAGCATCAACAAGCTGGCGATCATCAAACTGGTCAGTAAGAACAAACCCAGAAAATGTCCCATACGGGTATTCAACACTTTCACCCAGCTCAGAGGGAACACCAGGCTTAACGTTGCTGTCAGTTGATCCGACATTCTGGCGTTGGTTTTACACATGTCGTGACAACGGCTATCCAATGAACAACACAGCGAACAGATAGGCCCTGCATAAGCAGGGCAATGACTCATGTCTTCGGGTTCGAAATGGTGTTCACAGATACAACAGCTGATTTCTGCACGGGAGGGAAAAACCGTAGGTTCGCGGGCAATATAGTAACGCCCCTGGGTTAGCCAGGCGATCAGCGGGGCGCAAATAAACGTAGAGCCCAGGGCGATAAAGGAAGACAGGGCGCGCGGAATTTCCCCGAACAGACCCGCATGAGCCATAAAGCCGGTGACTGATGCAACGAGCATCGAGCCTACGCCAACAGGATTGATATCGTAAAGATGGGCGCGTTTGAACTCCATGGTTTGGGGACGTAAGCCCAGCGGTTTGTTGATGACCAGATCCGCAACCATTGAGCCAACCCAGGCCAGGGCAATAATCGCATAAACGCCGAGAATTTCTTTTAGAACCCGGTAAATGCCAAGTTCCATCAGCATTAATGCAATCGCAACATTGAACACCAGCCAGACGACGCGGCCGGGATGATTTTGAGTGAGTCTGGAGAAAAAGTTGGACCAGGCAATGGATCCGGCATAGGCGTTTGTTACGTTGATTTTGAGCTGCGACAAAATTACAAACACACCGGTCATCAACAGCGTGAATTGCGGACTTTGATTCATATAACTGAATGCGGTCAGGTACATCCGGTTAGGATCGGAAGCTTCATCGTGAGCGATGCCGTGCTTGAGCGCCAGCACGGCTAAAAACGAACCTATCAATATCTTGCCGGAACCGATGATGATCCATCCGGGGCCGGCAGTCAGCATCGCTAACCACCAACTGCGCGACGATTTATTTTCCTGGGGAAGAAAGCGAAGGAAGTCTACCTGTTCGCCGATTTGCGCTATCAGTGAGAACAAAACTGCAGATGCGGCGCCAAAAGCGATCAAATTGAAATCCGGGCCGGTTGCCGTGGGATTGTAATCAGTCCAGAGGCTAATGGCTTCATCCGATTTTGAAGCAATGCAGGCCAGGGGCAGGATTTGTAGAATAAGCCACAGTGGTTGTGTCCAGATCTGAAATCGGCTGATCAGTGTGATGCCGTGAGTAACCAGGGGAATGACCAGCAACGCGCTGATTAAATAGCCGATCGATAGCGGAATATTGAGTATGAGTTCCAGCGCCAGTGACAGGATCGCGGCTTCCAGTGCGAAAAAAATAAAGGTGAAAGACGCATAAATCAGCGATGTGATGGTCGAGCCGATATAACCGAAGCCTGCTCCCCGGGTGAGCAAGTCAATATCAATGCCTTGTTTTGCCGCGTGGTAACAAATAGGCAAACCGGTCAAAAAAATGATCGTTCCGACCACTGCAACAGCCGTTACGGCATTAGTAAATCCGTAGCTGAGCGTTATTGCGCCGCCGATGGCCTCCAAAGCCAAAAATGAAATCGCACCCAAAGCAGTAAGCGCAACCTGCATGGCCGACCATTTTCTGGCGCTATTGGCCGTGAAACGCAACGCATAGTCTTCAAGTGTTTGGTTGGCTACCCAGCGATTGTAATTCCGTCGAACCCGAAAAACTTTTTGCTGGGCGTTCATGAGGTGAGCGTAGCCGCTTGGCTAAAGCGTCTTTTGGAAAGTGATGAAGCGGGTTTTAAATCAATTGAACAAGGGATGTGCGTAAACAGATCCGGACCGGGATCAAAAGGCGGATGTTCTGATTGCGAGTTACTACAGGCAACAGCAGAAAGACTGGCTAAACGGGGTTTCATAGTTCAGAGCATACCTGGACAGTGTGTCATTAGCTATACGTCATATGACGTAACAGGGGTGATCATCCGACGAATGGCGGACAACGCCGCTTTAACGGACACTAACTGCGAACCACATAAACCTTAGGAGAGCACATTATGCGTAACCCATCCGATCTTCGACTATCCAAAACCGGCAGCCCTTGTCAGTTATCCGGACGTCGTCTGGCTGTCAAAGCGCTATGCGCCCTGCCTGTGAGCCTGTTGCTGGCGTCACATATGGCCTGGGCGGCACCGGCGACCAGTGAAGTCAATACCACGGGGCTGGCCGTAACCGATGATACCGTAACTGTCGGTATTTTGCATTCGGTGACCGGCACCATGGCGATCGAAGTGGGCGTCACTTTGCCGGACTGGATGATGGGTTCTTATGCCTTGAGCGAAACCATAGAAATACCGATCAACGGCATTTTTGTCATGGTGCTGACGCTGTTTATTTCTTTGTGCGTTTATTTACTGATGTTCCGTTCACGATGGGGTAAACAGGTACGCGCAGTCGTGTTAAATCGGCCCATGGCCGGCGCTGTAGGCATCAATACCGAAAAAATCGATCGCTATACGTTCGGGATAGGCTGCGGTGTTGCGGGTATCGCGGGCAGTGCTTTTACGATGATCGGCTCCACCGGGCCGACTTCAGGCCAGTTGTATATCGTCGATACGTTTCTGGTTGTTGTGTTCGGCGGCGCACAAAGTCTGCTGGGTACTATCGCATCTGCTTTCACCATCTCGCAATCGCAATCCACGCTGGAATTTTTTCTCAGCGGGTCAATGGCCAAGGTCATTACGTTGCTGCTGGTGGTCGGCATCCTCATGTTGCGGCCACAAGGTCTCTTCGCTCTCAAGATCCGTCATTAATAGTATCAAGGAGATATTCCCATGCAGGAACGTGCTAAAGCTTTGTTTATGCCACGCCAGGACCTGATTGGATTTGCAGTGCTGGCGCTTATTTTGATCGTGATATTGCCGCTGGTTCTGGATGTGTTTCGTTTGAATCTGGTCGGCAAATACCTGACTTATTCTTTCGTCGCATTGGGTCTGGTGCTGTGCTGGGGATACGGCGGTATTCTGAGTTTGGGTCAGGGCCTGTTTTTCGGGCTGGGTGGCTATTGTATGGCCATGTTTTTGAAGCTGGAAGCGTCCGATCCCGTATCGACCAAAATCCAGTCCACTCCCGGCATTCCCGATTTTATGGACTGGAATCAGATTACCGCGATTCCCTGGTGGTGGCAGCCTTTTAACAGTCTGACGCTGAGCTTGATCGCGGTGGTTCTGGTGCCCACTGTGTTTGCATTTATTATCAGCGTGGCGATGTTCAAACGGCGGGTGGGCGGCGTTTATTTTGCCATCATAACCCAGGCCTTGGCGGCAATACTGACCATTTTGATCATCGGTCAACAAGGTTATACCGGCGGCGTTAATGGCATTACCGATTTACGCACGCTGCTGGGTTGGGACATTCGCAGCGATAATGCGAAGCTGGTTCTTTATTTTGTCAATTGCATCCTGTTGTTTGGCTGTCTGCTGATCGCTCAGTTTATCCGCAAGAACAAATTGGGCCGGATTCTGGTAGCGATGCGTGACCGTGAAGAACGGGTCCGGTTTTCCGGCTACGATGTGGCTAACTTCAAGATCTTTGTCTTTTGTCTGGCCGCTGCCATTTCATCAGTCGGCGGAGCGATGTTTACGCTGCAGGTCGGGTTTATGTCGCCTTCTTTTGTCGGCATTGTGCCGTCCATAGAAATGGTGATTTTCTGCGCTGTGGGAGGAAGATTGTCGATACTCGGCGCGGTCTACGGTTCTTTGCTGGTGAATTGGGCAAAAACCAGTTTTTCCGAATCATTTCCAGAATTATGGCTGTTTGCCATGGGCGCACTGTTCATTGGTGTCGTCATGGCTTTTCCCAATGGGCTTGCCAGTCTGTTTCTTCGTTATATTGAACCCTATCTTCCGGCTTGGTATCACGGCAAGGCAAAACCGGTCGAACCTGCTGAAGTTGTGGAAAAGGCGTCGTTGACTTCAACGGATACTCAGCCTGAAACCGCAACCAGTAAAAGCACTGAAAAACAATCCGATGAAACGGTGCCTGTCAATTCGCTGGAAGGGGGCGTTTATGTCGATTAAAGCGAATGATTTTGTCCTTGAAGTGGAAGGGCTCACAGTATCGTTCGACGGATTTAAAGCCGTTAATGATTTGTCGTTTTATGTCAATGAAGGCGAAATCAGGGTAATTATCGGTCCAAACGGGGCGGGTAAGACCACCGTGCTGGATTTGATTTGCGGACGCACGCAAGCCACAAAAGGCTCCATCAAGTTCCGGGGGAAAGAGCTGACACGTATGAAAGAACACGAAATTGTGCATACGGGCGTGGGCCGAAAGTTTCAAAACCCTTCCATCTACGAAGACTTGACCGTCTTTGAAAACCTGGAGATTTCTTACCCGCGTGGCCGCAGCGTTTTTGGTGCGTTAGCGTTCAAGCGCGATAAGGAAGTCATCCGTGAAGTGGAAGCAACCGCCGAAACCATCTTTCTAAAAGATGACCTGGACAAACAGGCAGGTCTGTTAAGCCATGGTCAGAAACAATGGCTGGAAATCGGGATGTTACTGATTCAGAAGCCGGACTTGTTGATGCTGGATGAACCGGTTGCCGGCATGTCCGTTGCCGAACGTAAAAAAACGGCGGATTTGCTTAACCGAATTACCGAAGGACGTTCTGTGCTGGTGGTCGAACACGATATGCAGTTCGTTGAAGATATTGCGCATCGGGTGACCGTCATGCACCAGGGCAAAGTGTTGTCGGAAGGCTCCATGTCGCGCGTTAAAAATGATCCCAAAGTGATTGAAGTTTACCTTGGGCATTGATGAGAATCAGGAGAAATCAGAATGTTGAGCGTTAGAGATTATCACGTGGCTTATGGTCAGAGTGAAGTACTGCATGGGCTTAACTTTCAGGTTAAACCCCGAGAAATTGTCGCGGTGATGGGCCGTAACGGCATGGGTAAATCGACGCTGATGAAGTCGCTGATCGGCATGATACCGGCTGCGCAGGGCAGGGTTACGCTGGAAGATATCGATATTACCCATCTTAAAAGCCATCAGCGTGTGGCCGGGGGATTGGGTTTTGTACCCCAAGGACGCATGATTTTTTCTACCATGACCGTCAAGGAAAACATTGAAACCGGTCTGACCAGCACCGGTGAAAAAACCATACCGGAAGATCTTTACGAACTGTTTCCTGTGCTTGAAGAAATGCGTAACCGGCGCGGCGGGAATCTTTCCGGCGGTCAGCAGCAGCAATTGGCCATCGCCAGGGCATTGGCCAGCAAGCCCAAACTGTTGTTGCTGGATGAACCGACTGAAGGGATTCAACCGTCCATCATCCGCGAAATGGCTCGGACCTTGAAAAAGATCAGGGATACCCGAGGCTTGTCCATCATCGTATCCGAGCAAGTGCTGAGCTTTACGCTTGAAATCGCGGATCGGGTCATCGTGCTGGAAAAAGGCGAAATTGTTCATGAAGAAGAGCGGGCATCGCTTAACGAAGCCAAAGTCGCGGCTTATTTATCCGTTTGAACCACCCAAGCAATCAATCCACTCAGGAGAAATGATATGGCTGACACCATTATAAAAGTTGATTTAAACAAATCCCCTTACGAAAACGATATGATTCACAACCGCTGGCACCCGGACATTCCTATGGTGGCGATGGTGAAACCCGGCGATGATTTTATAGTCGAGTCGGTGGACTGGACCGGCGGACAGATCAAAAACAACGACTCCGCCGATGATGTGCGTGATGTCGACTTGTCAAAAGTGCATTTTCTATCGGGTCCTGTAGGGGTTGAAGGCGCAGAACCGGGTGATTTGCTGGTCGTTGAAATTCTCGATATCGGTGCATTTGAAGAGAGTCAGTGGGGGTTTAACGGCTTTTTTTCCAAACAGAACGGCGGCGGATTTTTGACCGAACATTTCCCTGAAGCGCAAAAGACAATCTGGGATTTTAACGGCATGTTTACCAAATCTCGCCATGTGCCGGGCGTCGAATTTGCCGGATTGATCCATCCTGGGCTGATCGGAACATTGCCTTCAAAAGCCATGCTGGAAGAGTGGAATACACGGGAAAAAGCGTTATACGATACCGATCCGGATAGAGTGCCTGCGCTGGCAACATTGCCTTATGCGGACACCGCGCATATGGGCCGGATGAAGGGTGAAGAAGCTAAGGCTGCCGCTGCAGAAGGTGCCAGGACCGTTCCGCCGCGCGAACATGGCGGTAATTGCGATATCAAGGATTTATCCCGCGGTTCAACCGTTTATTTTCCGGTTTATGTTGACAATGCCGGGCTCAGCGTCGGCGATTTGCATTTCAGTCAGGGCGATGGCGAAATTACGTTTTGCGGCGCCATTGAAATGGCCGGATGGATTCATATGCGGGTCAACCTGATCAAGGATGGCATGCAGAAATACGGTATCAAAAATCCTATTTTCAAACCCAGCCCGATGGCGCCCAAATATGACGATTATTTGATATTTGAAGGTATCTCTGTCGATGAGGGCGGCAAACAGCACTATCTGGATGTCCATATTGCATACCGCCAGGCTTGCTTAAATGCGATTGAATACCTGACCAAATTCGGCTATTCGCGGGCACAGGCCTACACTATTCTCGGCGTTGCGCCGGTTCAAGGCCATATCAGCGGAGTCGTGGATATTCCCAATGCCTGTGCGACCTTATGGCTGCCTACGGATATCTTCAAGTTTGAGGTCAAACCCAATGCCGATGGTCCCAAAATAGAAGTGGACGGCAGTGTTCAAGTGCCTTTGTCACCGGATCTTTAATCCTAAAATTTGCAATGAGTCCACATTTGAGTGATTTCGTGGATCAGCGATATTTCTAAGTTAATCGAATCAAGAGGAGCGTTGATCGTGCCTGTTTATGATTATAAATGTTCAGATCATGGTGTTTTTCATGAACTTGCGACCATGGATCAAGCCGGTATGCCGTGTGCATGCCCAAGATGCGGCAAGCCCAGCGCCCGGGTGATTTTGATCGCTCCCCAGGTGCTGGCCATGGCGCCAGCTAAACGAAAAATCATCGAAACCAACGAAAAGGCAAAGCATGAGCCCAGGCTTTCAACGCCGGATGTCCGAGAGGAATCGGCTTTACGTCATCAGCACGGCAAAAGTTGTGGTTGTAGCATTAAACATCCGGATCGCAGTGATTTGAGTCAGCAGGTGGTGTTCATGCCCGATGGCAGCAAGGTCTTTCCGTCCCAACGGCCGTGGATGATCAGTCATTAGTATACCTTTCGCACTTCAAATTTCGGCACTGCCTAAGAAGGCACCGGGGTGTTCGGCAAAGGCTTTGTCAGCATGGATGCTGGCATAGAGCCTATAGGGATGTATTTACGGCGTCCTTTGACGGGCACCCCGGTGCCGGATTTCGATCTACAATGGGTATATTTTTCGTCGAAATGGGTAATTTAAGCTTCAAGGCCATATGCATTGGGTTCGCAAATACAGATGAACCCGGGTTAAGGATTACACATTATAAGGCTGGGCAATCCAGTCGCGCAGAATGGCTTCGTCGCGTTCCGGAAGGTAAGCAAAATCACCAGTGATGTCTTTATAAACCGATTGGGCGCTGTAGGGTGAAACCAGTTTGCCTTTGACCATGTAAAAAAACCAGGCAAAGGGGTAGCCGGCCTGACGATCGAACCGGTTCAACAGGTTGTTGAGTGTGTTGCCTTTGATTCCGCCGATATCCTCAAGGTAAGGCAGGTGATTGATATGGGTGTTGATAATTTCGGCATTCACAATCTGCTCGCCGAACCGGCCGGTATGTTGAAAGGGCCGGATGATCCAGTCTTCGGACAGTTTATGGCTTTGACCGGCGCTGCTCCGATTCCAGTCATCCATGAAACGTTGAACCGGATGTTCGAACGCATGATGTTTATTGATTTCTTCCATGAAGAGAGTGATATCGGTTTTGCGCCGGTAAGTGTAATTGGATGAGCCCAGGTAAAAGCTTTCAATACTGGCCGGATTCATCGGATCAATAAAGTCCTCTAAATCTTCCGGCAACTCTTTTTCATTGACCATTAACCGGTCTGAAATTTCATGCGTCTTGTCGATTTCAATCAAGGTGAAATCAGCGGCTTCCTTGCCGGTTTGAACGACAAAATACAGCGTTTTGCCGGTTTGCCGGGTGGCAATCAGTTTTTGTTCGCGGGCATGATCGATCAGGATTTGCAGATTTTGGCCGCACTGAATATAGGTTCTTTCCGTCCATTCAATTAAATCGTGAGCGACACGTTTACCTTCGGAGTCGACTACACCCCCTATGCGATACCATTCTTCTCCAATCATGGCCAATCGTACCGGGTAATCCGGAATGAGTGATTCTAATTTAGCCAACAGCGCCTCATCGTTTTGGCCCGGGATAATTTTTTTACAGCATTCGGAGAGGGTTTGACCGGCAATGATTAATTGCGACTCATTCATTTTCAGCTCCTGATGGATGCGCAGTATTAAGGCGTTGATGTACCAAAGCCCGGACATCGGGTTCCGGATCGTCGGCCAGTCCCGACAAGTCGTCAGGGTTGGCGCGTAGCGCGGCGGTATAACGTACCAGCCAGTCATCATCGTTAAACAGCACCGAAACATCCTCCGGCGCCATCCGTTCTGCCAGAATTCGTCTTATTTCCGGGGAGTCGTCATGAATCATCAGGCCAAGACTCATTTCCGGAAGGCGTTTGGCAACGACTTTGCGCACTTCCAGATCCACATCCTTGATAAAACGGAATAAACGGCCGGTAGGCAGGCGTTTGGCGACGGTTACCCGGACAATGTAATCCCGGTCAGTTGCCAGCTTTTCCAGATGCTCCAGTTCAATGCGACTGGCAACCGTCATGCGTACTTCCCGGTCAGGATCGTCAATCATCGGCAGCAACTGGTGCGGGGGTAGCCGAAAAGCAACGGCACGTCTGACGACTTCATCTTCGTCAGTCATCACGTTCAGCAATGCTTTTAACGGCGCATAGCGAACAGCAATGGCGCGTCTCTCCCAAAAGGCATCGGTCAGAAACAGCACAGCATAAAACGGATTGACTCTGAGAAATCGGTCAATTTGCCGGCCACTTTCGGCCATTACACAGGTGTCACCCGGCATACAGCGGCCCATCAGCAATGTTTTGCTGCGAAAACGGCATAGACTGCAGTCGGCCATCGGAGTCGAAACGGGGCGTTGTTCACCGTCCATCGAGTATCCTTATCAGTCGTATTCCACAATTTCAGCAACGACGAAACCGGATGCCTGCTCATAACTTTGCGTCAGGCACAGGCAATGATCTCTTCCGTCAACCAGGTATAAATTAAATTCGGGATGTTCCAATACAGGGGTGTGATCAGGGATGTCGTCGTCCATGCAATAGGTAAAGTGTATCCCCGGATGTTGCTCTCTCAATAAACCGATCACCGTTTCATCAATACCTTGTGAGGCAATGGTTTCAGCAATGGTTTGTGTCAGCTGAGGGTTAATCATAAAACCGGTTCCTGTTTTTCGAAACGGAAGCGCTGAGTTCCTTCGATACCCATTACCTTGGCGAGCCAGGGTGGCGGAGACTCTACGAGTATGTGTTGCAGTTGTTCCAGCACGGAGGCTATCGTTTTATGGTTACCGATTTTGATCAAATGGACGCCCTTTTTTACGATTTTGGCCGCAGCGGCACCGCCTATGGAGGCAATGTGCAGGATTTGGCAATCGGCAATCAGATCGGCTCGGTATTCGTTTTTGTCCGAATATTTTCGCGCGTCGTCCAATTGTATCGGACGAATATCGACAGGGCGGATTTCGCTGGTCGATATTTGATAAATCATGAATTGCAGGCACGAACTGAAATGACCGTCGACATGGTAGCCATCCTGACTGCCGATCGCAATCCGGATAGAGCCGGGCATTTCGCCGTCATGATAGTCTGTTTGGTCTGGAGCAGATAGTTCGACCGGTTTGGCCGATTTAAGAATGCTTAATGCGTGGTCAAGGGCGGTTTCAGTAAACGCTCGTCCATGTTGCCTGAAAACTTCGCGGAAGAGGGTTTTATCCAGTGAATCAACCGTCGCTTCCGTCAAGGGTAAACCGGTGCATTCGGTTAATACGGTCATGAATAACTTAGTCTGAGTATCGGGCAGGGAGCGCGCTGCCAACCCGATACGCAAAGCCAGATCCCTGTTTAGATTTGGCTTGTTCATGATTAGGCCGTTAACGGTAGGATACAGTTATCGATAGGGCAAACCCTGACACATTCAGGCTTATCGTGGTCGCCCAGACATTCAGTACAGGTTTTTTTGTTGATTTCGTAGACGATGGCGCCTTCTTTGATCGATCCGGTCGGACAGACCGGCTCACAATCACCGCAGGAAATGCATTCGTCAGCCACTATATATAAAGCCATGACAGCCTCCTTATAAACGTTTTGCTTGTAAAGTCGTAGGAATTTTAGGCGGGGGTGAGGTGGGTTCAAAATAATAGCGGGAACCGTCGCCTAACACCACTTCGCCACCCCATTTGTCAGGGGTGTCGAATTCCATCGACTCAATCGTTTCTTCAAGATCTTTCTTAGCCACATAAAACAGCAATTTGCCGTCTTCACGTTTTCTCAGCATGACGCTGGGCATAGGGTTCTCCAAACAAAATTAGGTTGGGTTGTCAATAGCCAACCCAACGTTGAAGCTTGAGCGGTCAGGTTAGTTGTTGCCAGCTAACCTGAACTTGAGTTAACTAGCGAACCAAATCGTAGTTATAGTCGGTAGTGCCCATGCCTTTGGTTTCCTTGTCCAATTGCTCCAGTACGGCATTGACCAGGGTAGTCAGGATATACATGCCGCCTTCGTAACCGAGCGTTGTCATTCTGTGCAAATGATGGCGGTCAAAGATTGGAAAGCCTATCCGGATTAACGGAACCTCAAACTCTTCACCTTTGTAGAAGGTGTCACGTTGAATAAATTTACCGTATGAATTACCGATCATGAAATCAGGTTTGTTGGTGAATACCAATGATCGGAAATGCCACAAGTCTTTGCTGATATGAACAGTCGCACTTTGGCCGTAAGGTGAAGCATTCAAAATTTCTTCACAGGCTTTTTTCCAGCGTTTGTTCGCATGATTGGCCAACACGTCAGTCACTTCGGCGCCCAGTTCCAGCAGGAATTTGGTCATGCCCAAGACAAAGTCGGCATCGCCATACAGTGCGAACTTCTTGCCGTGTAACCAGGCATGGGAGTCAGTCATCATGTCGACAAAGCGGCCGCGCTCTTTTTCCAATGAGGCTGGAATCGGTTTGCCGGTCAGGTCGGAAATGGTCATCAACAATTTGTCGGTCCACTCAAGACCCATCGGAATTTCCAGCTTCGGTGTTTCATGCTTCCAGGTAGTGTTGAGATATTTCTTGGTTTTTTCCAATTGCCAAGGTTGCAGCAGAATCGTATTGATGGCATTCGGTGCATCCTTGATTTCATCCATGGTCGTGCCGCCGGCATACATGCGGAATTGTCCGTCAGCCGGAGTATCCAGTACTTCGGTAGGATCGCTGAGCAACGTATAATCGACACCCATTTCTTTCATCATACGATGAATGACGCGAAAATTTCCCAGATAGGTTTCAAAACCGGGGACAAAATTAATTTTGCCATTAGAACCGACTTCTTTGTCTTCCATGAAATTTAGCGTGAAATACCGGGCAATCCCTTCGAACATATTATCCCAACCGGTTGTATGACTGCCGACGAAGCTCGGCGTATGTGCAAACGGCGTTGGAAATTCCTGTTCGATATGGCCTTCTTTTTTGGCGTTGTTAATAAACGCGTTCAAGTCGTCACCAATAACTTCTGCCATACAGGTCGTCGATACGGCAATCATGTCGGGCTTGTAAAGCGCCTTCGCATTTTCGAGACCGGCAAACATATTTTTTTGCCCACCGAATACGGCTGCATCTTCAGTCATCGAATCGGAGACACAGGATATCGGTTCTTTAAAATGACGATTGAAATAGGTACGAAAATAAGCCACACAACCTTGTGATCCATGCACATAAGGCAGGGTTTTTTCAAAACCCAGTGCGCATAATACTGCACCCAGAGGTTGACAGGCTTTGGCAGGGTTTACGGTCAATGCTTCGCGGTTGAAGTTTAACTCTTTGTATTCCTGACTGGTCGTCCATTGAAACACCTCGTCAATGGTTTCCTGCGGATGACGTTCTTCGTAGGCTTCGCGTTTATTGGCCAGATTCTCTTTGTACTCGTCGGTACGGAACAATGGATAACTGGGTTGAATGTTGTCGACTTCTTGGCTCATGATAATCTCCTGACGCGCCACTAATCTGTGGACGGCGTAGATTGGATTTAGCCGGGTTGGTTTATCGGTCAACCCAGCCTGCATTAGGTAGATCTGTTTTGTATGGGTTGCAGGTATTTGCAACCCAACACAGGGTGTTACGCCACCGCTTTTACCGCATCGCTGGCAGCCTCGGTTTTCCAAGGTGCTTTAAAGTTTTTCCAGCAAGGATTGTTGATAGTCATATCCATATCCCTGGCGAAGATGGCAAAGCCGTCGTAACCGTGATAAGGTCCTGAATAATCCCAAGAGTGCATTTGACGGAAAGGGACGCCCATTTTTTGGAAAATATATTTTTCCTTGATGCCGGATCCGACGAGGTCAGGCTGGACTTTTTTGACGAATTCTTCAAACTCGTAGCCGGTCACATCATCATAAAGCAGGGTAGCGTTACCCATCTCCTTGATGGTACGGTCGTAGTCGTCATTGTGAGCAAACTCGTAGCCGGTCCCCACCACTTCCATGCCCAAGTCTTCATAAGCGCCGATCACGTGGCGCGGACGGAGGCCGCCCACATACAGCATGACGCGTTTACCTTGCAAGCGAGGTTTGTACTTGGCAATTACCGCTTCATATTCGATCTTGTAGCGCTCAATCACACGTTCTGCGCCTGCCTGTATGGTTTCATCGAAGTGGGAGGCGATTCTGCGTAACGATTCGGCGATTTTGGTCGGACCGAAGAAGTTGTACTCAATCCAGGGAATGCTGTACTTTTCTTCCATATGCCGGGCGATGTAGTTCATCGAACGGTAACAGTGAATCAGGTTCAGCTTCACTTTAGGGGTTTTTTCGATTTCAGCGATGGTACCGTCACCGGACCATTGGGCCACTACACGCAGACCCATTTCTTCCAGTAAGGTTCTGGATGACCAGGCATCTCCGCCGATGTTGTAATCGCCGATGACAGCGACATCATAAGGTGTGGTTGGGAAGCTTTCGTCACCATCACGATTTTCCAGCACCCAGTCCCGTATCGCGTCATTTGCAATATGGTGACCCAAGGATTGAGAAACTCCTCTAAAGCCTTCGCACCGAACCGGTACGATAGTTTTTCCGTGTTCTTTTTTCTTGACTTTGGCGACTGCTTCGATGTCGTCACCGATCAAACCGATAGGGCATTCCGATTGAATCGAAATGCCTTTATTCAATGGAAACAACACTTCGATTTCATCGATCAGCTTGGCGAGCTTTTTATCGCCGCCGAATACGATGTCTTTTTCCTGAAAATCGGAAGTAAAGTTCATTGTGCCGAAGGTGTTGACACCCGTGGTGCCGACGTAATAATTACGGCGACCGGCGCGGGAATATTGCCCGCAGCCGACCGGTCCGTGGGAAATATGGATCATGTCTTTGATCGGGCCCCAAACCACCCCTTTTGAACCGGCGTAGGCGCATCCACGAATGGTCATCACGCCCGGCAGGGACTTACGGTTTGAGGTAATACACTTGTTTGCTTTTTCCAGGCTTTGATCGTTCACGGCCAAATGTTTGGCGCGATCGTTTTTTGCTTTTTCAGGGTAGACTTCCAGCACTTCCTGTATGAGTGCTTCAGTCTCTTCTCTTGTCATGGCTGCCATGATGTTATCCTCCTAATGCCGTGGGTAATCTCCCAACAGGCAGTTGTGGGAATCGTAGGTTGGGCCAGGCCAATGCCTGACCCAACATCTTGTGCTGTGTGCCGGGTTTAACTTGAGATAAGCAAAACCCAATCAGCTTTAAGCAGTAGCTTCAGCTGCCGCAGTCTTGCCAACGATGCTCTCGTCAACTTCCTCCATTACACCAAATTCCATCAACAATTCTTCCAATTCATCCATTGTGATGGGTGTTGGAATGACCAGGTTTTTGTTATGGATGATTTTATTGGCCAGATCACGATACTCTTGCGCCTGCTTGGCTTGTGGTTCGTACTCGATAACGGTCATACGGCGAATTTCCGCGCGTTGAACCACGTTGTCACGAGGGACGAAGTGGATCATGTGTGTACCCAGTTTATTGGCCAATTCCATGATCAGTTCGTCTTCGCGCGCTGTTTGACGTGAGTTGCAGATTAAACCGGCTAAACGGACACCGCCTGAGTTAGCGTATTTCACGATACCTTTAGCGATATTGTTGGCCGCATACATCGCCATCATTTCGCCCGAACAAACGATATAAATTTCCTGCGCCTTGTTTTCACGGATTGGCATGGCAAAACCACCACAGACAACATCCCCAAGTACGTCATAGAAAACAAAATCAAGGTCTTCATCGTAAGCACCTTCTTCTTCAAGGAAGTTGATCGCTGTGATAACACCACGGCCGGCACAACCAACGCCTGGCTCTGGGCCACCGGATTCAACGCATTTAATGTCGCGATAACCTACCTTTAATACATCTTCAAGTTCCAAATCTTCCACGCTACCTGCATCCGCAGCCATTTGCATAATTGAGTTTTGTGCTTTGGCGTGAAGGATCAAACGGGTAGAGTCAGCTTTTGGGTCGCAGCCGACAATCATCACTTTCTTGCCGAGTTCGGCTAAGCCTGCGACCAGATTTTGAGTAGTGGTTGATTTACCGATACCACCTTTACCGTATATAGCGCATTGACGTAATGCCATGTTATTCTCCTGCTTGGGCTTGTTGTGAACAGTACTTGGTATTTAGCAAGCCGTGTGCCAAACAGAAAAAACATCCTAAGCTATTGAATAAAATGAATTATTAATTATGTTGTAAGGTGATTGTTGGTTGTGTTACCAACAATTTGTTTGGGCTGGTGGTATTTTCAACAAGAACTGTACGTTTTTTCAGGACGGCAGTGAGGTTAAGCGTATTTTGTAAGAGCGGGCCTATCAATTTATTGCGATGGCCTTTATTGAACGGCATTGACTTCACTCCAGCCGTTATAAAATACGAAAACTTTTTAGGGTTAATGTTTACAGATTCGTATCTGCTCACCCCCTCCAATTTTAGTGGGTGTAGGTGGTTGATTGAAAAGGCTTCTGCAACAGGGATGTTGCAGAGAGCTACAGGGACGTATTTA